>NZ_WXEY01000001.1:0-300000 GCF_009877425.1 Heliomicrobium undosum | reverse complement strand
TTGAGTTGAAACGTTCTACATCAGCGGATCGTGACGACAACTGATTGCCGGCGAGTCATGGGGATAGCCACTACGGTCAATGTGCCGTTGTGGCTTTTTTGTTCGATTTTACGATGGGTTCACGGACAAAATAAATGGAGCGAGAAAACGGAAAGCGAAGTAGGCAGAAAAACCGGACTAAACGGTAAAACCAGAGTAAGCGGAAACAATCGAGGAATCGGAGGAAGCAGGAGGCGGCGAAAAAAATGGGAGGCAGGTTAAAAAATCGGAAGGGTGTAGAGAGTGCGGGCGAAAAAAGCGATCATTTCCTTGGCATTGACGTCTCTTCTGGGCGCCGCAGCCTTTCTGCCTGACTTGCCTGAACAGCGCTTGTCTTGGCTGAGCCGCATCGATCCGTCTCCAATCCGTTACTCCGGTTTTGTAGAGGCCTATGCGTTTACCGTGGCAGCGGAAGTGGCCGGGCGGATGCAAAGTCTTTCTGTGCGAGAAGGCGACACGCTGTCGGGAGGGGATGTGGTCGCTCAGATGGATGAGACCTATGCCGAACTGCGCGTCCGGCAAGCCGAGGCCGCCCTGGCATTGGCGCGGGCTTCTGGCGGGAATGGCGATGCTGGCGACGCTGCGCTTGGACGCGCTGCCTCACCGGCGCTTTTCGCGGCCCAGGTCGCTCAAGCGGAACATTTCCTGGATTTGGCCCGCTTAGAACGGGATCGCCATACTGTTCGCGCCGGACGGGGAGGAACGGTGCAGCGCATCCACGTCCATCCGGGGCAGGCGCTAGGGCCTGGCGCGCCGATAGCCACCCTCATCGACCGGCAGGATCTGAAGGTGCGCATCTACGTCCCGGCAGAGGCGTTGCCCCAGTTTACTCCGGGAGGGAAGGTCCGCCTGAACGAGGGGAAGGAGACTTTTTCTGGAACGGTCGAACAGGTTAGTGATCAGGAGGAGTTTTCCCCTTTCATCGGTGGCGGCTCAGGCAACCACAGTGATCGCGTCTTCGCTGTAAAGATCGCGATCCGAGAAGGTTGGGAGCGGCTGCGGCCGGGAATGTCTGTCCAGGTGGAGCTAGGCGACGGGGAAAATTGAAGCGAAGACCACACTTAGCGGGTCACACCCCCGAGAAAGGAGTTGCCCGTCACACGTTGAGAGGTATACGCTGGGCGCCCTTTTGGTCTGTCCTTCGCAAGGAGTTCCTCCATCTCTGGCGGG
This sequence comes from Heliomicrobium undosum, assembly GCF_009877425.1. Classification (NCBI taxonomy): domain Bacteria; kingdom Bacillati; phylum Bacillota; class Clostridia; order Eubacteriales; family Heliobacteriaceae; genus Heliomicrobium; species Heliomicrobium undosum. The sequence continues at coordinate 298,791 of NZ_WXEY01000001.1, read as the reverse complement.
ATCGGCCCAGTCTTGCTATGGCGGCCGGCATCCCCGTGATGATGCTCTTCATCTTCGGCTACGGCGTCAATCCCGATGTGCGGTGCTTGCCGACAGTCGTCTGGGATCAGTGCCGCAGCGCAGAAAGCAGGGAACTGTTGCAAGCCTTTGTCAACACCACCTATTTCCAATTGAAAGAGATCGCTGGAGGTTACGGTGATGTAGGCCAGTCGCTGGCCACCGGACGGAGCCGTGTGGCCTTGATCATCCCGCCTGATTTTGCCGCCAATTTGCAAGCCGGACGGCTGGCGACAATTCAAGTGCTGCTCGATGGGACGGAGCCCCAGTCGACTCGCCAGGCCATGCAGGTGGCGCAATCACTCGTGCAGGCTCGCGGCGCGCAGATGTTGCGCCAGAAAGAACTAGCTCCTTCGCCGTCTTTTCCCTTGGAAGCACGGATTGGAATCTGGTATAATCAGGAGTTGAAAACTCACTTTTTCACGATTCCTGCTCTGATCGGTCTAATCATGCAGAACGTGACGATGACGTTGACCGCCTTCGCCCTCGTTCGGGAAAAGGAACGGGGCACGATGGAACAGTTGATCGTCACGCCGGTCCGTCCTGCCGAACTGATCCTGGGCAAACTCTGCCCTTACGTCATCGTTGGCATGATCTCTTTTACACTCGTCCTGATCGCTGGGAGCGCATGGTTCTCTGTTCCGGTCCGGGGGAGCCTTCCCTTGCTGTTTGGACTGGCTTTTTTATTTATCCTGACGTCCCTCAGTATCGGCATGCTCATGTCGACCTTCAGCGACAACCAGTTGCAGGCGATGCAGATGGCCTTTGCCTTCATCCTGCCGAGCATCCTCCTCTCCGGCTTTGTCTTCCCTCGCGAAACGATGCCTGCTCCGATCCGCATCCTGGGCAACTTCATTCCCTTGACGGACTTTTTGGTGATCCTGCGCGGCATCTTCCTGAAGGAGATAGGGATGGGGGAGTTGTACCGGGAGGTCCTTTCCCTGGCGGCTTTTACAGTGTTCTTGTTTGTCGTGTCTTTGAGGCGGTTTCGGAAACGGCTCGATTAGGGGGACGGACGTAGCGGATCGCTCGCTAAGAGCTCCGCGGCGGCTCCTTTGCCTGTTCCGCTCGGGCGCCAAACCTCTGGGCTTTTCTGCATGTGAACCGTGGCGCCCTTACCGCTCCACAGGCTGCAGTCGCTTTTCGCCGCTTCGCTCAAATCGCTCGCGATCCGCTACGTCCGTCCTGGGGTAGGAACGGTTGGGGCTACAGTCACTCTTCGTTCGCCGGAACGGAGAGAAAGATCTTTTAATCACAAAATATTCGAAACCTTTCGAATGCAAATACAAAAAATTACTAACCGGGGAGGTGTTGTCGTTGCCGAAAGTCATATTCCGGGAAGAACGCTGCAAGGGGTGCCGCCTCTGTACGGCCGCCTGTCCGGTGGGGATCGTCATCATGGATGAAAGCCGCCTGAATGCCAAAGGGTTTCAGCCGGCGGTGGTGACCGATATGGAGAAATGCAGGGGATGCGCCCTTTGTGCGCGCGTCTGCCCTGATCTGGTCATCGAAGTGGAGAAATAGGAAGAAAGGTGAACAACATGGCCGAAAAGGTGCTGATGAAAGGGAACGAGGCCTTGGCCGAGGCGGCCATCCGGGCCGGTTGCCGTTTTTTCTTCGGCTATCCCATCACACCCCAGAATGAACTCCTCGAATACATGGCCCGTCACCTGCCTGAGGTGGGCGGGACGTTTCTTCAGTCGGAGAGCGAGATCGGCGCCATTAACATGGTCTTCGGCGCCGCCTGCGCCGGTGTCCGCGTCATGACCTCCTCATCCGGCCCCGGTATCAGCCTCAAGCAAGAGGGTGTCTCCTATATCGCCGGTTCGGAACTGCCGGCGGTCATCGTCAACATCATGCGCACCGGTCCGGGCCTGGGCGGGATCGCCCCCACCCAGAGCGATTACTTCCAGGCCACCAAAGGCGGCGGACATGGCGACTACCGGTTGATGGTGCTGGCGCCAGCCTCTGTCCAGGAGATGGTCGACTTGACGGCGCTCGCTTTTGAAAAAGCCGACGAGTACCGCAACCCTGTCCTGATCCTGGGCGACGGCGTCCTCGGCCAGATGATGGAGCCTGTCGTCCTGCCCGAACCGTCTCCCGAAAAGACCGTCGAGAAGCCCTGGGCGACCACGGGGAAGGGGGACAATGAGAAAGCGAAACTAATCACTTCCTTATATATAAAGCCGGAGGAAGCCGAGTGTTTTTGCGACCACCTGCGCGCCAAATACAGCGCCATGGAGGAGCGGGAGACCCGCTTTGAATGCTACCGGACCGATGACGCCGAGATCATCGCCGTCGCCTACGGCACGGCGGCGCGGCTGTGCATGGCCGCTGTCGATATGGTCCGTGAAAAGGGCATCCGCGTCGGCCTGATCCGGCCGATCACCCTGTTTCCCTTCCCTTCGGCGCCGCTTCGCGAAGCCGCCGAAGGTGGGGCCTGGTTCCTCACGGTGGAACTGAGCACCGGTCAGATGGTGGAAGACGTTCGCCTGGCCGTCGGCGGCCGGCAGCCTGTCGATTTTTACGGGCGTTCCGGCGGCATGGTCCCTGACCCACGGGTGATCGCTGCCCGCCTAGAGGAACTGGCCGAGAAAAAGGCGAACGCCGAGACGGCGCAACCAAACGAGGGAGGAGCGGCCTAAGCGATGGGAACAAAAGTATTCAGCCGGCCCGACTGCCTGCGCGATGTGGCCACCCATTACTGCCCGGGATGCCACCACGGCATCATTCACCGGCTCGTGGCGGAAGCCATCGATGAACTGGAACTGGCCCCCCGCACGATCGGGGTCGCCCCTGTCGGTTGCTCGGTTTTCATCTATGATTACATCGATACAGACTTCATCCAGGCCTCTCACGGCCGCGCGCCGGCCGTCGCCACCGGTGTCAAACGAGCGCTGCCGGACCGGATCGTTTTCACCTACCAGGGTGACGGCGACCTGGCCGCCATCGGCACGTCGGAGATCATCCACACGGCTGCCCGTGGCGAGAATGTGACGGTCATCTTCGTCAACAACGCCATCTACGGCATGACCGGCGGCCAGTCGGCCCCGACGACCCTCCTCGGCCAGTCGACGACGACGGCTCCAAAAGGCCGTGATGCCGGCGCTGACGGCGCGCCCATCCAGGTCTGCGAGATGCTGAACACGTTGCAGCGCCCCGCCTTCATCAGCCGCGTCTCCGTACATACGCCGGCTCAGGTCGTTCGGGCGAAAAAAGCGATCCGCCGCGCCTTCCAGTGCCAGCAGGAGGGGAAAGGGTTCTCCTTCGTTGAGGTCCTGTCCGCTTGCCCCACCAACTGGGGGATGACGCCGCTGGACGCCAACAAGTGGCTGGAACAGCAGATGCTGCCCTACTACCCGATCAAGGATTTCCGGATCCCCGAGGGGGTGCAGTAAGATGGAACATCGTCTGATCTTCGCCGGTTTCGGCGGCCAGGGCGTCATGCTGATGGGCCAACTGGTGGCCTACGCCGGGATGCTCGAAGGGAAACACGTGGCCTGGATCCCCTCCTACGGTCCCGAGATGCGCGGCGGCACGGCCAACTGCGCCGTCACCGTCTCCGACAGGCCCGTCGCCTCGCCCATCGTCTATGAACCGACCGGCGCTATCGTCCTCAACCAGCCCTCGCTGGAAAAATTCGGCCCTTTGCTGGTTCCGGGCGGCTTATTGCTGATCAACTCGTCCTTGATCGGCGAGTCCAGCCCCCGCGCCGACATCACTCAGCTGCGTCTGGCCGCCAACGACCTAGCCAACCAGTTGGGCAACCTGAAGGTGGCCAACATGTTCCTTCTGGGAGCGCTCCTCGGGTTGACGAATGTGGTCGAAAAGGAGTCGATCATGACGGCCCTGCAAAAAATGCTGCCGCCCCGCCGGCACAACCTGTTGCCCGTTAACCGGGTGGCGCTGGAGACGGGGATGGAGCAGGTGGCGTCGTCGGTTCGGCTCAGTCGAGTGTAGCGCCATCGAATCATCGATAGTTCTATAGTCAAAGCAAAAACCGGGAGTCTCCCGGTTTTTGTCTTTTGAAGGGTCTTTTATCGTGGCAAATCCTTGACGGGCGAGTCTTCCGGCACGGTCACCTTCGCGTTAGGCGTCAACTGCACCGTTTTCATGTTCTCCTTGGGTTTCACGTCGCTGTGCTGCTCCACCTGTTCTGTTTTCGTCGCATGGGGATCGCCCAGTATCCCTTTTTCCATTTCGCCTTCCTCCTGTCGTCTCAAAAATGCGCATATTTCGGGCATAGCTTTTGCCAACCCCGGTGGCTTCATTCCTTTTCTTCATTAGGGCGGTAAGCGGGTGTAGGCAAGCGCTTGCCTAAGGGCGCTCCATCCTCATGAACAGACCGATCCGCTCCCACCTTACCGACCTGGCCAACCGCGTCAAGAGTCCCTACTTCCCCGATTTCCCGCGGCTCTGGCAGCCGATAGGCCAGCAGCAGCGCCACCACCTCAATTGCTGCCACGACCCAGAAGATCCACTGCATCGGCACAAGGCGGAGGAAGGCGCCGGCGGTGATGGGGAGGAGGGCGACAGGGGCAGAGAAGAGGTTGGAGAGGCTCACATAGACAGGGCGTTTTTCCACCGGCGTCGTTTCCATCAGGTAGTTGACAAAGCCCAGCCACCCGCCGAAACAGGCGCCGAGGAACATGAAGCCGAGGCCTGTGCCGGCGAAGGCGGCCATGCCTGCCAACTGCTGAGAAAAGACGATGAGCAGGGGAACGGCGATGTTGATCGCCGTTACGGTCATGATCGTCCGGCGGTTGCCGACGCGATCGCTCAAGTAGCCCAATAACAGTCCGCCGCCCACTTGGCCGAGCACCTGAAGCGACAATAAGACGCCCGGCGCCCAGGCCGGCAGTACGCCCGTTTGCCGAATGAAGAGAATATAAAAGGGAAAGCCCAGCACGTTGAAGCTGGTCAGCACCTGGACGAGCAGCATCCGCGAGAAGAGGCGGTGCTCGGCCAGGTACTGGGGGATCCGGCTGACCACATGGGTGACCGATAACTCGCGCGCCTTCTCTTTCGTTTTTGGCGGATCCACTGCCAGGCGGATCATCGTCGTCGATATGAACATAAAAGCAGCGCCGATGGCGATAAGGAGGGCGAAGTTATCGGGGAAGGTCAAGCGGGGAGATGCAAAGACGCGCTGCACGACAAGGGTGCCGGCCAGGGCGCCCAGGCCGCCGAGGGCTTGCATCGTTCCGAAGAGCTTTCCCCGGTGGGAATCGTCGATGGTCCGGCCGAAGACATCCATCCAGGGCACCTGGGCGATGCCCTCGCCGAAGGCGAACAGGGTGTAGGCGCTCAGGAACAGCAATGCCACAAGCGCCGGCGGCGCGTCGAACCCGATCGCCAGCGCCGGCAGAAGCAACGGCAGGCGTGTCGTCAGGTGCAGGCGGAAGATGAAGCGGTTCAGACGGGTGGCGCCGGTCACCCAGCCGGCCATCAAAATCTGCGGCAGAAAAAAACCGACCGTGCGCACGGTTGAGGCCAAACCTACCAGGACCGGCGACTGGGTGAGTTGGTTGAGAAAGAGGGGCACAACGATGGTGCCGTCGATAAAGGCGAGCGCCGTGAAGTAGAGGGCGCCGTTAGCTGTCATAAAATAGAAGTTTCGCTTGTCAACCTGATCGCGCCATTGCACTCGGTCACCGCCTCCTGCCTTTCAATCGTCGCCTTGCCTTTTCCCCTACAGGAGTGGAAAAAATGGCAGCGACATTTTATAATTCCCGGAATGCAGAAGGAGGATTCCGGGATCAAACGTCGAATAGGTTTTCAGATTGGTGGTCAGACCATCTGAACATCTGTTTGTACTTTTTTTAACATGGCAATCATCCCAGTCCGGTCTGACCTCCAATCGATATGAATAAAAGGAGTTGGAAGAAACGTGTCCTCGGAAAAACTTTTTTCCGTTTTTAAGGAAAAGGCGGGGGTCATGTCCGCTCAGGTTCACCGGGTGGGCACATGGGCCCAAGCCGGCGAACTGATCGCCGAACAGGTCAAAGAGCTGAAGGCGCAACGGGTTCACCTCTTTCCCACGCCCCAACTGGAGAAGACCAACTGCCGGGCCACGCTGGCCAAGACCGGGGTCACCATTTCCGAAAAACTCGATCGCCATGAACTCGACGTCACCGATGTGGGCATTACTTTCGTTCCGTATGCGGTTGCGGAGACAGGATCAATCTTTCATCCCGAGACAGATCCCCTGGGGCGCGTTGTGACCATGTTGCCCCCGACCCATATCGCTGTCGTCCCTTTTAATAAGATTCTCCCGACCGTCGCCGACGCGCTGGAAACGGTCGTTAAAGACTTTGGCGCCGTTCCCGGCTACATGTCCTTCATCTCCGGCCCGAGCCGGACCGCCGATATCGAGCGGGTGCTCACCATCGGCGTCCACGGCCCCAGCAAACTGATCGTAATTCTCGTCGACGAAGGGGTGTAAGAGGAATGTCCAACGAGCAGCACAATCAAGACTTCAAAGCGTCGATTCAAAAGGCCCTGAACGACCAGGTCATGCGGGGCGCCCTCAGCCGCTTCGCTGACGCCTACCCGACAGCCCGGAAAAACGCCTACCAGGGTGTGGACATTGAGGCGCTGCGCGGCGAGATCGCCTGCGCGAAAGCCAAAAACGGCGAAAACCTGGATCAACTGATCAAGCTTTTCACTGAGAACGCCACCAAGCGGGGCGCCAAGGTCTACTATGCCAAGACGGCCGAAGACGCCAACCGCTACATCGCCAACCTGGCCATTGAGAAAAAAGTCAAAAAGATTGTCAAGTCCAAATCGATGGCTTCCGAAGAGATTCACCTGAACGATCACCTGAAAAAGGCCGGTCTGATCGTCAACGAGACGGACCTGGGCGAATGGATCATCCAGTTGGCCGGCCAGAAGCCGAGCCACATGGTCATGCCTGCCATCCACCTCTCCAAGGAGCAGGTGGCCGGTTACTTCAGCAAGGAACTGAAATCGGACATCCCGCCCGATATCCCCCTCATGGTGCAAAAGGCCCGCGTCGAACTGCGGACCAAGTTCATTGAAGCCGACATGGGCATCTCCGGCGCCAACTTCGCCGTCGCTGAGACGGGCACCATCGCCACCGTCACCAACGAGGGCAACGCCCGCCTGACGACGACCCTCCCCCGCGTCCACGTCGCCCTCGTCGGCATCGAAAAGGTGATCAAGGACTTCAAGGAAGCGGCCAACATCATCAAGGCCCTGCCGAAGAGCGCCACCGGCCAGCTCATCACCAGCTATGTCACCATGGTCACCGGCGTCACCCCCACCGAGGTGGACGGCCAGGTCCAGGACAAGGAACTGCACATCGTCCTCATGGACAACGGCCGCAGCGACATGCTGAAGGATCCCAAGTTCAAGCAGGCCTGGCAGTGCATCCGCTGCGCCTCCTGCCTGAACGTCTGCCCGGCCTACCAGATGGTCGGCGGCCACGTCTACGGCCACATCTACGCCGGCGGCATCGGCGCCATCCTGACCTTCTTCTTCAACGATCCCACCGACGCGGAGAAGCCGCAAAACCTCTGCCTCGGCTGCGGCCGCTGCACCGAAGTCTGCCCCGGCAAGATCCCCATTCCTGACCTGATCCTGGAGATGCGCCGCCGCATGGCCGATAAAAAAGGCATCGGTCTGATCCCCAAGGCCATCTTCAACGTCGTCGCCAACCGCAAGTTGATGCACAGCCTGTTGCGCGTCGCCTCTGTCGGCCAGTTCCCCCTGACCGGCGGTAAGCCCTTCATCCGCCACCTGCCTTTCTTCTTCTCCGAACTGACGAAGGAGCGGAGTCTGCCGGCCGTGGCGCCGAAGCCCTTCCGCGACATCGCCAAGGAGCGCGAGAAGAAGAACACGGGCAAGAAAAAGCGGGTCAACTTCTATGCCGGCTGCCTCATCGACTTCTGCTACCCCCACATCGGCACGGCCGTCTACGACGTCCTCGAACACGCCGGCTGTGAAGTCTACTTCCCTTGGGATCAGGCCTGCTGCGGCGCCCCGTCCAAGTATATGGGCGACACGGAGTCCCAGATCCGGCTGGTCAAGCAGAACGTTGCCGCCATGGAAGAAGGCAACCCCGACTATATCGTCTCTGCCTGCCCGACCTGCACCGTCGCCATGATGGAAGATATCATCGAGGTGCTCAAAGACGACCCCGCCTGGTGTGAACGCGCCAAGAAGGTGGCCGCCAAGGTTCGCGACTTCTCCGCACTGGCCGAGGAACTGGGCGTCAAGGCCCCCGGCAAGAAGAAGAGCCTCAAGGGCAAGTTCACCTACCACGATTCCTGTCACTACCGCCGCCACCTGCACCTCTCCGACGTGCCCCGCAAGCTGCTCTCCGAAGTGGCCGGCATGGAACTTGTCGAGATGAAAGATTCCGATCAGTGCTGCGGCATGGCCGGTTCCTATCTGGTCAAGTTCCCCGAAATCTCCGCTCCGATCCTGCAGAAGAAGCTCGACAACATCGCCGCCACCGGCAGCGAACTTGTCTGTGTGGACTGCCCCGGCTGCGTCATGCAGATCTCCGGTGGTTTAGATAAACGCCGCAGTTCCGTGAAGATCCGGCACACCGCTGAGGTCCTGGCGGAAGCGCTGCGCAAAGGTTAAGAAAGAGGAGGATTCATTCATGTCCGTACAACAAGCCATCCGGGAAGTGGAAGCGCTGCTCGGCAAAGAGCGTGTTTTGACCACCGTGGAAGATCTGGCCTGCTACTCCTTTGACGGCACGGCTGACGCGCCGTCCAAACGTCCCGACGCCGTCATCATGCCCAAGACGACGGAAGAGGTGCAGGCGATCATGCGTATCGCCAGCAAGTACAAGACCCCCGTCTATCCCCGCGGCGCCGGCACCAACCTCTCTGGCGGCACCATCCCCATCAAGGGCGGCCTCGTAGTGACCTTTCAAATGATGAACAAGATCCTGGAGGTCGACGCTGAAAACCTGACCGCCACCGTCCAGCCGGGGGTCATCATCGCCTCGCTGAACACGGCTGTCGCCCCCTACGGTCTGATCTACCCGCCCGATCCCGGAACCGTCTCCACCGCCACTATGGCTGGTTCCACGGCTGAGTGCTCCGGCGGCCTGCGCGGCCTGAAGTATGGCGTCACCAAGCACTACATTATGGGCTTGGAAGTCGTCCTGGCCAATGGCGAGAAGTTCCGCGCCGGCGGCAAGACCGTCAAAAACGTGACCGCTTATGATCTCGTGAAGCTTTTCACCGGATCAGAAGGCACCCTGGGCATCATCACCGAACTGATCGTCAAATTGATCCCGGCGCCGGAAGCGAAAAAGTCCATGCTGGCCATCTTCAGCGATCTCGATGACGCCGGTAAGACCATCGCCGGCATCATCGCCGCCAAGGTCATCCCGGCTACCCTGGAGATCATGGACAAGACCACCATTGAAACAGTCGAAGCCTTTGCCAAGGCCGGTCTGCCCACCGACGCCGAAGCCGTTCTGCTCATCGAAGTCGACGGCATACCCGAAGTCGTTGAAAAAGAAGCCCAGGCTGTCGTTGAGGTCTGCAAGCGCTTCAACGGCAAGGTCCAAGTGGCTCGCGACGACGCCGAACGGGAGAAGCTCTGGGCCGCCCGCCGCGCCGCCCTGCCCGCCCTGGCCCGCAAATCGCCCACGACCGTTCTGGAAGACGCCACCGTGCCCCGTTCCCGCATCCCCGAAATGCTGCGGGCGATCCGCGCCATCGCCAAGAAATACGACCTGCTCATCGGCACCTTCGGTCACGCTGGTGACGGCAACCTGCACCCGACCATCCTCTGCGACGAGCGCAATGCCGAGCAGATGAAGCGGGTCCATAAGGCTGTCGACGAGATCTTCCGCGTCGCCGTCGACATGGGCGGCACCCTGTCGGGCGAGCACGGCATCGGCATGGCCAAGATGAAATACCTCGAGTGGGAACTGGGCGCCACCGGTGTGGACGTGCTGCGCCGCATCAAAGAAGCCCTTGACCCTGATTACCTGTTGAACCCCGGAAAAATGGTTGCGGGGAGGTCCTAAGGAATGGCCGATCTGAAAACACTGGAAAAAGCGCAGGAACTGATCAACCAGTGCATGAAGTGCGGCAACTGCCAGGCCGTCTGCCCCCTCTATGCCGAGACGATGCATGAGGGTGCTGTCGCCCGCGGCAAGATTAAGTTGGCTGTCGACGTGCTGGAAGGCAAGCTGCAGCCCAGCCACGCCGTCCTGGACAAGTTTGCCCTCTGCCTGACCTGCAAAGCCTGTGAAGCCAACTGCCCCTGTGGCGTTCACTGTGTCGACATCATCCTGGCCGCCCGTGCCCAACTGGCCGAGAAGGTCGGCCTGCCCTTCATCAAGCAGTCCATCTTCCGCGGCCTCAAGCTGCGCCGCCTCTTCAACTTCGGTCTGAAGGTGGGCGCCAACTTCCAGGGCGTAGCCTTAAAAAAGCGCGGAGAAGGCCTCAAAGGACGCACCATGCGCCTGCCTATCATGGGCATGGACATCCGCCGCGTCATTCCTGACCTGGCGACGACCCATTCCCGGGACATGTATGACGAGTTCAACCCGGCTCACAGCGGCAAAGGGAAGGTGCGCGCCGCCTTCTTCACCGGCTGTGTCAACAACCTGATCTACAACGACACCTGCAAGGCCATTGTGGAGGTCCTCCGCGCCAACGACGTGGACGTGATCATCCCGAAAGCCCAGCACTGCTGCGGCGCCCCTGTCTTTATCAATGGCGACCGCAACATCGGCCGTGAAATGGCCCGCCACAACCTGGAGGTCTTCAGCGCTGCCGACGAGAAGTACAACCTCGATTATGTTTTCATGGCTTGCGGCACCTGTGTCTGCTCCTTCGCCGAGCATTATACGCACCTGCTTCACGATGAGCCCAAGTACCACGCCATGGCGGAAAAATTGGCGAAGAAGACGACCGACGTGAACCCGCTGGTGATCAAGGTGGGCGGTCTGCAAAAGCCCCTTGGCAAGGTGGAGCATGTGGTCACCTATCACGACTCCTGCCACCTGGCCCGGAGCATGAAGGTCACTGCCGAGCCCCGGGAAATCATGAAGGCCATCCCCGGCGTCCGTTTCATTGAGATGAAAGACGCGGCTCGCTGCTGCGGCGGCGCCGGCTCCTTCAGTCTGACCCACTACGACCTGTCCAAGCAGATCACCACTAAGAAGGCGGAGAACATCCGCAGCACCGGCGCCACCCTGGCGACCACCGGCTGCCCCGGTTGCCGGATGACCATTGAAGACGGTCTGGCCCAGACCAACGTGAAGATCGACACGGTTCACCCTGTGGCGCTGCTCTATGAGTCCTACAAGAACAGCGGTGTCATCAAGGGATAGAGGCGAGCAGTGCCACTTGGCGCCTTACTCGCCCCTTGTAGAGACTGTAGAGGCCATTCGCTTTTTGAAATGCCATAAAAAAAGAGGCTTATCCCGGTTTGTCGGGGTAAGCCTCTTTTTTAGTGCTCCTATTTTAATAGCGGTTCCACCCGCTTCACGAAATCGTTCTTGCTCCGGGCCGCGCCGACGAGCACATCAGCGATATTCCCGTCCTTGTCGATAAAGAAAGTGGCCGGGATCGGCTGGATCCGGTAAGCCTCAGCGGCTAAGTTGTTGGGGTCATTATCGAGGAGGATGGGGAATTTGATATCCAGTTTCTGAACCAGATTCCGGACATCCTTTTCCTTATCGTTGAAGGTGAGGTTGACACCCAGTACGGCCACCTTGCCTTCATATTCTTTAGCAAATTCGTTGAGGTCAGGCATCTCGTTGCGGCACGGCTGGCACCAGGAGGCCCAGAAGTTGACCACCACCGGCTTGCCTTTATAGGCCGAGAGCGATTCCTCCTTGCCGTAGAGCGACATCAACTTGAAGTCGGGCGCCTTCAGCCGTTCTTTGGCCGCGCCGTTAGGGGTATTTGCTACTCCTGGGGTCTGCCCCAAAGCACCGGCGCCGGTGTTGCCGGTATCTGTAGAGACACAACCGGCGGCTGTGAGCGAAAGGGCCAACACCGGGACAAAGAACCACTTCGACCACTTTGTCATCATTTTTGTCACAGGTAATCATCCTCCCTATGTTTTCGTTGGCCTTTCAGGCGTTTTTTATACATACCCCTTGGGGTATCTGCTTTCCTCTATATACTACTCTGTTTTCTCCGGTGCGGCAAGGGGGACATGTGTTGGGGAAAAAAAGACCCCGCGCCATCGGGCGCGGGGTACAGTATCCGTTTCATGAGTCGATTCGGTTATCGATGGTTCAGTTCGAAAGCTTACCGCTTGGAATAAGCGCCTTTGCTGTCGGTCTGACCCATGACGGAGAAGCCGAGGATGGCTACGATAACAGCGGTGATGCCGAGGAGCATATAGCCTTCGGACTGCAACTGGGCCAAGTTGGCGGCAGCAGCAGCAGCAACGCCTTTCTGGTAGACGGGAATCATCCACTTCAGGACAGTCGCTTGCAGGTAGGTGATGATACAGACGATTACGAGGAAGAACAGGGAGTGCTTCACGGTGAAGCGGAACAGATCCGATTCCTTGCCGACCAGGCCGGTGGCGGCGGTGGCGACGGCGATGGACTGGGGCGAGATCATCTTGCCGGTGACGCCGCCGGAAGAGTTGGCAGCGACGGTCAGGACGGGATCGGTGCCAATCGTGTCCGCCGTAATGGCTTGCAGTTTGCCGAAAACAGCGTTGGCGGAGGTGTCAGAACCGGTGATGAAGACGCCGAGCCAGCCGAGGACGGGCGAGAAGAGGGGGAAGAGGGCGCCCGTGGTGGCCAGAGCCATACCCATGGTGTAGGTCATGCCGGAGGAGTTGCCGATATAGGCGTAACCGAGAACGGAGGCGATGGTGATCATGGGGAACTTCAGCGACTTGACGGTATCCCAGAAGATGCCGATGGTCTGGCCGAGGGGCATCCGCACGATCAGCATGGTGATGAAGGCGGAGAGCAGGATGGCCGTACCAGCGGCGGAGAGCCAGTTAAACTTGAAGATGGCAGCGATGGGGGCGTTGGTGGTCGGGTTGATGACGGCATTGTGGATGATGGGGAAGGCGAACTTGATGGAGACCGAGTCAAGGACAGCGTTGACAGCCTTCATGCCCCAGTCGCCGACCATGATGGTCAGGATGATGAAGGGGCTCCAGGCTTTCAGGACTTTCTTGAAGGTCAGGTTGGCTGTAGAAGCGTTGTAGGTGGCGGCAGGCTCGTTCTCAAAGCGCCAGATGTTTTTGGGCTTCCAGAGCTTGAGGAAGACGACCAGCGCGATGATGGAGCAGAGGGAGGAGATGATGTCGGGGAGCATGGCGCCCAGGTAGTTGGCAGACCACCACTGGCCGATGGCGAAAGCCAGGCCGGAGACGAGGGCGGCCGGCCAAACTTCTTTAACACCTTTCCAACCGGACATGATCATGACCAGCCAGAAGGGAACGAAGACGGACAGCAGGGGGAGCTGGCGACCAACCATCTGAGAGATGGCGAAATCGTCGATGCCGGAAACCTGGCCGGCGACGATGATGGGAATACCAATGCCGCCGAAGGCAACAGGGGCGGTGTTGGCGATCAGGCAGAGGCCGGCGGCGTAGAGGGGGTTGAAGCCGAGGCCGACGAGCATACCAGCCGAGATGGCGACAGGAGTGCCGAAGCCGGCAGCACCTTCAAGGAAGGCGCCGAAGGAGAAGGCGATCAGCAGCGCCTGGAGGCGGCGGTCGTCGGTGATGGAGGCGATGGAGTCTTTGATGATCTCAAACTGGCCGCTCTTTACAGTGAGGTTGTAGAGGAAGACGGCCGTGATGACGATCCAGCAGATGGGGAAGAGACCATAGAGGGCACCTTGCAGGGTCGAAGCGATGGCTACCTGCGCCGGCATGCCGTAAACGAAGATAGCGATGAGGACGGCGATGGTCGTCGTGGTGGAACCGGCGATGAAGCCTTTCATCTTTTGAATGGCCAGAGCCCAGAACAGATAGATGATGGGAATGACGGCAATGGCGGCCGACAGGAAGATATTCCCCATGGGATCGTATACTTGAGTCCACATAGTTGGGGGGCCTCCTTTCAAATTGAGAAAGTGCATGTGACATCTAGCACAAAGATAAGTGCGATAGGGGCAGAGAAACTGTAATCAGGAAGACCTGTGTTACGATCATTCAACGGCGGTTGGCGGTAAATCCCCCCTCTACGTGCCTGTGGGTTAGCTCAGAATCGTTGTCTACCATCGTATCTTACGATAAGATGAACTAACCAACAAGAGTTATGATGGTCTGACCGGCACTTTTATTACTATTCTCTGAATATCTGAAAACTCCTTCTGAGTTTGTGAAAACTTTTTTGATTTCCTGAAAAAATAAAAAAACGAGTTGGCAATAGGGGAAAAACCTACCGAATTACAGGATACTATAATAGGAAGTGATTAAGAACAGATTCACAAATATTCAGATTTGACCCTTTTATTTGACTAGAAAGATAATACAGTCACTTCTGGGGATTGTCCAGATAGCCGACGGCGCTGAGGGCGGCCACAGCGCCTTGGCCTACGGCCCTGGCCAATTGATAAGGCTTTCCCGTGCAGTCGCCGGCCGCATAGACACCGGGGATATTGGTCGCCATCTGCCCATCGATAGTGACAGCTTTATTATCGGTAGCCAGACCGGGAACAAGGATCTCCGCCTTTTGGGTTTCTCGTAGAATGAAGACACCGTCAACAGCAAACTCCTGCTCATCGACGACCAGGGAGGAGACGGTGTCAGCGCCTTTTATAGAAGGAGTTGTTCCGTGCAGCTGCGTCACATTTGTAGGCAGGGACAGATTGGCTGCACCGGTTGCTGAAGCGTTTTTTCCTTCCGGCAAAAGATAATACAGTTTATCGGTAACGCCGGCCAGGAACAAAACCTCATCGTGGGCGGCGCCGCCAGTGTAATCGATCAAGGCCACCGTTTTTCCTCGAAAGAGAGGGCCGTCACAGGTGGCGCAGTAGGACACACCTTTGCCCAGGAACTCATTTTCCCCAGGTAACACCTTTTCGATATGGACGCCGGTGGCGACGATCAGCGACCGGGCCGTATACTGGCCCTTCCCAGTGACCACAGCGAACTCCCCATCTCCCGGATAGACCGCTGTCACCCGTTCTTCCCGCAGCTCGATGCCGCGGCTGGACACATGGTGAAGATAACGCTTCATGAGTTCCTTGCCGGAGATCTCCGGCAAGCCCAGGTAGTTGTCGATCCGTTCGGCTTTTGCCAGGCGATGACTGCACTGCTTCGTTCCCAGAATGATGAATGACTTGTTCCGGATGTGCAGGTTCAAGGCTGCCGACAGACCCGCGGGTCCGCAACCAATGACGACAGAGTCGTAACGCTTAGCCATGGCGAATCCCCCTTTGGTTGGCGATAACCCTAGTCTATCCCAATAACATTGTTTCATTTGAGAAAAGGAGATTCTGCACGCAAATAAAAATATTCTTGAAATTATTACGATGAATGTGTTACATTCATCTCCAGACAGGTCTCGACAAGCAAGCGTCTACCAGGCTGACAACATCGCAGCATCGCGGTGGACAATGGCACAAACACAAATTTGGACCAGCAGGGAGAACAGTCAGCCGATATAGATATTATTTGCCGGGATTTCCATGATTGTCTATGAGATGAAGATGGTATGTTTAGCTTGTTACGTAAATATACAAGTATGAAAAAGGACGAAATAGGGACATAACGGACGAAATCAAGACCTAATTAGCTTATTTGCGCTTGTACACATGGTTGACTCCCCTTGTCCACGATGCTAAACTACGCGATGAGAACAGGGTTCGCCTCATTCACGAAAGGAACAGGGTATGGAAGGAGGATGATTGAGAAAAAAAGTGCAAGTTGCAGAAGCGGAGACCTGCTCATCGGCGGGCCTTTTGCCTGTTAACGGGCTTGGGCGACGATTAGAGCAGAATAAAACGACTTCAGCGGGTTTTTTTTTAGGCCAAAGTGTGAATTTTGTGAATTGGGCGAAAAAGAAAGAGAGATTTAGTTCTTTTATTACCCTTGGGGGCGGAAAGGAGCAGCGGAATGTCGGACAATAATCATTTTCTTATCCGTAAAGTTCACTCCTTGCTCGGCATCATTCCTATCGGTCTGTTTTTTGCTGAGCACGCATTGATGAACTCCATGGCCATCGTCAGCCAAGACATCTGGCTGGCTTGGTCGAGTTTCCTTCATCACCTGCCGTTCAAGTTCTTCCTTGAGATGGCAATGATCTTTATCCCCATCGCTTTCCACGCCATTTACGGCACCTATATCGTTTATGTGGCCAAGAACAACGTGCTTCAGTACAACTATTTCCGGAACTGGATGTTCTACCTGCAGCGCATCACGGCCATCATTACCGTTCTTTTTGTGGTCTGGCACGTCTGGTCCCTGAGGATGATGGACTTCTGGGGCGCAACCAGTGGCAACTACTTCACCAACTTCGGCCAATACCTGGCTTCCAGCCCCATCGCGTTGGCCGCCTACGTCATCGGTTTCCTGGCTGCCGCTTTCCACTTCGCCAACGGCATCTGGAGCTTCTGTGTGGCCTGGGGCATCACGATCGGTCCGAAAGCGCAAAATGTGACCTTCGTGCTGTGCATGGGCATCATGGGCGTCCTGTCTGTCGGCGGTCTGGGAGCGCTCTACTTCCTGATGAATGCGGCTCACTAACGATATATAGAGGTGGGATGAAATGGAAACGCGTATTATCGTCGTTGGTGGCGGTCTTGCCGGTCTGATGGCCGCTATCAAAATTTGCGAAGCCGGCGGCAAAGTCGACCTCTTCTCCTTGGTCTCGGTGAAACGCTCCCACTCGGTCTGCGCCCAGGGCGGGATCAACGGGGCCGTCAACACCAAGGGTGAAGGCGACTCCCCTCTCGAACATTTCGACGACACTGTCTACGGCGGCGACTTCCTGGCGAACCAGCCCCCCGTCAAAGCCATGTGCGATGCGGCCCCCGGGATCATCTACATGATGGACCGCATGGGCGTCATGTTTAACCGGACTCCGGAAGGCCTCCTGGACTTCCGCCGTTTCGGTGGCACGAAACACCACCGCACCGCTTTTGCCGGCGCCACGACGGGCCAACAGCTCCTCTACGCGCTGGACGAGCAAGTTCGCAAATGGGAAGCAGCTGGTCGTGTTACCAAATATGAAAACTGGGACTACCTTTCCTCCGTCCTCGACGGGGAAGGCATCACCCGCGGTATCGTCGCCCAGGATATGGCCTCCATGGAGATCCGCGCCTTCCGTGGTGACGCTGTCATCCTGGCCACCGGCGGCATCGGCATGATCTTCGGTCGTTCCACCAACTCGACCATCAACACCGGTTCGCCCCAAGCCTCGGCCTATCAGCAGGGCGTCTACTACGCCAACGGCGAGATGATCCAGGTGCACCCCACCGCCATCCCTGGCGAAGACAAGCTGCGCCTGATGTCCGAATCGGCCCGCGGCGAAGGCGGCCGGGTGTGGACCTATAAAGACGGCAAACCCTGGTACTTCCTCGAAGAATGGTATCCGGCCTACGGCAACCTGGTTCCCCGGGACGTGGCCACTCGCGCCATTCACAAGGTCTGCTACGAACTGGGCCTCGGCGTGGACGGCAAGCCCCAGGTCTACCTGGATCTGTCCCACATCGACGCCAAGACCCTGGACCGCAAGCTCGGCGGCATCCTCGAGATCTACGAAAAGTTCGTCGGCGACGACCCGCGCAAAGTGCCCATGAAGATCTTCCCTGGCATGCACTACACCATGGGCGGCCTCTGGACCGACTACGACGGCATGACCAACATCCCCGGCCTCTTCGCTTCTGGCGAAGCCGAGTACCAATACCATGGCGCGAACCGTCTGGGCGCCAACTCGCTCCTCTCGGCCATCTTCGGCGGCATGGTTTCCGGCCCGGCGACCATGAAGTATGTCAAAGGCCTGAAAAAGTCGGCTGCCGACGTTTCCCAGTCTGTCTTTGACCAGGAAGTCAAACGCCAGCAGGCCAAGATGGAAGAGATTTACCGCATGAGCGGCACGGAAAACCCCTATAAGATTCACGAAGAGCTCGGCGACATGATGCTGCAGCACGTCACCATCGTCCGGATCAACAAAGACCTGAAGGCGACGGACAACAAGCTGCAAGACCTCATGGCACGCTGGAAGAAGATCGGCCTGCCTGACAGCAGCCGCCATGCCAACCAGTCGGCTATCTTCACCCGTCACCTCTGGAACATGCTTGAGTTGGCCCGCGTGATCACCATTGGCGCCCTCAACCGGAACGAGAGCCGCGGCGCCCACTACAAGCCTGAATTCCCGAACCGTGACGACGCGAACTTCATGAAGACGACGAAGGCCAAGTGGACGGCCCAAGGCCCCGCGCTCGAGTATGAAGACGTCGATGTCTCTCTCATCAAGCCGCGGCCCCGCCGTTATGACGTGGACAAGGGGGCGAACTAATCATGGCCGAAACGATTCGTTTGCGTGTAAAGCGGCAAGACGGTCCGAACGGGACCCCGCGTTGGGAAGAGTTCGCCATTCCTTACCGGAAGAACCTCAACGTGATTGCCATGTTGCAGGACATTCAAAAGAACCCCGTGCTGGCCAACGGCCAGAAGACGACCCCTGTCGTCTTCGAGTGCAACTGCCTGGAAGAAGTCTGCGGCGCTTGCAGCATGGTCGTCAACGGCAAACCCCGCCAGGCCTGCTCGGCTCTGGTGGACCAACTGAGCCAGCCCATCACCCTCGAACCGCTCTCCAAGTTCACCCTGATCCGCGACCTGCAGGTCGACCGGACCCGGATGTTCGAGAGCCTGAAAAAGGTGAAGGCATGGATCGACATCGACGGCACCTATGACCTGGGCGCCGGCCCCCGCATGGCTCCCCGCGACCAGGAGTGGGCCTACCCCCTCTCCCGTTGCATGACCTGCGGCTGCTGCGCCGAGTCCTGCCCCAACTACAACCAGAAGTCGGCCTTCATCGGTCCGGCCGCCATCTCCCAGGTCCGCCTCTTCAACGCCCATCCCACCGGTGAAATGCAGTCCCATGATCGCCTTGACTCCGTCATGGGCCCGGGCGGCATCACTGACTGCGGCAACGCCCAGAACTGCGTCCGCGTCTGCCCGAAAGAAATCCCCCTGACCACCTCCATCGCCGACATCGGCCGGCAGACGGTGTTCCGTTGGATTGACCGGGCGCTCCGCTCCTAATCGCGCTGCACCTGATTCGCATGGTTCCTTCTTCATCGGTTTAATAAAACGACCTAGCTGGGGCGGGGCCCCGGCTAGGTCTTCCACCGCCCGGAAATGGGTTGTCCTAGGGCTTGCTTGATTCGCCACTGCGACCCGCGACCTATACATACATGCATCGATTCACCTATCCATACATAATCCTTGCAGACAGTGTATCGCGCTCCAAACCGCAGCAGCGACCGTAGCGTCATCTCCACCACCGGTCACCGCAATGCCATTGTCCACTGTCGATTTGTTAAAAAACCTTTCCGTCTACAGGTAAGGGTTGGCCCCGAAAGGGTTAACATATCAACAGCGAACAAGGAGGGCATTGAAAACAGTGAAGTGCTTCGAGTACATGGGGAAGGAGATCTTCGCGCGGTTCGGCATTCTGGTTCCCCAGGGCCGCATGGTCCTGACGCCGGAAGATGCGGCGAAAGTGGCGGCGGAGATCGGCAAGCCGGTCGTCATCAAGTCCCAGGTCCTTTCGGGCAAACGGGGAAAAGCCGGCGGCATCAAGTTTGCCGACACCCCGGAGGAAGCCGCCCAAGCGGCTGCCCAGGTGCTGTCCATGACGGTTCAGGGCCTGCCGGTCCAGCGCATCCTCGTCGAGGAAAAGCTGAAGATCGACGCAGAACTGTATGTGGCCATCACCATCGACGGCGCTGCCAAAGCGCCTGTCGTGATCGCCTCGGCCAAAGGCGGCATGGACATCGAGGAACAGGACGAAGCGGACATCGTCAAAACCCATTTGGACGTCTTTTTAGGGTTACCGGCCTTTCTTGCCAGGGATGTGGCGAGAAAAATTGGTCTCCGCGGCAATCTTGCCAAGGAGTTTTCTGACATCCTGTCGAAAATGTATTGTATCCTAAATCACAAGGATGCCGAACTGGTCGAGATCAACCCCCTGGTCATCTCCGGCGACCACCTGATCGCCGCAGACGCCAAGCTAACCATTGACGACAGCGCCCTCTACCGCCAGAAGGACATCCCCTTCGTCGACGAAGACATGACCGAAGTGGAAAAGATGGCTAAGGCGGCCGGGGTTGGCTCTTTCGTCGAACTGGGAGGCGACATCGCCATCATGGCCAACGGCGCCGGCATCACCATGGGCACCCTGGACATGGTGCAACTCTTCGGCGGCCATCCGGCCAATTTCATGGACGCCGGCGGCGGAACGGGCGTGGAAGGCACGGCCAAAGCGATCAGCATCCTCCTGGCTCAGAACCCCAAGGTCATCTTTATCAACATATTTGGCGGGATCACCCGCTGTGACGACGTCGCCAATGCCCTGGCGCAGGTAAAGCGGAATATCGGCATCCCCGTCCCGGTCGTCGTCCGCATGGTCGGCACCAACGAAGAGGCTGGTGTTCGCATCCTGAAGGAAGTCGGTATCGACGCCTATCGGGATATGAAAACGGCCGCCCAAATGGCCGTTGCGCTTGCAAAACGCGGGGAGGGGGCGTAATCATGGCGATCCTGGTCGATGAGGCATCGAACGTACTTATTCAGGGGATCACGGGCAAACAAGGAAGTTTCCATTTCCGGCAGATGCGGGCCTTCGGGACCAACGTCGTGTCCGGCGTTGCGCCGGGGAAGGGCGGCAGCCTCTACGAGGGCGTGCCCCTCTACGAGACGGTCCAAGAAGCCTGCGAGCATCACGCCATCGACGCAACGGTGTTGTTTATTCCGGCGGCCTTCTGCAAAGACGCAGCGCTGGAAGCTATCGAAGCAGGCATCAAAGTCATCGTCATCATCACCGAACATATCCCGGTGCAGGATGAGTTAATCATAGTCAATCGGGCCAAACTGAAGGAAGCAGTCATCATTGGACCCAACACCTTCGGCATGGCCTCTTGGAAGTGCAAGCTGGGCATCCTCCCCAACGTCGCCTTCTCCCCGGGTCCGGTCGGCGTCGTGGCCCGTTCGGGAACCTTGACCTATGAGATCGTCGGTTCCTTGACGAATGTCGGCATCGGTCAGACCAGTGTCGTCGGTCTCGGCGGAGACCGTGTCCCGGGTTCATCATTTGTGGATATGCTCAAGCGGTTTGAGGTCGACCCAGATACCAAATGTGTCGTCCTGGTGGGCGAGATCGGCGGCAACGCCGAAGAAGAGGCGGCCGAGTTTATCAAGACCATGAGCAAGCCTGTCGTCGCATACCTGGCCGGGAAGAGCGCCCCTCCGGGCAAGCGGATGGGTCATGCGGGCGCGATCATCGAGCGCGGCAAGGGCACTTACGAAGGAAAAGTGAAGGCTCTGACTGCAGCCGGCGCACAAGTGGCCACCTTCCCCTACGAAGTCGTAGAAAAAGTCCAGACATTGCTCGGCCATCCCTGAACGAAGCGGAACCCGGCGCCGCCGCGCTGAGCGGCGGCCCGGACTTCCCCTTGAACAGGCGGTCAGGAAACATGTGATCCACGGGCGAGAAGGACACCGCACCATTCGTTCCCAAGTTCGAAAGGAGGTTCATCGGTTCGTGTTTGATTCGGAAAAAGTCGCACAAGTCAGTGAAGCAAAAGCAAAGTGGCAGGAGAACTCGCTGGGCAAGGTCCTGAAAAAGGCGCCCGAACGCCGCGCCGTGTTTGCCACCGATTCCGGTATCACCATGAACACCCTCTACACCCCTGATGACGTAGCCGATATCGACTACGCCCGTGATCTCGGTTTCCCCGGTGAGTACCCCTTCACCCGCGGGGTGCAGCCGAACATGTATCGCGGCCGCCACTGGACCATGCGCCAGTACGCCGGCTTCGGCACCGCCGAGCAGTCGAACGAGCGCTTCCGCTACCTGCTTGCACAAGGTCAGACCGGTCTGTCCTGCGCCTTCGACCTGCCCACCCAGATCGGCTACGACTCGGACGATCCCCTCTCCCAGGGCGAGATCGGCAAGGTCGGCGTCGCCATCGACACCATGGCCGACATGGAGATCCTCTTCGACAAGATCCCTCTTGACAAGGTCTCCACGTCGATGACCATCAACGCCCCTGCTGCGGTGTTGCTGGCCATGTACATCGCCGTCGCCGAGAAGCAGGGCGTCAGCGCCGACAAGATCGCCGGCACCATCCAAAACGATATCCTCAAGGAATACATCGCCCGCGGCACCTACATCTTCCCGCCGGCGCCGTCGATGCGCCTGATCACCGATATCTTCGCCTACTGCGCCGAAAAGGTGCCCAACTGGAACACCATCTCCATCTCGGGCTACCACATCCGTGAAGCCGGCTCCAGCGCTGCTCAGGAGATCGCCTTCACCCTGGCGGACGGCATCGCCTATGTCCAGGCCGCCATCAACGCCGGACTGGATGTGGATAAGTTCGCCCCCCGTCTCTCCTTCTTCTTCAACGCCCACCTGAACTTCTTCGAAGAGATCGCCAAGTTCCGGGCGGCTCGCCGCCTCTGGGCCACGATCATGAAAGAGCGCTTCGGCGCCACGAACCCCCGTTCCTGGGCGTTCCGCGTGCACACCCAGACGGCCGGTTCCACCCTCACGGCCCAACAACCCAACGTCAACATCATGCGCGTCGCCTTCCAGGCCCTCATGGCCGTCCTCGGCGGCACCCAGTCGTTGCACACCAACTCCAAGGACGAAGCGCTGGCGCTGCCCAACGAAGAGTCGGTGCTCATCGCCCTGCGGACCCAGCAGGTCATCGGCTACGAGATCGGCGCCGCCGATGTGGTCGACCCCCTGGGCGGTTCCTACTACATTGAATCCCTCACCAACCAGCTCGAAGCCAAGGCCAAAGAATACATCCAGAAGATCGACGATCTGGGCGGGGCGCCCAACGCCATCGAATACATGCAGCGTGAAATCCAGGCCAGCGCCTACCGTTACCAGAAGGGCGTTGAATCCGGCGACAACGTTGTTATCGGCGTCAACAAGTTCCAGATGAAGGAAGAGCCGCCCAAAGGCCTGCTCAAAGTCGACCCGGCCCTCGGCGAAGCCCAGAAGGCCAAGCTGAAACAGGTCAAAGAATCCCGCGACAATGTGGCTGTGCAAAACGCCCTGGCCCGCGTCCGCGCTGCCGCTCAAGGCAACGAGAACATGATGCCTGTCATCATTGACGCTGTGAAGGTCTACGCCTCCCTAGGCGAAATCTGCGGCGTCATGCGGGAAGTCTTCGGGGAATATCGTCAACAAATCATTTTCTAAGCGGGGAGGGTCGATCGTACCATGGAAAAGAAACCGATTCGCGTAGTAGTTGCCAAACCGGGCCTCGACGGCCACGACCGCGGCGCTAAAGTCATCGCCCAAGCGCTCCGGGACGCCGGCATGGAAGTCATCTACACTGGCCTGCGCCAGACGCCGGCCCAGATCGTTGAAGTCGCCATCCAGGAAGACGCCCAAGTGGTTGCCCTGAGTTCGCTCTCCGGCGCCCACAGCGCCCTCTTCCCGCAGGTGGTGGAAGGCCTCCGCGCCCAGGGACTGAACGACGTCCTCGTCCTCGGCGGCGGCGTCATCCCTGACGACGACATCCCCTTCCTGAAGGAATCGGGTGTGGCTGAAATCTTTACCCCCGGCACGGACACGCGGGACGTAGTCGCCTTCATCGAAGAGCGCTTCTACGGCCCAAAAAAAAAGCCTGAAATCCTGCACATCGACCATGTCGGCATCGCTGTAAAGGATCTGAAGGCGGCCATCGCCTTCTATGAGAACGTCATCGGCATCAAGTGCACCGCCATCGAAGAGGTTGCCGAGCAGAAGGTCCGCGTCGCCTTCCTGCCCTCGGGCGACGCCGAGGTGGAACTCCTCGAGTCGACCGATCCGGAAGGCCCCATCGCCAAGTTCATCGCCAAGAACGGCGAAGGGATCCAGCACGTGGCCTACCGCGTCGATGACCTGGAAGCCAAACTGGAAGAACTAAAAAAGGCTGGCGTTCCTCTCATCGACCAAAAACCGCGGCGCGGCGCCGGCGGCGCTGACATCGCCTTCCTCCATCCGAAAGGCACCTTCGGCCACCTGGTCGAACTCTGCCAGCGCCCCGGCAAACTGAAGTAAGACCGGCGTCGCCACACCACCATTTCTGCTGTGGCCCGTCGATCCCCGCATGACGCGGGGGGAGGGGGCGCAACATAGATCCACAAAAACAGGCGTATGAAGATTGGGAGGGATCATTCCCTTGAACATGGAAGAACGTTTGGCTCAGTTGGCGAAATTCCGCGAGAAGATCACCCAGGGCGGCGGCCCCAAACGGATCGCCAAGCAGCACGAGTCTGGCAAGATGACCGCCCGCGAGCGCATCGAAGCCCTGCTCGATCCCGGTTCCTTCGTTGAACTCGGTGTATTCGTCGGTGACAGCAACTTCGACAAACTGGAAAACCCCGGTGAAGGCGTTGTTGTCGGCCACGGCACAGTCGAAGGCCGTGTGGTCTATATCTACGCCCAGGACTTCACTGTTTCCGGCGGTTCCCTCTCGAAGGCCCATGCCGACAAGATCGTCAAGGTCATGGACCTGGCCCTGAAAAACGGCGTGCCCTGCCTCGGCTTGAACGATTCCGGCGGCGCGCGGATTCAACAAGGCGTCGACGCCCTGGAAGGATACGGCAGCATCTTCTACCGCAACACGCTCTCCTCCGGCGTCATTCCCCAGATCTCGGCCATCCTCGGTCCCTGCGCCGGCGGCGCCGTCTACTCTCCCGCCCTTACCGACTTCATTTTCATGGTGAACGGCATCTCCCGCATGTTCATCACCGGTCCCCAGGTCATCAAGGCGGTCACCGGCGAGGACGTGTCGCCCGAGACCCTCGGCGGCGCCCTCACTCACAACCAGAAGTCCGGTGTGGCGCACTTCATGGCGGACAGTGAACTGGAGTGCTTCGAGCAGATCCGCGCCTTGCTCTCCTACCTGCCCTCCAACAACATGGAAGAGCCCCCGGTCGTCGATCCGGTCGAGCCCGAGTTCGATCCGGAAGAACTGATCTCCATCATCCCCCCCAACCCCAACCAGGGCTATGACGTTCGCGACGTGCTGGTGCGCATCCTCGACGCCGGCTCCTTCTTCGAAGTGCAGCCCCTCTTCGCGCCCAACGGCATCACCGCCTTTGGTCGCCTGAACGGCAAAGTGGTCGGCATCCTGGCCAACCAGCCCAAGGTCCTGGCCGGTTGCCTCGACATCGACGTCTCTGACAAACTGGCCCGCTTCGTCCGTTTCTGCAACGCCTTCAACATCCCCCTGCTGACCTTCGAAGACGTGCCCGGCTTCCTGCCCGGCACCAATCAGGAGTACGGCGGCATCATCCGGCACGGCGCCAAGATGCTCTACGCTTATTCGGAAGCGAGCGTTCCCAAGATCACCATCATCCTGCGCAAAGCCTACGGCGGAGCCTATCTGGCCATGTGCGGCAAGCCCCTCGGTTGTGACGCCGCCTTCGCCTGGCCGACGGCTGAAATCGCCGTCATGGGTCCCGATGGCGCCGCCAACATCATCTACCGCAAGGAGATCGAAGGCGCCGAAGATCCCATCGCCATGCGCAAGCAGATGGTCGAAAAGTACCGGGAAGAAGTCTCCAATCCGTTTATCGCCTGCGCCCGCGGCTATGTGGAAGACATCCTCGACCCGCGGGAAACCCGCAGCCGCCTGATCGCCACCCTGGATGCTCTGGCAACCAAGCGCGAAAGCCGGCCGCGCAAGAAAAACGGAAACATCCCGGTCTAAGGTCCTGGGGGTGTCGCCCCCCTTTGGAAAGGGGTTGGGTAACGAAACATGCTAAACCGTGACCGCAAACGTCGTCGCCAAGCGGCCATCGCTGCTGTCATGTCGGCCATCGGCTATCAGATGGCCAGCATCAAGCGGCGGGGAAGAGTGACGGGCGGACAGAGCTTCGCCCGCTCGGCCTGGGCCGGACGCACTGATTGGAAGACCATGGGTCTTGCCGATGCCTTGGGGCAGAGGGACTCGGATACCCCAGTTGAGGAGATTGCCAGGCAGATCGCTGCCCGAATGCCTGACAGCGGGAGGGAAATTTTTGTGAAGAGATTCAAAGTCCGTGTCGACAACCAGATGTTCTATGTAGAAGTCGAAGAAATTCCCGGTGAAGGCGCCATGGCCGCTGCCGCTCCGGCTCCCGTAGCCCGCGCCGCCGCCCCGGTTGCCCCCAAAGCCGCTCCGGCTGCTGCTCCTAAGGCCGCCGCTGCCGCGCCGAAGGCTGCGCCGAAAGCCGCCGCTCCCGCCCCTGCCGGCGGTGGCGGAATCACCGCCCCCATGCCGGGGACCATCCTGGACGTTCGCAAAAATGTCGGTGATGTGGTCAAGGCCGGTGACACTGTCCTCATCCTCGAAGCCATGAAGATGGAAAACGAAATCCAGGCGGACCACGCGGGCACCATTCAGGAGATCCGCGTCAAGAAGGGCCAAGCGGTCAACGCCGGCGAGGTTCTGGTCGTCATTGGCTAATCGAAAAAGAGGAACGTCGACCCAGACGAAGGGCAGGAAGGAGTCGAACATGGAAAAACGGGTTATCAAGTTTACAGACACCACGCTTCGCGACAGCCACCAATCCTTGTTGGCTACCCGGATGAAAATCGAAGACATGCTGCCGATCCTTGAAAAAATCGACGCGATCGGATACCACTCCATCGAATGCTGGGGTGGCGCCACCTTCGATACCACCATGCGCTTCCTGAACGAAGACCCCTGGGAACGCCTCTGGACGATTAAAAAACACTGCAAGACCCCCACGCAGATGCTGTTGCGGGGCCAGAACTGCGTCGGCTACAAGCACTACGCCGACGACGTTTTGGAAGCCTTCATCAAGTATGCCTGCGAAGGCGGCATGGATATCTTCCGGATCTTTGACGCCCTGAATGACGTACGGAACATGGAAAAGGCGATGGAGTACACCAAGAAGTATGGCGGGCACGTGCAAGGCGTGCTCTGCTATACCATCAGTGAATTCCATACCACCAAGTACTACGTCGATATGGCGAAGAAACTGGCCGAACGGGGTGCCGACTCTATCTGTGTCAAGGATATGGCCGGCATCCTCACCCCCGGCTCCGCCTACGAGGTCGTCAAAGAGGTCAAAGCCGCCGTCGGTCTGCCGATCCAGTTGCATACCCACTACACCTCCGGCATGGGTGGCATGATGTACCTGAAAGCCATCGAAGCCGGATGCGATGTCATTGACACGGCTATCTCCTCGCTGGCCCTGTCCACCTCGCAGCCTGCCTGCGAAACGATGGTGGCCACCCTGGAGAGCCTTGGCTACGAGACCAACCTGGACCTGCTGAAGCTCAAGGAGATCGCCGACTACTTCAAGGATGTCCGCAAGAAGTACAGCCAGTTCGACCTCACCGACGGCACCCCCGACACGAACGTGCTCGTCTACCAGGTCCCCGGCGGCATGATCTCCAACTTCCTCTCCCAACTTGCCCAGCAGAACGCCCTGCACAAGCTGCCCGATGTGCTGGCAGAGGTGCCCCGCGTCCGGGAAGACTTCGGTTACCCGCCGCTCGTCACCCCCTCTAGCCAGATCGTCGGATCCCAGGCGGCCCTCAACGTCCTGCTCGGCGAGCGGTACAAGATGGCTACCAACGAGGTCAAGCAATACATGCGCGGCTTCTACGGCCAGCCCCCTGCGCCGGTCAACGAAGAAGTCCGCAGGAAGATCGTCGGCAACGACGAAGTCATCCACGTCCGTCCGGCCGACCTCATCCCCCCTGGGATGGAAGAAGCCAAGAAAGGCGTCGCATCGGTCATGCAGAAGGAACAGGATGTCGTCACCTACGCCATCTTCCCGAACGTGGCCCTGCCCTTCCTGGAAGAGCGCCTGGCCAAACAAACCCAGGTGGACTTCAAGATCGCCAAGGAAGGCGCCGATGACGAAGGCAAGGTTGTCACTTATCCTGCCTAAGTATGCGCTAAAAAAAACTTTTACTAACTCTTAACAAAGGTATTATCAGTGAAACAGGCCGCCGCTTAACTGCTGGCGGCTTGTTTCTTTTAACGTTATTGTGATGTCATCGTTAGGAATGGTACTTTTGGCCTATTGACAGAATATTGCGTCCGGATGAATATAATAGTCATCACATTAATCATTGTGGTGGTTGAGCGATGACGAAGAGAGTTCTTATCGTCGATGACGCGTTGTTTATTCGTGTCATCTTGAAAAAAATGTTGGAAGAAGCGGGCTACGAGGTTTTTGAAGCGTCCAACGGCGCGGAGGCGGTTAACATCTGGGATGAGGTTAAACCGGACCTCGCAACGATGGATATCACCATGCCCGTATTGGATGGAATTAGCGCGATTAAAGCGATCAAAACCCGGGATCCTAAAGCAAGGATTATCGTCTGCAGCGCTATGGGACAGAAGACAATGATTCAAGAAGCGATTGCTGCAGGAGCGGTGGACTTCTTGGTCAAACCCTTCGAAAGGGTTCGAGTGCTTGCTACGTTGCTCCGTTGTCTTTATTTACAGAAGTTAGCATAGGCAATGCTCTATGAAAAAGCGTGACTCCGGAAAGCGTCACGCTTTTTTGGTCATCATAGGGACCCCATTTGCACGCCTGTTCTATGTCATTTTACACTCGAACAGTGACAACGGACGAATCGAGAACACAGGCAGAGTCATGAGGGTTCTTCTTATTCCTTTTCATTGGGCTTGTTACGGAAGCCCAGTTCGGATACGAGCGTTTTGGCGTTTAAGATAAAGTGGATCAGGACAAGCGGGATCAGCGCCAAGCCTACCGCTTCGTGAATGCCCTTAATGGGGAGTTCCGAGCGCGCTGCATCAGGCGGGAGTCTTTTACTATCGACGGCTTCACGGGTCGCTCCGTTTTCACGCGTTGTGTTGCTTTCACGGAACGTGGTGTTTTCACGAGGCGTGGCGTTTTCACGAGATGTCGCGCTTTCGACGGCTGGACGACGGGAGGGATCGCGACGTTCGCCATGGTCGCCTCCCATCAAGCTTACCCCTGTGACAGCTACGGCGATGGCCGCAACTGTGAGAACGACGGAAATCAGCCCTTTGACTCGCGCCTTTACGGGAACGGAACGGTTTTCTGACAAGACAATCCTCTCCTTTAAGATTTGTTCAAAGAGGAGTTTAAGTGACAAGTCTTAAAAAGAAATGAAAATCTTTGTGTAGATTCTGTGAACGAGTAAGAAAAATTTGGTAAAAAAAGGACAAGCGTGCCGGTTGATCATGCCGGACGCTTGTCCTTGGGGTTCTTCCTATTTTAGACCGTTCGCTGACTACTCTTTTACATAGGAGCAGCAGTAATCAGACACCTCGTCGGTGGAAACTTTGAACGTAGCATTGGCGGGAATCTCGAAGGATTCTCCTGCGTTAAACACCGCCCAATCCAGCCGGCCAGGCAGGAGTGCCGTGAGCTTGCCTGCCAAGACCTCCATGATCTCCTTTTCAGACGTCCCAAATTCATATTCTCCTGGCAAGATAATCCCAAGGGTTTTCCGTTCTCCATCGGGGAGTATAATTGTCCGGCTGCTTACTTTTCCGTCGAAGTAGATATTTGCTTTTTTTACGACAGTGACACCGGTAAATCTGTCCATGCGTTGCCCTCCCGTTTGTTTCATAGCCTATACACTACTACAAGCCTAGGCATACATCAATAACCACAGCGTCTGCTGTAGAATTTTTTTATTCGAACAATAAGTCATCGATTCCGCAGTTGGGAAGTCATTTAAGCGCGTACGAACCGCGTTACCTTGGAGGAGTCTGTTAACGTTATAAGAATAGAAAGGTAAAGGGGGGGCTTACATGAAGGTCGAAGAGAGAGCCCAGCTTATCAATCAGTATCGGGAAGGCATTACGCTGGTCGAGGATGCTCTGCAAGGGGTTTCTGAAGCGGAATTGGATTATCAACCCACACCGGAGCGGTGGACAATTCGCCAGATCATCCATCATTTAGCGGACAGCGAGATCACCAGCGGCATCCGTCTCCGGCGTCTGTTGGCGGAAGAATCGCCGGACATCATCAGTTATGACCAGGATTATTTTGCGATTGCATTGCGCTATAATCTACGTCCCATCGAATCGGCCTTGCAACTCTATAAGTGGGTTCGGACGACGACGCTGGAGATCCTCGAATTCATGGATGTGGAACAGTGGAACCGAAAAGGCAATCACTCTGAAATCGGGGAGTACTCGGCAACACTGTGGTTGCAGTTGTATGCGGAGCACGGGATCAATCATGCGCGGCAGATTCGGGCGAACCGAGAAGCGTTTGAACGATCAAAAAGATAATTGGGGAAGGAGAATCGATCTTTACTTGCATATTCTTTGGGTGAATATGGTAGAATGGATGTTGTCGAGCCTGATGATTAGAAATAATTTGAATGAATGGGGGATTGGAAATGGACGCAAGTAAACTGGTGTGTGGTTGCAAAAAGGTAACCTATGGAGACTTGCAAAATGCGATCGCTAAGGGCGCCAAGTCTTTTGAGGAAGTGCAGTCGGCCACAAAGGTCAGCACCGGTTGCAGAAAATGCACCGATCATGTGAAATCCTTGGTCAGTGAACTGTTGCCTAAGTAATTAACAACGGAAGAAAACCATATCGGATTCGCCGCCTGAAAAGGCGGTTTTTTCGTTTTCTTGTTATCTCGTATGCGTAAACGTGCAATTTAACATAAAAACGGCCTCGCCATAAATTACTTCTCCGAGGGACCGGCTTGGTGCTGTTGTTTCGCCTGCTTTTCGGATCTTCGTTCTCCCGCGGGATTAAGTGAGGACTGATGTTCGTTATTAGAAGTACGCAAAAAAACATTGATAGGTTTGTGGAGCGAATGTACAATAATTGCATAATGGATATTGTAAAGGTGGCGACGACATCATATGAAGTTCAACACAGGGATTACGTCGATGCACCCCGATCTGCTCTGTTCAGATTTCTCGATCCACCTATTTGGCGCTTTGTTTATGCGGCACTTTGAAGGAAATTGGGGTACCGTATCACCGGAAATGCGGGACTCGAACGAACATGCGATCAAGCATGGCGGTGAGTTGGTTTCCATCCACGATGGTCCGAATGGGCGAAAAGTTAAAATCGTAACCAATGCGCAACGGAGCGGAACGACCGCTTATTACGTTTGAGGCGCATTACATTTTGGTCAAAGCGACGGGCCTGGCTCTAACGATGAATCATATTCAGGAGCCAGGCTATGTTTTGTCCGAGATTCCTTATATTGGCTATGCCTTCCTGATTCTGCTCGACCTCTCCGATAGACCTCGTTCCAGTAGGTGGAGCCGACGAGAAACATCTCTTTGCTGGGAATCAAAAAAGCTCGCCGGTTAGGCGAGCTTTTTGTACAGGTATTGATCTTACCAGCGATTGCTGCGGGGCTGCGGCTGGAAGCAGTCGCGGCAGTAGACGGGCTTATCGCCGCGGGGCTGGAAGGGAACGGTGGTTTCCTTGCCGCAGGAAGAGCAGGTGACGGGGTACATTTCGCGCTCTTGGCGATAGCCGCCGCCACGATTGTTGTTCTGGGCTTTGCGGGCGGCGCGGCACTGGGGGCAGCGACCGGGTTCGTTGGTGAAGCCTTTTTCCGCGTAGAACTCTTGTTCAGAAGCGGTGAACTCAAACTCACAGCCACACTCTTTGCAGGTTAACACTTTGTCTTGAAACATAAAAAAAACCCTCCTCATAATTTGCCCTGTCTAGGGATATCCGTCAAACCTCCCTAGCCACAGGCAATCGAGAAGAGTAGCGTTTCACCATATCAGGACTTGTGTACAGTATACCCTAATGTTTAGACATTTGCAAGGGATAGAGAAAAAATTTGTTAACGATCATGAAGAACCTGTCCAGAACAAGAAAAGCCCGCCAGTTAAAGGTTGTTTTCCCTAACACAGGGGGAGATAGGTGCAACAAAGCTACGTCAAGTGGTAACAAAAGGGGATACGTTCAGACATCTAAAATTAATGTTCCTTGGTTTACATATCAATACAGCAAGCCAATTACTACGGGCTCAAGAACGAATGATTTTGGTTCTCATGCGGGGATTGATATAGGTGTTTCTTCAGGAGCATCAGTCTATGCGATTACAAGCGGCTCGGCAAAATATAGAACTGCTTATGAAGTCATAGGCACTACACGCTATGCTGTAAGCTATGGGAACTTTGTTGAGTTAACTTTCGGCAGCAACAAAGCGATTTACGCCCACTTATCATCGTTCGCTCCTTATACTGCTCCCAGTTACCCGAACACCAGTCCGCCTAGAGGCGCTTCTACGAATACACTGTATATTGAACACGGCACGATAACTGTTAGTTCCGGAACGAGGTTAGGGGCAACAGGAAATTCAGGGAATTCCTCTGGGCCGCATTTGCATTTTGAGATTAAAGAAGGAACGACATCTGTTGACCCGTATAAGTATGTTCTTTTTCCCAAAATGCCCTGGTAACGATAGGCTA
Organism: Heliomicrobium undosum; assembly: GCF_009877425.1. NCBI lineage: Bacteria > Bacillati > Bacillota > Clostridia > Eubacteriales > Heliobacteriaceae > Heliomicrobium > Heliomicrobium undosum. The sequence goes on along the minus strand of NZ_WXEY01000001.1, from coordinate 266,138 downwards.
ATATAGCCTTGATTTACAGCGTTCTTTTCTGTTAGGATATTGGTAGTAAAGGGGATCGCGTATCCCTTTTACTACCTTTTCTCTTCCGAATATAACAGGAGGAATTTTATGGGCGTAAAAGTGAAGAGATATTTTGTTCTTATCATTCTGTTGGCTGGATTGTTATCAATGCAAGGTTGTGTTATGAACGAAGGCCAAGCCAGTTTTGATAAAACAAATGATGGAAACTTGACAAAGGCCGAGCCAATCCATGTTCAATCTATGATTGCGGGTCATCTGAGTTCCTTTGCGCTTACGAATCGAGGGGAACTATACGCGTGGGGAGATAATCATGAAGGCGTACTCGGAATTGGACATACAAACAGCGCTGAAACTCCTGTGCGAGTCCCACTTGCGAAGAAGATAACACAGGTGATACCGGGATCTTTTACTGTAGCGTTAACTGAAGATGGCGAAATTTATATATGGGGGGTCAATGATTTCCCCGAGGTGCTTGGGGATAGTAGAACATTTGACACGAGGCCCGTTTCATTCACGTTGCCCGAAAAAATCGTAAAAATCGGTCGTGGCAACGGGGTTGGGTTAGCGATCTCTGAAAAGGGTTCACTGTATACATGGGGGTGGAATTACTACGGACAAAGAGGTGACGGAGGGAGAAGCCACTCCTTTGTTCCCTATAAGGTGGACTTACCTGAGCCTGTAGTCGATGTGTCGTGTATTCATAGCCATGTGATGGCTTTATCGGAAACAGGGAAAGTATATACTTGGGGTAGCAACTTTTTCGGTGAAATCGGTGATGGCGGACCGGTAGCCTATAAGCCGGGCGGTGAACTCATCGAAACAACGATACCCACTCCACATAAAGTCGCATTTGATAAAAAAATCATATCGATAGCGACGGGAAGATGTGCAAGCTACGCGTTAGATGAAGATGGCCGATTGTATGCATGGGGTGATAATGCTGTAGGACAGCTTGGCATTGCGAATAAAGAAGTGTTCAACTCATCGACACCGCTTAGAGTGGCGATTCCTCAAAAAGTTACGAAGATTGACTCGGGATACTTTCATGCCCTAGCGCTTACAGAAGATGGCGCATTATATAGTTGGGGCTTTAATAGCGGCGATGGCAAACTTAGCGTTATTGGAAACGGTTCCACTGAAGAATCATTTTTTCAGCCGCAAAGAATTACTGTTCCTGGCGAGAACACTTCGATATCGGCAGGCAACGGGTATACTTGGGTGATCACAAAGAACGATGGCATTTATGGATGGGGAGCAAATGGATATGGACAGATCGATGCGAAGCTTTCGTCCCATATAAACACGCCAACGAAAATATCGTTGCGATTAGAGTAAATTCTAATGTGAACATCGGTATCCAGCATAAGAAAAGCCCGCCGGTTAAAGGCAGGCTTTTTTCTGTGCGTCCGGCTGGGACGTCGTCTCTCCCTTGCTATTGCTCGACGACTTCGCCGGTAAAGGCGTCGATCTGCACCAGCCTGTACTCCGGCGTCGTTTTGTACTGGAGTTTGGCTTGCGGCGCCCGCTGGTTGAAGTATTCGGGCCAATCGTAAACCAGTTGCAGCGGAAAGCGCTTCATAAAGATCTCTTTTGCTTTTTCCTCCGCCATCACCTTTGACGGATCAGGGTACTCCGTATAGGAAGGCTCCATGAAATAGAAGTGTGTTACCTTTCCGGTTGTTTTATTGACCGACACCGAGATATGGGTGGAATAGTCCGGCACGCCTTTTCGATTGACAGTACAGGCGTAGATGTATTCCTGTTGCTGTTTCAATAAGTCGTTAGGCAGTTGGCTGCGGTTGACCCAGTCCGGCATGGCGGGGAAGTCCGCCTGAGTGATGTTCAGGTCATAGTCGCCTTTTGGCAATACTGCCTCTAAAAATGCAAGCGCTGTCGCTCTGGCCTTTGACGCGTCCAATTTTGTATTGTCCGGTCCATGATCGCTTTGGTAAGCGATATAAAAATTCGTGATCGCTCCCGTTTTTTCGTTCACCGTCAGATTGACCATGTTCACCCCGTTAAAACCGTTGTTCCCGTCGTTCGGTTGATTTTCCCTGAAGTTGTCCCAACGGTAATCCGCGTACTGCCTGCCTTCCGGTTCAACGCTTCCGTTGTCTCTTTTCAGTTCCATCCCGGCGGTGTCGATGTGGACAAGCTTGTCGACGTTGACAAGTTTCATTACCCACTTGTTGGCATCCTTCTCGTTTTTGATGGCGCCATCGTTTTTGCCTTTCAGTTGCAGCCGCTCCGGCGTTCCTTCTGTTGCCGGCAGAATTTTTCCCGTCACCGCGTCAATGGGAGGCGTAACGTTCCAGTAGACAAGCCGCGCTTTTTTCGCGGAGCGGTCTTCACCTGGTGTAGATGGCGCGTAGACCAGTTTCGTTTTGAACGCTTGTTCAAATACCGGCTGAAGTTCTTCCCTGGATTTGATTGCAACAGGCGGCGGGAAAACTTCTTGTGGGTATGCCTTCATATCCCTGTTCTCGGCGCGAACGAGTTCACCTTTGTTGTTGACGACGATGTGCCAGCCGCTGTTCGCAACGGGGATGTCGTGAACGAGCCGGTAGAAACGGGCTACTCTATAGCGGATGACATACTCATTTCTATTTCGCACAATGGTTGTTGATTCAGGCGCTGTCTCCGCCAGGCGATACTGGTTGAACCCCTCCCCGATCGCTTTTTTCAAGAACGCGGTGGCTCGTTCGGCTGTGGTCTCCGGTGACGGGATGGCATGGTTACGAGAAAGTCGATTGAGAGTATCATCATTCCCTAGATTCCCCATCTCACTGTCGAAACGGATCAGATCGCCTGTTTCCCCATCAAAGCTGATCAGGATATGGTTGCTCCCGTTGCGACCGTCCAGATGGATGTTCCAGGCCATTTTCCGGCCGGAGGCGCCCCAATTCATGTGTTCTTCGCTGTAGATCTGAAGTTCCTTGGTGCTGACGCGGAGCTTGGCCAATGCGGGGTTGAATTCCATCAATGCTTTCAGGATCTGATCGCTCCGGCGGATGACTTGGGGACTGGGTAGCAGGGCATCGTTGTTTTCCACTAGCGGGGCGGCGCCGTTTTCGGTTGAAGCCGTTTCCGAAGATACAAATGTTCCATCGGCGCCCGCATAAGCGGCTGGCAGAACCGCTTGCCCAATGAGCAAAGCTAAAGAGAGACTGGCGATGGCTTTGCTCATTGTTTTTGACGACAGGGGAATTGGGGTAGGCGGCGTCATCCTATAACCTCCTTGTTGTTTTTTGCAAGGGCATCTGTGTTTCAGCACACATAATGGGTGTTTATGGGATATATGTAATGATTATTTAAAGATAGAAAAAATCCTGCTGTATTCGCAACTTCTGTACTCGTATCTTCTGTAACGCCAAAAACAAAATCAGCCTGGGCGGACTGTGATGTAATGCGCCCAAATGTGATTTTATGCTCGATTTTGTTTCGGATGTCCATAGAGGGAGATTCCCAGCATCCTTTTGTCTCACACGGCACTTAACATAAATTTAACATAACATCCAGGAGCGATTCCCCAGGAATCTACTACTATCCGATTTTTTCATCCGCTATAATATAATGGTGTTCGTCGAGCAAAGAAGCTCTTCTTCATTCCAAGAGGCGGCTTCTTTTTTTGTGTGTCCAAGTCAGGAGGTGCGTCCGTGTTTCACAGCGGTATCGTCAAAGGGTGCTTCAACGAGATGTTCTTTGACGACCATCAGATCCGACCCTGTTACGAGCGGGTCTTCACTCATTTCTCCGGCTTGCGGTCGGCGGCGTTGGAAGAGCAGAGCCGGAAGGCCCGGCGAATGTTCAATCGCCTCGGTGTGACCTTCACGGTCTACCAGGAGTCGGCCAGTCTCGAACGGACACTACCTTTTGACATCCTGCCCCGGATCATTCCCATGGACGAGTGGTCCTTGCTGGAGCGGGGCGTCCGCCAGCGCGTGCGGGCGCTGAACCTGTTTTTGCGTGACATCTATCATGAGCAGGAGATCCTCCATGATGGGATCGTTCCCCGGGAACTGGTGGTCACCCATCCCGACTACTGCTGGGCCATGGTCGGCACGAAGGTTCCCTTCGGCCAGTACGTGACCCTAGCGGGCATCGATATTATCCGTGACCCCGCAGGGCGCTATCTGGTGCTGGAAGACAACCTGCGCGTTCCCTCGGGGATCAGCTATATCTTTGAAAACCGGCAGATGACGCAGCGGCTCTTTCCCGACATGTGCCGCAAATACCGTATCCAGCCGATCCTGCCGGCCCTCAGCTTTTTCGCCCGTTACCTGCGGTCGTTGGCGCCGCGGCAGACGTCGAATCCGACGGTGGTGCTCCTGACGCCGGGCAAATACAACTCGGCTTACTATGATCATGTGTTTCTTTCCCAGCAGTTGGGGATCCATCTGGTCGAAGGAAAGGACCTGCTGACGCTGAATAACCGGGTCTTCATGCGGACCGTGGAAGGGCTGAAACAGATCGATGTGATCTACCGGCGCATCGATGACGCCTTCCTCGACCCCCTCGCCTTCCGTTCCGACTCGGTCCTGGGCGTGCCAGGCCTAATGAGCGCCTACCGCGCCGGTCATGTGGCTCTCGTCAACGCGCCTGGCGCAGGGGTGGCCGACGACAAGGCGGTCTACGCCTATGTGCCGGAAATCATCCGCTACTACTTGAATGAGGAGCCGATCCTGCAAAACGTGCCCACCTACCTGCTGGACGATCCGGAGCAGCGGCGCTATGTCTTGGCCAATCTGGATAAAATGGTGGTCAAAAAAACGACCGGCGCCGGCGGCTATGGGATGCTGATCGGACCGAAGGCATCGGCGGCGGAGATTGAGGATTTCGCCCGGGCCATCGTGAATGATCCGAAGGAGTACATCGCCCAGCCGACGATCAATCTGTCCCAGCATCCTTCTCTGGTGAACGGGCGCTTTGAAGGCAGGCACATCGACCTGCGCCCCTTTGTCATCGGCGGCGAGCGGGTCATCCCCGGCGGACTGACGCGGGTGGCTTTGCGCAAAGGCTCCCTCGTCGTCAATTCCTCCCAGGGCGGCGGGTGTAAGGACACATGGGTGGTCCAGTTGGACGGTCAGCAGCAAGAAGCGGGAAGGGAGTGCCGGATCGTATGCTGAGTTGTCGCCATGCCGACAGCCTGATCTGGTTGAGCCGGTTTATCGAGCGGGCCGAGAACAACGCCCGCATCCTGGAAGTGAATTTCGTCCGGCCCTTTTCCGGTGAAAACGCCTCCTGGGAGCCCCTGGTGGCGGTCACGGGAAATGTGGTCGACTTTCAACGCCTCTACGACGAGGCCGATGCCGCCTCTGTCTTTGATTTCCTCGCTTTTAGCGAAGCCAACCCCAATTCCATCGTCGCCTGCGCCGCCCTGGCCAGGGAGAACGCCCTGGCCGTCCGGGAACGGCTGCCCAATGAACTCTATGAGGTGGTCAACCGCTTTCACCTGACGCTCCGCGCCTGCGCCCACCGTGTCGGCGAAAGCGTCGTCTATCCCTTCCTCGATCTGGTGAAACGCCAGTCCATGATCTTTCAGGGGCTGATCGAGGCCATCCTCCCCCACGGCGAGGATGGCGCCTTTCTCCGGATCGGGCGCTACCTGGAGCGGATCGACAAGACGTCGCGCATACTGGATGTGGTCCATTACCACCCAGACGCCGCCGATGAGGAGCTTTGGCTGCGGGTGCTCTGTTCGGTCAGCGCCTATGAGGCCTACCGGCGATCGGGGGGCGGGCGGGTGACCCCGCGGGATGTGACCGCTTTTCTGGTCCATGACGGCGATTTTCCGCGCTCGCTGGCCTTCTGCGCTGATCAGGCCTTGCTGGCGGCCCAGCGGGCCTTTGCCGGCGCCGGCCAAATCCCCGAGTCGGTGCGCCTCTTGGAGCAGTTGGACCGGCGCCTTCGCTATACGACCATGGATGAGATCGAGGCCCAAGGGTTGCACGCTTTCCTGCAGGTGATCCTGCAGGAGAACAACCGGATCGGGGAGGCCGTCCAGCGGGACCTTTTCGTTGAGGAGGATTCTGCTTGACGCGACTTCGTATCTTCCACCGCACCCATTACCAATATTCTTGCCCGGTGACCGAGGGGGTCAGTGAGACACGGTTGATGCCGTTCACCGATCACCGCCAAAGGTTGCTTTCCTTTGAACTGTATACATCCCCTCTGGGCGCGGTTCAGGAGGATCGGGACGCTTTTGGCAATACCTTTCAGACAATGTGGTTTCCGGAAGCCCATGAGGAGTTGATCATCGAAGCCCGTTCCCTCGTGGAGACAGGACCGTCGTTGGAAGGGGAAGGGTCGCCGGCGGAAGGGCAAGGAGCGGCGCACAGGGGGAAGCAGGGAGTACAAGCGAGAGGGCAGGCGGAGAAAGGGCGAGGCCAGGCAGCAAATAGGGAAGGCCAATCGGCGCCGGAGAACATAAGGGATGCCCGTGACCTCACCAAGAGCCATGCCGAATGGCTGATGGAGACAACCTACTGCCCCTTTCTTCCCGAGGTGAAAGATCTGGCGGGGGATTTCCGCTTGTCCGAGGGCGGTTGGCCGGAAATCCTTCGCCTCGCTGAGCGGCTCTACCAGCGCTATGACTACCGGAAGAATTCGACGGAAGTAGACTCGTCCATCGGGGAAATCCTGCGCAACGGCGCTGGCGTCTGCCAGGATTTCAGCCACCTGATGGCGGCGGTGCTGCGGGTGGCCGGCGTCCCGGCACGCTATGTGAGCGGCTACATCCCCTGCGGCGGTCACCTGCGGGGCGATAGCGCCTCCCACGCCTGGGTGGAGGCATGGCTGCCGGAGCGGGGGTGGACAGGCGTCGACCCCACGAATAACTGCCCTGCCGGTCCGCTGCATGTCAAGATCGCCCATGGCCGCGATTACGGAGACATCGTTCCCGTCAAAGGCGTCTACCGGGGCAGGGCCAAGCAGTCTTTGCAGGTGTCGGTGGACGTGCAGGTGATTCAATAGCCAGTGAATCAGCACGTCGAATCGGCAGCGGTGCGACTTCGGGTGTGTGCGCTCCGGCATTCAATCCGTTGACGGTGTCGATTGCCAGATGAACTACTCTTTAATGAATCAGTAAGGAAAATCATTGAGGAGGCGCGCCTTTGGAACAGAAGATCCTTACCATCCGCATGCCGGCCCAGGACCAGTTCAGCATCCGCAAGAATGTGCTGCGCGCCGGTCAGGGCAAGACAACGGCCCGCGCCGCCATCGTCAGCGGCATCCATGGCGACGAGTTGGAGGGGCTCTACACCATCTACCTGCTGAACCGGTACCTGCAGGAACTGCGGGAGAAACGGCCCGAGGTGTTCCGGGGGCAGGTGGATTTTTACCCCACTGTCAACTCCCTCGGCCTGGGCAGCCTCAACCGGTCCTGGCCTTTTTTCAATGTGGACCTAAACCGCCAGTTTCCCGGCAACCGGGAAGGCCATGTGCCCTTGCAGGCGGCCCATGCCCTGCTGGAAGACTTGAAAGGCGCCGACCTGGTGGTGGACATCCACGCCAGCAACAAATTTCTCTTGGAGATGCCCCAAATCCGGATGCAGGAAGTCTATGCGCCCAGATTGTTGCCACTCGCAAAAAAATCGAACGTGGATCTTGTCTGGGTGCACTGTTCCTCATCCATCTTGGAGACAACCCTGGCCACCAACCTGAATGAGTCGGGCATCCCGGCCTTGGTGGTGGAGATGGGCATCGGCCAGCGCCTCAACCCCCTTTATTCGGAACAACTCCTGCAGGGCATCATTCATCTGCTCTGTCACTTGGAGATCCTCGACCTGCCCGAAGAGGAACTGCCCGTCCTCTGCGCGCCCCGAGTCATCGGCGACAATGAGGTCTGGTACTTCAACGCTGAGGCGTCAGGTCTCTTTGTGCCCGAACCGAACGTCTTCGGCGCTTGGATCAAAGAGGGCGATATCATCGGCAGGATCGTCGACCCCTTGAAGGGGAGCGACCTCCAGGTCATCACCAGCCCTCGGGACGGGCTGCTTTTTACCTTGCGGGAGCACCCCGTCGTCTACGAGGGGTCGCTGCTCGCCCGTCTGGTGCTGCAGCCGCCTGAAGCAGAGGAACCGGCGCCACAATTTCGTCACGCTGCGGACAGCCTTCCGGTGATCCAGGCGGGAGAGGAGGCGAGGGGCGATGCATGAGGCGATCCTGGAGTTGAACATCCCCTTTCGGGAACCGATGGTTATCTACAAAAACGAGTTCCGGGGCAGCGGTGACGGACCCCTGATCTCCCTCGTCTCGGGGATGCACGGCGACGAAATCAGCGGCATGTACCTGTTGAGCCGGCTGGCAGCCTTCTTAGACCGCGTGGAACGCGGTCTGGAGCCCTTCTACACCCTGGAAGGGACGGTGCGGCTGATCCCGGTCATCAACGTGCCCGGCGTCAACTTCGCCACCCGCAACTGGCCCTTTGACGGCACTGACATCAACCGCATGTTCCCCGGCTATGACTTGGGCGAGACGACGCAGCGCATCGCCGACGGCGTCCTCCGGGCCACCGTCGATTCCCATTACGCCTTCGACGTCCACGGCTCCAACGAGCAGTTTTTTGAGATCCCCCACCTGCGCATGTTTTCACCGACAGAAGAGGACCTGCGCCTGGCGCCCTACCTACGCTGCCGCTACCTGCTGCGCCGGGAGTTGACGCCGTTGTACAAGACCCAACTCTCCTATCACTGGAAGGAGTCCGGCATCTCTCCGTACATCCTCATGCTTGGCGTCGCCAGGCGCATCGACGATGACCTGGTGGAAACGCTCTACCAGGGACTGATCGATTTCATGCTGGCCGCCGGGGTGCTTTTGGGGCCGCCGCCGGCGCCCCCGTTGCAACCGCCGTCCTTTGGTCGCAAACATACCCATCTAGTCTTGTCCCGCGCAGCCGGGATCTTCCGGCCCACCGCCGCGGCAGGGGCGATGCTGCGCAAGGGCGAAATGCTCGGCCAAATCGTCAATGTCCTCTCCGGACAGGTGGAGGAAGAGGTGCGGGCGCCGGCTTCCGGCCTGCTGGCCAGCATCCGCTCCTATCCCCTCGTGTACGAAAAAGAACTCCTGGCCCGCCTGTTCACGGCTGAAGAAAACCCTTCGGGGACGGCTGACGTGTGGTACCAGGAGCAATAAGCGCTTCCCCCGGTAAATCCGGGGGATTTTTGTTTTGCCAAAGGTCCTGTTGGGAACCGATTGGGAATGAATGGAATATATGTGTATTGCAAAAGGAAAGGAGTGGAATTAATGACTAAAAAAGGAAAGGCGGCCTCCCCCGCGCCCAAGGCCTATGCTTGGCATCGCGTCTGGCAAAGAGATAAGTGCCAAGAGAAAGAATGTTGCGGCGAACCGCCGGAATGTGAATGCGGAGAGGCGAGTTGTGAAGTGGACTACTGTGAAGACAGCGGGAAAGTGTTTCCCCGAAAAGACACCTGCGGACAGGTGGTAAGCGTGCGGACATTGCCCCTCTGCCCGAACACGCCCGGCAATGTGGCTTGCGGTCAGGTGAAGGTCCCTGTTGTGCTGGCAGAGCCCACGATCCAGATCGAAGTAGAAGCTGACCTGGAATTGGATCAGCACGCCCTCGAGATCAAGCGGATCAAAAAAGAAGTCGTCTTGACCCAATGCGAACTGGTGCTCGGCTCCAACAAGCTCTTTATCGGCGGCTACGTGCGCAAGAACATTGAATACGCCACTGTGGACTGTGAACATTGTTCAACCAAATGCGGTGATATCCGCCATTGCACAGTACATGTGCCCTTCGAGTGCGTCACGCCGATCACCTTCGCCAACCCGCCCCAGTTCCATGCAGCGAAACCCTGTGTGAACATCGAATTCGAGGGACACAAGGTGATTGCCGACGAATCCATTTGTGTCGATGTGAAAAACGAAAAACCCTTCTGTGAACTCCTGTCCTCCGTCATTTATGAGGAAGACATCATCAAGCACAAGGAGTGCGGCTGTGACAGCGGTGAAACGCTGTTCAAGAAGTTTACCGAGAAGATGGTCATTATCCTGACGCTGAAAGTGTTGCAAAAACAGCAGCGCGTCATCCCACTGGGACCGCCCCCCCATCATCATCACCACTGCAAGAACGACTATTGATGTGTAAACCCCTTTAGCAAGAAAGCCCCTTCCCCGCAACAGGGAATTTGGCGTCAGCCGGACCCCCTGTTGTTTTTTCTTTAGTGAACGGGGAAACGATGTTAGGGAAGCACGCTTTACGGAGCGCGCGATAAGGGATTTGTCGTCGCGTCCGTCTTTTACGGATTTTGTCTGGCGGTGATGGGCGATAGGCCCTTATACTATAGTCACAGATTACCATCATGAGCGATCAAACGAAAAACAGACGTCCTGTGCTTCAGGCGTCTCTGATGCAGGTGAAAACATGGCGAAAATGGAACTCATCGCGACAGCCGCCTTCGGCCTGGAGGCGGTTGTCGCCCGGGAACTGCGGGAATTGGGATATGACGACCAGTTGGTCGAGGATGGCCGGGTCATCTTTCGCGGCGACGAAGAGGCCATCTGCCGTACCAACCTCTGGCTGCGGTCCGCCGATCGGGTGCTGGTCAAGGTCGGTTCCTTCCCGGCAACGACCTTTGAAGAACTGTTTCAGGGGACGAAAGCGTTGCCCTGGCCGGACTGGCTTCCCGAGAACGCCGAGTTTCCCGTGGAAGGGAAATCGGTCCGCTCCAAGCTGTTTAGTATCTCTGATTGCCAGGCGATCGCCAAGAAGGCCATCGTCGAGAAGATGAAACAGCGGTACAACCGTTCCTGGTTTGACGAAAACGGCCCCCGCTACACCATCGAGGTGGCCCTCTTGAAGGATGTGGCCACCCTGACGATCGACACGAGCGGCGCCGGGCTGCACAAGCGCGGCTACCGCGATCTGGTGGGACAAGCGCCCCTGAAAGAGACGCTGGCGGCGGCGATGATCCAACTCAGTTTCTGGCGCCACGACCGGGTGCTGTTGGATCCCTTTTGCGGCACCGGCACGATCCCCATCGAGGCAGCCATGATCGGCCTCAACCTGGCGCCAGGGCGCAACCGGGCCTTCGCCGCCCAGCAGTGGGGCCAAATCCCGGCCTCCCTCTGGCAGCAGGCCCGCGAGGAGGCCGACAGCCTGGCTGCGCTTGACCGGGAACTGCGCATCACTGGAACCGATATCGATGAAGCTGCGCTCAGCCTGGCCCGCCACCATGCCCGCAAGGCCGGCGTGGACAATGCCGTCCATCTGCAGCGCCAGCCCATGTCGGAGAGCCGTTCCCGCTTCAAGTACGGCCACCTGATTTGCAACCCGCCCTACGGCGAGCGGCTGGGAGAGCAGCAGGAGGTGGAGCGCCTCTACCGGGAGATGGGCAAGGTCTTTTCCGCCCTGGACACGTGGTCTTTCTACGTGCTCACATCCCACCCCGGCTTCGAGGCGCTCTTCGGGCGCAAGGCCGACAAAAAGCGAAAACTCTACAACGGCCGCATCCAGTGCAACTACTACCAGTTCTACGGGCCGAAGCCGCCCCGGCGAGAGGAAGCCACGGAGACAGGCGAAAAAACCTGACCCGGCTCTGCGATGAACGGCTAACGCGCAAAAGAATAAGACGAAACAGGGTATGGGCAGGCGATAACGCGCAGAAACGAACGGATTCCGCCAAAGGAGCATGCGATGACACCTTATGAGTTGATCCTATTCGATCTCGACGGGACGCTAACCGATCCGAAGACAGGCATCACCAAATCGGTCCAATACGCCCTCTCCAAGTACGGGATCATCGTCGAGGACCTGGATAGCCTGATCCCCTTTATCGGTCCGCCGCTCCTCGATTCCTTTCGACACTTCTACGGCTTTGACGAGGACCAGGCTCGCCAGGCGGTGGCCTTTTACCGGGAGTACTTCTCCGTCACAGGGATATATGAAAACGCCGTTTTTCCAGGAATCCCTGAACTCCTCGCGCGCCTAACCGCCTCTGGAAAACGATTAGCCGTGGCCACGTCAAAGCCGACGTGCTTTGCCGAACAAATCCTGCGCCACTTCGGACTCGATTCCTATTTCGATCACATCGTCGGCAGCAACCTGGACGGCACCCGCTGCGCCAAAGGCGAGGTCGTCGCAGCGGCGCTGGCCCTGTTTCCACACGTCGACCGCCGACGCGTCATCATGGTGGGCGACCGGGAGCATGACATCATCGGCGCGAAAGCGAACGGGATCGCCTCAATGGCCGTTTCCTACGGCTACGGCTCCTTAGAGGAGCTTGAGGCGGCAGGCTCGGGGCAGATCGCCGGTTCAGTGGAGGTCATCGAGCCGTTGCTGGCTTTTCCGATCCTCCATTCGATAGAGCCTTTTTTTGGGGAGCGTTTCGTCATCCGGACTGTTCCATCGCCCTTCGAGTTTGGTGTGCTCAGCGCGCGGGTGCTGGCCGACGCCGCTGAAGCAGCCGGCGCCGAAGTCGCCAATGCAGAAACCGCCGGCGCAGATGCTGCAAGTGGAGATACTGCAAGTGTAGAGGCCAACATAAGGGCTGCTCACGAGGCGAAAAAGGCCGGCGCTATGAGCGTGCCTGTTGCCATCAACCCCCGACACACGGCTGATGCGGTCTCCTTTGAAGTCAATCTGCCGACAGACCGTTTTTCCGAACTGTTTCCCCCTGTGGCGGAAGCCCTGACCAAACTCCATGCCGACCTGCCGGCGATCAAGCGGGAGGCGGCTCGCCTGGAACGTTCCTGCCGAAAATGACGGTAGTCTTTATAAGAGGCGGTCGCCTCTTTTCATTTCATCCGTTTAAAAAAGAAAAGCCCCGGCTGAGCCAGGACTGAAACGAAAGAAGAGTCTCAGATCATTCCTTCGGATCTTCGGGGCGGTGCGCCGATGACTTGTTGCGCTTCTTCGGAGCCTTGATGCCGGGGGCCAGTTCCCCTGGTTTACCCAGGCGGGCCCACAGCTCTTCTAATTCCTCGGGAGACAACAGGTAGGAACGCACTTCATTTCCGTTCATCCACGAACCGCCTTTCTTCCTCTGTAATCCTTCGGACATACCATTTTAACCTGAAAAGAGGGAATCCGTAAACAGGGAATTACAGGGAGGAAAAGGACTGCCATGGAGAATAGCGGGGCTGCGCTGAGGCCAACGCTGTGGAAGGCATCCCAGCGCGAATTCAGCGTGCAGGCGTCGGAATAGGCGGTTTTGCCGAAAAAGAGGCGCCGGAACAGGTTCATTTTCGATGAAAATACAGAAGTAAGCAAGAAGGGGTTTGTAACAGTGGAAGAAATTCAGAAAGACCAACAGAATGAGCAACAGAAAAAAGCGCAGATAGACGGCCAGAACGAGAGTGGGAACGATAAACAAAAATCCGGGTTGAGTGTAGATCTCATGCGCAAGATCATCGAAGAGAAGAAACAAAAGAGCGCGAACCAGGGACATACAAAAAAGGGCAAGGCAGAAGGCGGGCCTGTGTCGGCGCGCCCCGGCATCAAGAAGTATAAAAAGGGCGGGCTTTTTGACAAGTAGTGACTGGAGAATCAAAGGGATACCGGAAGCATACCGGAGAGCATACCGGAGAGGTTCACGGAGAATCTCATGGAGCGTTTCCGGCGCGTGCAGGGAGTTTCACAGGGAAGAGGGAGAACGATTCGTTGTTTGCCGATATCATTGCCAAAGAGTTGGGGCTGAAAGCCGCCCATGCGGCCAAGGCCATCGAGTTGTTGGACGAGGGGAACACCATCCCTTTTATCGCCCGCTACCGCAAGGAAGCCACCGGCGAGATGGACGAAAACAAGTTGCGCGAGTTGGCCGAGCGGCTCAACTACCTGCGTTCGCTGGCCCAGCGCAAGGAAGAGGTCCGCAAGAGCATCGAGGAGCAGGGAAAATGGACGGAGGACCTGGCCAAAGCGCTGGAGCGGGCCAAGACCCTGGCTGAGGTGGAGGACATCTACCTGCCTTTTAGGCCCAAGCGCAAGACACGGGCGAGCCAGGCCCGGGAGCGGGGTCTGGAACCGCTGGCCCGCCTGATCCAGGCGCAGGCGCTTTGCGTGGGAACGCCGGAAGCGGCGGCGGCGCCCTTTGTCAATCCGGAAAAGGATGTGCCCGATGCGGCAGCGGCCCTGCAAGGGGCGCTCGACATCATCGCCGAGGAAGCGGCCGAAGACGCCGAGGTCCGTCGCTGGGTGCGCGCCTTCTCCGCTCGCAGGGGCGTCCTGGTCGCCAAGGCGGTCGATCCGGAAGCCACTACGCCGTACCAGATGTACTATGACTACAAGGAGCCGGTGGCGAAGATCCCGCCGCACCGCGTCCTGGCCATCAACCGCGGCGAGAAGGAAAAAGTCCTCAAGGTAAAGATCGAGGTGGAGTGGGAACCGATCGGCCAGCACCTGGAGAGCCGCCTCATCACCGGCTTCTCGATTTTCACAGACCGGCTGAAAGAAACCTTGCAGGACAGCTACAAGCGCCTCCTGGCGCCGGCGATGGAGCGGGAACTGCGCAACGAACTGACCGAGAAGGCGGAAGAGCAGGCCATGAAGGTTTTTCAGGCCAACCTGAAAAACCTGCTCATGCAGCCTCCCATCGGCCGCCGCCGCGTCCTCGGCGTCGACCCCGGCTTTCGCACCGGCTGCAAGTGGGCGGCCCTGACGGAGACGGGCAGCCTGCTGGAAGTGGGCGTCATCTATCCCCATGAGCCCCAGAAGCGATGGGAGGAAGCGAAGCGCAGCCTCCGCCAACTCGTAAAAAAGCACGGCATCGAGTTGATCGCCATCGGTAACGGCACGGCCAGCCGCGAGACAGAGGCGCTGGTGGCAGAGGCGATCAGTGAGATGGAGCAGGCGGTCCAGTTCATCATCGTCAGCGAGGCCGGCGCATCCGTCTACTCAGCGTCCCCTCTGGCGGGCGAAGAGTTTCCCCAGTTCGACCTGTCTCTGCGCAGCGCCGTCTCCATCGGCCGCCGTCTCCAGGACCCGCTGGCCGAACTGGTCAAAATCGAACCGAAAGCCCTCGGCGTCGGCCAGTACCAGCACGACATGAACCAGAAGCGCCTGGAAGAGACACTGGGCGGCGTTGTCGAGTCCTGTGTCAACACCGTCGGCGTCGACCTGAACACGGCGTCAACGTCGCTGCTTCGCTATGTGGCCGGCGTCTCGCCCCAGGTGGCCAAGAATATCGTCGCCTACCGGGAGGAAAAGGGATCCTTCCGCAAACGGGCGGAACTGAAAAAGGTGAGCCGTCTCGGACCGCAGGCCTTTGTCCAGTGCGCCGGCTTCGTGCGCATCCCTGACGGGGATAACCCCCTCGATAACACGCCCGTTCACCCTGAATCCTATGACGGCGCTCTGAGTTTGTTAAAGGTGCTTGGCTTCGGTCCCGCCGATATCCGTGGTCCCCGCCACGGCGAACTGAAGGCTGCCCTGGGCAAGGTGGATGTGGCGAAGATGGCGGAAGCGACCGGCCTCGGCGTTCCCACCCTGAAGGACATCATCGAGGCCCTGATGAAGCCTGGCCGCGACCCCCGGGAGGACCTGCCCAAGCCGCGCTTCTCCTCTGAGGTGCTCTCCATCGACAACCTGAAGGAAGGCATGGTTCTACAGGGGACGGTGCGCAATGTGGTCGACTTCGGCGCCTTTGTCGACATCGGCGTCAAGCATGACGGTCTTGTCCATGTGTCCCAACTGGCCGACAAGTTCGTCCGCCACCCCATGGAGGTTGTCGCCGTCGGGGACATCGTCACCGTGGCCGTACTCTCGGTGGACCGGCAGCGGGAGCGGGTCGGATTGACCATGCGGGGCGTGCCGCAGAGGTGAGCGTAGAAATGTCGCAAATGATGCCACAGATATCCGTCCAGAAAGCCACCTTCGCAGATGTGCCGGCCATGGCGTCGCTTCTCGACGAACTGTTCCGTTTGGAAAAGGACTTTGTTCCTGAACGGGACAAACAGGTCCGGGGGCTGGAGATGATCCTCGCCCACCCTGACCGGGGCCGTTTGTTGGTGCTGAAAGAAGCGGAAGCTGTCATCGGAATGGCGAACCTGCTTTTTTCTGTCAGCACTGCTGAGGGTGGACCGGTGATCGTCCTGGAGGACTTCATCATTTCCGGCGCGGCGCGGGGAAAGGGCTACGGGCGCCTGCTGATGGAACATATCTTCATCATGGCCCGGGAAGAAGGCTTTTTGCGCGTCACTGTCCTCGTCGACGCTGACAACGGGCCGGCCCACGATTTTTACCGCCGGTTGGGGTATGGGCGGTCGAATATGATCTGTTACCGCCATCATTTGAGTCGTGGAACATAAGAGGCAGACCGACTCTTTTGCAGCGAAACAATTGACCCTACGTCAACCCTGTCATCGCCGTCATCCTCGGCCGGATTTTTCTCGATAAGCCGGTGACGGCATGGACCTTGGCCGGAACAGTCCTCGTGCTGATCGGCGTGGCCGGCGGCTTTCGGAGCCGGCGCAAGTCCCGTTGAAACAAAACCCTGACCGCTCACGTTGCCGGTCAGGGTTTTTTGCGCCCTGATTGTAAACCTAACTAAAAATAGATGGTTGACATAAAGAGTGGCAATCAGTACAGTATATTTGTCAACCGATATACATAAGGAAAGTCGACAAAAAGGAGGCAAACATGGTGGGTTGGACACCGCGAGAGATGGCGCAGGTGGCGCTCTTTGCCGCATTGACGGCGGCAGGCGCCTTCATCAAGGTCCCTGTGCCCTTTGTTCCCTTTACCTTGCAGTACCTGTTCGTCGCCATGGCCGGCATCGCCCTGGGCAGCCGCCTGGGACTGGCCAGCCAGTTGGTCTACATCGGCATCGGCCTCATCGGCCTGCCTGTCTTCGCCGAAGGGGGAGGGCCGGGGTATGTGCTCAAGCCCACTTTCGGGTATCTGATTGGCTTCGCCCTGGGCGCCTGGCTCATCGGCCGATTGACGGAGAGGCTGGAAAAGGCGAGCATCCTCCCCTTGTTTGGGGCGACCATGGCCGGGCTGGCCGTCATCTACGGCATCGGCGCCCTCTACCTCTACGGGATCATGAACATGGTCCTCGCCAAGTCGATCACCCTATGGAACACCCTGTTGTACGGCATCTTGCTTCCCTTGCCGGGCGACATCCTGTTGAGCGGCGCAGCGGCTTATATCGGGGTCAAGTTGTGGTCCTTGCGTGGAGTGAGCGGGAACGCTTCAACGGGGAAGGCTCTTTTCGCGAAGGAAGGCGTCGAAGAGGAACAGCGGGCGTAAAGCAGGCGTAGAAGTGTTGAAGAGCAACAACAGGAATGAGCAAGAACAAAGTCGTGTAGGAAGAACATGAAACCGCAAGGAACATAAGCCGCAAGGAAAGCAGGGATGAATGTTGCATAAGGGCATCTTTATCACCGGAACGGACACCGGTGTGGGAAAGACCGTCGTCACCGCCGCGCTTTGCAAGGTGATGACGACCGCCAGGATCGGGGCTGTTCCCTTTAAGCCGGTGCAGACGGGCGCGCCGATGTCTGACGGGGGCTTTTTCCGGGAAGACCTGGCTTTTTATCGCCGAAACCTGGAGATCGACCTGCCCGATGAGTGGCTGAGTCCAGCCTGTTATGAAGCGCCATTGGCCCCCGCCGTTGCGGCGGAGTTGTCCGACCAACCTGTAGATGTGGAGGTTCTCGACCAATCCTTCCGGCGGCTGGCAGGCAGGCGCGGTATGGTGCTCGTCGAAGGCGCCGGTGGTTTGGCCGTGCCGCTCACTACACCGGACTTCACCATGGCCGACCTGGCTTGCCGGTGGAGGCTACCCTTGCTCATCGTTGGCCGGGCGGGGCTGGGCACAATCAACCATACCGTCCTGACGGCCCACTATGCGATGGAAAAGGGGATCCCCGTTCTGGGGATCATCCTAAACGGCGCGTCGGAGACTCCGGACCTGGCCGAACGGACCAGCCCGGAGATGATCACTCGCATGACGGGGATACCCATCCTCGCCAGGCTGCCCCAATTGGGCGATATCAGCCAGGCCGGCCCCTTTGCCGAGTACTGCCGCCTCCTGGCGGCGCAGTTGGATGTCCACAAGCTCACAGAGGAGGCCGCGCGGCTATGCAATCGATAGACCTCGAAAAAATCCCAGCCAACACCTGTTGCGAAGACCTGCAGGAGATGGACAAAAAGCACCTATGGCACCCCTTCACCCAGATGCGCGAGTACTGCCAGGAAGACAACCTGATCATTGAACGGGGCGAAGGGAGCTACCTTTTTGACACCCAAGGCCGCAAGTACCTGGACGGCATCTCATCACTCTGGGTGACAGTCCACGGCCACAACCGCAAAGAGATCAACGAGGCGATTCGCTGCCAGGCGGAGCAGGTGTCCCACTCGACCCTGCTGGGCCTGTCCAACGTCCCTGCCACCCGGCTGGCGAAGGAACTAGTCCGTATCACCCCCGAGGGCCTCAGCCGGGTCTTTTACTCCGACTCGGGGGCCACGTCGGTGGAGATCGCCTTGAAAATGGCCTTTCAGTACTGGCAGCAGCAGCCTGATGCAAGCAAGCGGGGCAAACAGCGGTTTTTAACGTTCAGCGGGGCCTATCACGGCGACACCATCGGCTCTGTCAGCCTCGGCGGCATGGAGCTCTTCCATTCGCTGTACCGGCCCTTGCTGTTTCAGAGCCTCAAAGCGCCCGCCCCTTATTGCTACCGCTGCCCCATGGGCCGGGAAGCAGGGGAATGTGACTTTGCCTGTTTCGAGGAATTTGAGCGCATTATCAGAGCCCACAAGGACGAACTGGCCGCCGTCATCATCGAGCCTTTGGTCCAGGGTGCTGCCGGCATCATCACTGCCCCCACGGGATACCTTCGCGCTGTTCGTGAACGCTGCACCGAATGCGATGTCCTCCTGATCGCCGATGAAGTGGCTGTCGGCTTCGGCCGCACGGGAAGCCTCTTCGCCTGTGAACAGGAGGGGGTCTCACCGGATCTGATGTGCCTGGCGAAGGGCATCACCGGCGGCTATCTCCCCCTGGCAGCCACGCTGGCCACGGAAAAGATCTATGAAGCTTTCTTGGGCGAGTACAGCGAATACAAGACCTTCTTTCACGGACACAGCTATACGGGAAACCCGCTGGCCTGCGCCGCAGCCCTGGCCAATCTCGAAATTTTTGAGCGGGACTGTGTGATCGAGCGGCTGCAAGGAAAGATCGAGCGGCTTCGTCAGGGGTTGGAACGCTTTCATGACCTCTCCCATGTGGGCGATGTGCGCCAGCGGGGGTTCATGGCCGGCATCGAGTTGGTGAGGGACAAGGCGACCAAGGAACCCTTCGCGCCGGCGCTGCGGATGGGGCACCGGGTAATCCTGGAGGCGCGCAAGCGCGGCGTCATCCTGCGACCCCTTGGCGATGTGCTTGTCCTGATGCCGATCCTGGGCATGAGCGACAGCGAACTGGATCAGTTGTTGCAAGTCACCTATGAAGCGATTGGTGCTGTAGCGTCCGAAATGACGCCATAAGAAGGCGCCTCCTGATTTTCATTCAAAGTTTCAAATTGTTGACGAGAACTAACGAAATATCGGCTAGTTCTCTTTTTAATCTAAGCCACTGCAGCTTGCTAGTTGAGAAGTTTTTACAGTAAGATAAGTGGGGGAGGTGATGGGATGGACCGCAGCGACGCGCCTCAACTCGAGCTGCTATGGGTGTTCGCCCGTTTCCTCGGGCTTTATATCATTTTTTTCTTCCTTGGCATTTTTACCACAGGGTTGTTAATCATGACCGGGCTGCGTTTTTTCGGGTATTTATCGGTCTTGACCTACATGATTGCTGTGGGGAGAGGCATCTTGCTTTGGACGCGATCTGCCCAGAGAACGCTTCTGATCTGGGGTTTCTTTATGCTCTTTATCCTCGCCAAATGGGGGTATTGCTTGCTCTTTCGCGCTGCCCATTCCTCAACTTTTCTTGAGCTGACGCCTGCAATCATTATGTTTACCTATGAACAACCCATCGCGTTCAATCTGCACGTCGCGGCGGCCATCGACGCAGCGACTTTTTCCGTTGCCGTTGCCATCGCCTATTTTGGGCAGAGGCGGATCAAAACGCTCTTGAATTATCCGGCAACAAATAGGAGCGATGTTTTAAATGAAGGCGGTATCGAATGATGAAAAAACTGCTCATCATCAAGACAGGCGCCACTCTTGCCTCCATTCTCGCAAGTGAGGGCGACTTTGAGGACTTTATTCTGCGCCCGATGGGCCTCAGTCGCGAGCAGGCGATTATCACCCCTGTTTTCGAAGGCGCCGGCTTGCCCGGTCCTTCGGAGATTAAGGCAGTCGTGATCACCGGTTCTCACGCCATGGTCACCGACAATGATGAATGGAGCCTAAACCTGTCCTCCTGGCTGCGGGATGTAAGACCAACGGGCATCCCCATCCTCGGTATTTGTTACGGACACCAGTTGCTGGCTCGCGCCTTTGGCGGCGATGTGGACTATCACCCGAAGGGCAAAGAGGTGGGCACGGCAACCATCGAACTCACGGAGGCGGGAAAAAAAGATCCGCTGCTCGGGTGTCTACCGGAACGCTTCTGGGGCCATGTCACCCATGCCCAGACGGCGCTCCGGCTTCCCGAAGGGGCGACATTGCTGGCGCAAAACGTTTTTGAACCCCATCATGCCTTCGTCCTTGACGGCCATATCTGGGGCGTTCAGTTTCACCCGGAGTTCAACGCCGCGATCACAGGCGCCTACATTGACGCGCAGAACGACCAGTTGCTTGCCGAAGGTCAGGACCCCGAGGGGCTGCGCCGGAGCATAGTGGAGCATTCGTACGGGAAGATGCTGCTGCGGCGTTTTTATGAACTTGTTGGAGCCTAACACCGGATGACACAGCAAGCATTACCGACATCAGGATAAGGGTGGGAGATGCCGTGGACTTTGTGACCATGAGGGCGGAAGAGAAGATCCGGGAGGCGCCGTGCAGGCATTTTTGCGTCTCATGCGCGTTGCCCTTTTTTTCGCTCCAGCAGGACATGGAGTTGCAACTTCAGGTCGTTCATCTTCTTTTTTAGTTTTTCCTTTTCAGCGTCATCCTTTGCGCCGTCCAGCCGGGCGTATAGCGCTTCAATTTCCTTGAGGAGTTGCACCTCCTCCGGGACGATGCCGGCATTTTTCATATAGCGGATCATGGCCCGCATTTCCGGGGGAACCATGGCCATTTCATCGAGATCGACCGGTTTTCCTTTGCCGGGCAGATCATCCAGTTCTCCTTTGTCGATGGCCTCGCGGATCCGTTGTTCAGCCAGGATGCGGAACATATCGACCACTGGGCTGTCCCCCTTCGTCTTCGACGATCTGTTTTTCACACGCTTTATTCTGCCCCGAAAACAAACAAACCCCTTCCGGGACATACCGGAAGGGGTTTTCCGCTTTGCCTTCACGAAGGGGGTTGCAGCATTGCTTGCGGCTCGCTTGATTAACCTTATTTGACCAACAACTTCTCAATCGTCACATCGACAGCTAACACGGAGATACCCATATTCTCCAGTATGTCGAAAGCGAGGCGCTGCACCTTGCGGCCCAGCACATGGAGGGGCTGCCCGTAGACGGCGGTGATGGGGAGGCGGACGGTGACGCCGTCGTCGCCGTGGCTGATGCTGATGCTGCCCACATCGCCGACGCCGGGGACTTCCTGCACCTGGTGGGTGATCCCGGCAACGATGGCCGGGGTGGAGATGGACAGGTTGCCCAGAGAGGTGAAGGTGGGGCGGACGACAGACTGTTCGGCCCAGGTCTTGCGCTCGGAGCCTTTCTTCTGGAAGAAGACCTTCACCGGGTTGATCAGGGCGTCGGTCCAGTTCCGGGTCACTTCCAGGGCGGGGGCAGGAACGACGTGGCGACCGTGATGAGCTCGGTTGTAGCGGGCCTTGCGGATCTCATTGGAGGAAGCGATGTCGTGGATGTAGACGATCTTTTCAATCGCCGGCAGTTCCAGGCGGGCGGCGATCTTTTCCACCATTCCCTCGGAAGTGCCCAGGATCAGGATTCCCTTCGGGGCGCAACGCGACAGCGCCTGCACCGCTTCGTCCCGGTGTTCCTGCTCCTGAAAAAGGGCGGTTTTAATGGCGCCCATACGGGTGGACGACCGCTTGGCCGTCGTACCGGCGAGGATGCGGTTTTCTTCAATAATCAGGCCGTCGTCGATGATCACCTGACAGTGGAGTTCGGCGGCGAGCCGGATGGCCCGGTGGCTTTTGCCGGTGCCGCTGGGACCCACCAGGGCATATACGTGCATAGTCTTCCCTCGTTCATGGTGGTTTTTATCTATCTTACTATTTTATCACGGAAGGGTTGAAAAGGCAGGCGTAAATGAGGCCGGCGCCATGGGTAATGTAAGAAAAAAACAAATAACATTTTGAGCCAAAAGAAGGAAAATTATACCATGCGGCGAATAGATTGGTAGATTCAAAGGAGAGGAGGAGATTCCATTGGGCTAAGCACGCTGGTGTCTGCCCGCTTGCCGCGCCTTGGTGGACACCGGTTCTGCTGCAACGGAGGGGAATGACAGAAGGCTACGGCGGATCCGGTGAAAACGAGTGAGCTTCTCCCATCGAATGAAGAGCTGCACGCATGACCCGGGATTGCGTTCAAGTGAGCCGCTTCGATGGCGGGAATGGCGGGAAGTCTGGTGCAGACGCCCAGGACCTCCGGGGAAACTGGAGGAGGTGGAACCCAAGTAACCGGCCGGCTCCGTTCCGGCGGTCGCATCGGCGTTTCCGGACCGCTTCAGAGCGGGACCCCGCGCCGGCGGGAGTGGGAGACGGCGGAAACGTAGCCCCGATAGGCCATGGACGGCGGGGTGATGGAATGTGGACCGAGGAATGAGCGCCCAAGAGCGAGGACAAGGAAGCCGGACCGGACCAAACGAGGTGGCGCATTTGAAGAATGACGGATGACCTGCTTTCTGCCCCGCCCAGCAGCGATACCCCGGCAGTCGCGTTCCCTGGTGGAACGACACCCCGGAGGGGGAGGCCGGTCTATCCTAGACAACTGAATGCACGCGGTCGGTAGCCAGCGTGAAATAAGGTAGAAAGGGTCAGGACCGGAGGCAAGGCAGCTCCGGTCTTCGTTTTTTAAAGTCATAGAACCTTCTTAAAAGCGAAGAAACGCAAAAACTTTTTAAAATGCAAAAACCCGCGCCGCATAGGGCACGGGTCTGTACGCATAAGTGGTGGAGGGGGTAGGATTCGAACCTACGAAGTCGTCAGACGGCAGATTTACAGTCTGCTCCCTTTAGCCACTCGGGAACCCCTCCACATGGTCGGAGCGACACGATTTGAACGTGCGGCCTCTACCACCCCAAGGTAGCGCTCTACCAAACTGAGCTACGCCCCGAAGACAAATGTTAGTATAACCGGGAAGTCGCTTTCCGTCAAGAGGGTATTCTTTGGGAATCTGTTGGGGAGCCATTGGGGATCCGTCGGAATTCACTGGGAATTCGCTGGGAATACATTGGGAATACATTGGGAATACAGAGCCGGCCCTTGCATATATTCCTGTAGGCGGGCTTCCCGATATACAGCGCCGCCGGGGGGAGTAAGGATAGATGGAACAAGCGATGGGCGCAGGCCTTTCACAAATAGAACGACACAGGGGGATCACCGGTCCGCTGGATCCCCGCGCCCTGGCCGTGGAGATGGCCGGACTGAAAGGGCGGGTGGGCGAGCTGGAAGCCCGCGTTGTCAGCCTGGAAAAGCAGTTGGAGATCCTGGCGCGCCACCTGGCGAATCTGGCCTGCGAACCCGCGTCGGCTGCAAGGTATTCCCGGATTCCGGAGCAGTACTGAGAGGAAGGCAGATAGTTTAAAAAGGATAATAGGGGTCGACAAAGGATAATAGGGATGACGAGAGGGCGAGCAATGCGGAACATCAATAGGGATGTTTCCTTGCCTCGCTCTTCTTGCTTTGATGGAACGAAAGGAAATAATTTTAGACACAAAAAGGCGGAGCATCCACGCGACGCTCCGCAAGATTAATTGAAGCTTTTGTCGATAAACTTGAAGCGACAGACACCTATTGCCCCAGTTCCTTCGTGCTGGCTGCCGTCTCCGTGAGAGGCGCCGGAGGGATCTCCGCCTGGGCAGATTTTTGCGTCATCAGGCTGACGGCCACCAGGACGATGGCGCTGACAGGCAGGCTGATCACCATGGGGTCGATGTAAGTCCAGGGGGCTGTCGCCAGGGTTTTTACGCCAAAGAACTGCTGGCAGACGCCGAAGATGGCCGCTTCTTTCTCATGGACGAAGAGGACCAGGACGAGGTAGGTGACGGTGGCCGAGATCATGCTCCAGGTCGCACCGGCCGGCGTCACCTTGGGCCAGTAGAGGGCGGCCGTGTACATGGGCAGGAAGGCGGAGGCGCACATGCCGAAGAAGAGGGCCGTGGCGATGGCGATGATGCTGGGCGGAAGCTGGAGCGCCAGCAGCAGGGTGAGGGTGAAGCCGATGACGGTGCCGACGCGCGCCCAGAGGAGCGTTTTTTGGTCGCCTTTTTTCGCCTTGGGGTTCAGGTCATAAGTGAGCGACGTGGCGATGAGGTGGAACTGGCCGCTCAAGGTAGACATGGCCGCCGCCAGGAGCGAGAGCAGGAAGAGGTACATGATCCACTCAGGCATGGCCTGGGTGATGAACAGGGGGATGATCTTGTCGACGTTCGGCGCGGCGCCGCCAATGGCCGTGGCCGCCAGGGCGAGTTTGCCTGACTGCTCCATGAAGTAGACGTTGGAGAGAGCGCCGACGGTAAAGGCCGTTCCGGTCATGAAGAGGATGAAGACGCCGCCCACGCTCAGGGCGCGGTAGATATCCTTTTTGCCGGAGACGGTCATGTAGCGGACGGCGAGTTGCGGCTGGGCGAGGACGCCGATGCCGACGCCGAGGACGAGGGTGGAGACGACAAACCACCAGATCTCGGACCCGAACTGGGGCATAGCCGTCCAGCCGAGGTGGCCTTTGGCTGCCAGCGCCTGGGGCACCAGGTCTTTGAGGGCGCCCAGCTTTTCGTGGGCCGTCACGACGCCGCCCAACTTATCATAGGTGAGGTAGAGCAGGACGCCCATGCCGACGAACATGATGGAACTCTGCAAGGCGTCATTGTAGATGACCCCCCGCAGGCCGCCGAAGAAGACGTAGGCCAGGACGATGACGGCGAAGATGATCATGGAGGTGGTGTAGTTGATCTGCATGGCCTCTTCCATGTAGCGGGCGCCGCCGATCATGACGGCTGCGGCGTAGAGGGGCATGGAAAGGGCGATGACGCTGGCCGAGAAGTTGCGGATGAAAGGGGAGGAGAAGCGGGCGCCGAGAAATTCGGGGAAGGTATGCACGCCCAGTTGGTGGGCCAGTTTGCGCGTCTTAACGCCATAGAAGACGAAGGCGATGAAGATACCCACGAAGATGTTGAAGACGGTGAGCCATAACAGGCTCATGCCGTAGACGCCGGCGGCGCCGCCGAAACCGACGATGGCCGAGGTGGAGATGAAGGTGGAGCCGTAGGCCAGGGCCATCAGGAAGGGATGGATGTTGCCGCCGGCGATGAGGTAATCCTTGGACGAGCGCGTGTGCCGGTATCCCAGATAGCCGAGGAGCACCGTGGCGCCAAGATAAAAGGCCAACATGATGTAAAGGAGACCGTGTTTCACTTTGCCATCCCTCCCGCGTTGTGCTTGGTTGTGCTTGTGTGAAAATCAGAATGTTATGTGGGAACAAGTTTTTTCGGAATTTTCCGAGAATAAACGTTGCATTTTTGGCGCATTCAACGAACGCCCTCGTTTGGAGCGGCGATTCTCCTTATTCCTCCTGATGCTGGCCCCAGTAGGCGTAGCCGACACAGAGCAGCGTCGAGGCAATGCAGAGCAGATAGGCGCCCGCAATCCAGGGATCGTGCAGTCCGAGCAAATTTCCCACCTCCTCCGTGTGGTCGATTTCGTTGACACAGTGACAGGTTGAAACAGAAACAGGCAAAAATAAAAAATCCCGTCCGTTGTCTGGCGACAAGGGACGGGATTATCACCCGCGGTACCACCCTCATTGGCTCTTTGGGACTGTGCCCAAAAAAAGCCCTCCTTCATCAGGGTACGGGCCAAGGCATAAGACCTCACCGATACCCCCTTCCATATAACGGCGGAAGATCCGGCCTCACCTACCAACCCTCGCCCCTTAGCCTGGGGAGAGTCTTCAGCGGGCAACTCCAAGGTGAACTTCGCCTTATCGCTTGCAGACCGGGCTTTCACCTGCCCCCGGCTCTCTGGGCTGAAACCATAAGGTTACTTTACCTTTTCATCGTTTTTACGTTGCGAACCTGATTCAGTTGGATTGGGGCTATTCTAGCATGGGAAGGGATGTCCTGGCAATGGGGCGGATGGAAATTTTAAAAAATAGTACATGTTAAGACCCCCTATGGCAGCAACCAGAACGCTATCATAGGGGGTCTTTTCATTGTGCTTGAAAACGAAACCTTATTGCCCCGAGCACCGCTCCCAATAGAAGTTGTCAGCGGGCATAGGGTGACGTACCATTAGAATAAATTACACAGGAACAAATAAACATATATTCGTTTGAATCATTACATAAAAAGAATGAAACGGATCGAATGATAAAGATTTCGAGGTGTCGCAATGAAACTGCTGCTCGTCAATATGCCCTGGGGGAAGATCGATTTTCCCTCTATACAGTTAGGTATATTAAAAAGTTACCTATCCAGGAACGGGATTGTAACGGATGTGTCCTATCAGAACTTGGTTTTCGCAAACAGGATCGGCATCGATTTGTACGCCAAGCTATCCATCAGCTCGCGTTACGCCTACCTCTTAGAATGGCTGTTTAACGAATTCCTCATCACCGATACGTCCCTGGGCAAAGAACTTCAGCAATCACAGGAAAGGGACATCAAAGAACTGATCACGCTGAAAAACGCCAACCCTTTTCTCACCGATCAGTATCAGCCGACGCCGCTTGGCAATGTGCAGGCGGTCAATGAGAAGTTCATCGAAGATGAACTGGTCAAGGTCTGCCGGCAGATCAAGAACGAGATCATCCCCGATTTCTTTTATCAACTACTGAACAGCATCCCTTTTGTCGAGTACGACATCATCGGTTTCACCTGTTCTTTCAGCCAGACGGCGCCGGCGCTGAGCCTCGCTCGGATCATCAAAAAGAAATACAAGGATAAGATCATCATCCTCGGGGGGAATGCCGTCAGCGGCGATATGGGGATGGAATACCTGCGTGTGTTCCCCTGGATCGACTACATTGTCTATGGCGAAGGGGAAAGAGCGCTACTTCAAATCGTTGAGCATCTTCGGAACAACGACTACCGGCTCGGCGGCGGGCATGACCTAAAAGGTATCCTTTACCGTCACTACGGTTATCGAGGCGGCAGCAGCATGGACAACTGTGGCGGGGGCGAGGGGAGCGGCCCCGGTAATGACGATGGCAGCCTCGCGATCATCAAGACCCCACCGCAGCCACTGATCCCAATGGACGAGGTGCCCCTTCCCGACTACGATGATTACTTCAGACAGATCCAGTCGATCGAAAAGACCACTGGCAAAAAACTGAAACAGGACACGCTCCTCTTCGAAACAGCCCGTGGGTGTTGGTGGGGAGAGCGCGTCCAGTGCAAGTTTTGCAGCCTCAACGGAGAGCACCTGCACTTCCGGTGCAAGCAGTGGGAGACAGTCTATGAAGACCTCTGCGCCTTAGCGAAACGGTATGAAAGAAACAGCCTCATCTGCGTCGACAACATCCTGCGCTATCCCTCCTTCGCGCCGCTGCTCAAGGCACTGCCGGAAGACAAGCTGGACCTGGAACTCTTTTGGGAGGTAAAACCCAACCTGACCAAGGAGCAGCTCGAATCATTGGCCAAAGCAGGGGTCAAACGGGTACAAGCCGGCATCGAGAGTTTCAGCACCGACGTGTTGAAGCTGATCGACAAAGGCTCGACCAAAGTCAAGAACGTGCAGTTTATCAAGAACTGCTACGCCTTGGACATCCAGGTCTCCTATAATTTTCTCTTCGGTTTTCCCAATGAAAAGCCCGATTCCTACTATGACCTGCTCAACCTATTTCCGCTGATCTATCACCTGACGCCGCCGCTCTACCCGCCGAAACCGATGATCCTGCAACGGTTCAGCCGATACTTCCTGGAAGCCGACCGGTGCAACATCACCAACATCCGACCGATGGAGCAATACAGGTTGATCTATCCCATGGATGAGTTGAATATCGAAGAGATCGCCACAAATTACGCCTTCGATTGCGCTGAGATGCCGGACGATTTCGACTATTTAAACCGGATCACGGACTCGATCAAGGAGTGGAACATTCTCTTCGGAGGGAGCAGCCGGCCTGTCCTCGCCTATGAAGCAGGGGCCGGGTATGTGAAGGTTTACGATTCCAGGTTCGGACAGTTCAAAAGCACCATTCTGCGGGGGATGGTGGCCGACATCTACCGGCACTGCGACCAGATCAAACCGCTCAGCAGCATTATGGAAGCGGTGAGGGCGGACTGCAACAGCGGAGATGGGGGCGACGCCATGATCATCAAGACCCTCGATGAACTCCTGTTGAAAAAGCTGATGATCCGGGAAGAAGACAAGTTTTTATCCCTTGCCGTCAATCTCAAGGATATCCAAAGTCGTATCCCCCATCAGACCCTAAAAAACATCGTCCACGCCAAGCTATACCACCTGTTTGAGGAGATTCATTAGCCATTTTTCGTGGTTGACGATGATTTCGTTGGTTTTTAAAACATCCTTTCGTCAAGCAAACCGGGCGAAACAAAAAACATGGAGGAATCGTACATGTACGAACATTACAAGGCGTCCAGATTCAACACGGTCGTAAACATCGATGACGACAACAGGCTGATCTATAACAGTCTCTCCCAAGGGTTTTCCTTGCTCAACGGCGACGAGACGGACGTCTATGAGCGGGTGCGCAACGCCGCAACAGGGCCCATACCGAAGGAGGATCGGAACACCATTGACCACCTGCTGGTGAATAACTTCCTGGTGCCGTCCGATATCGATGAACTGGAGGTCTTCAAGAAACAGTACCTGAAGGAGAGACAGCGGACCGACAACATGGGGTTGACCATCTTGCCGACATTGAACTGCAATTTTGGCTGCGCCTATTGTTTTGAAGGGGATGAGAAGTCGACCGTCTTGATGCCTGAGAACATTCAACACTCCATTTTTCGGTTGCTCGAGAAAAAGGCCGAGACCATCAAGAGCCTGAACATCACCTGGTTCGGCGGCGAGCCCTTGATCGGGCTCAACATCATCAAAAAGCTTTCCAACCGCATCATCCCCTACTGTGACACCCGGGGGATCGCCTATTTCGCCTCGATGATCACCAACGGCTACCTGCTGACCGATGAGGTCGTGGCCGAACTGTACCTGCGGAAGGTGCGGACGATCCAGATCACCCTCGACGGCGCCGAGCCGCTCCATGACCGGTCACGATTCCTCAAGACAACCGGGACGGGCACCTATCGAAAAATCATCGACAACATCAAGGGGTACATCCACAAGTATCCGCTGAAAACCATCATCCGGATCAACATGGACAGGAAAAACCTCGACTCCATCTATGGGCTGCTCGATGACCTAGCCGAGCAGGGCCTGGGGCACACAGGCCGGTTGTCGGTGTACTTCTCGCCGATCGAAGCGTCCACCCGCGCCTGCGGCAAAATTGTCGATGACGTGATTCAGATGAGGGTCTTTGCCGCTCATGAATTTGACCTGTACAAGTACGCCGTCGCCAAGGGGTTGTGCGACATCGGCCTTCCTTACCGGAACGTCGGCATCTGTACGGCGACTCGGCCGAACGGTCTCGTCATCCTGCCCAACGGCGACCTCCATCGCTGCTGGGAGACCGTTTCAGACGGGACAAAGCAGATCGGCCTGCTCGGGAACGGGGACGATCTGACCAAAAATCCCTTGGAGGCGAAGTGGTCCAGTTGGAGCCCCTTTGAGCAGGAGGAATGCCGCAACTGCGCCATTTTGCCCAACTGCGCCGGGTACTGCGCCTATCGCTTTATCTACAATACAGAGTTTCACGGCGAGTTCAGTACACCCTGTCCCGCCTTGAAATACAACATCAAAGACAAGCTCCTCTATTATGTCGCATCCAAGGATGCCGCCATTGCTAAGTTGTTGCTGATGAACGAAATGAAAGGAGGTGAACAGGCGAGTTAGTCGCACAGGTCACAACGAAAAACATGTGCGACAGGGTGGATGGTTCGTAGGCATGCAATGAAAGATGAGAAGGAGGAATGCCCGGTATGAAGAACTTCGTCAACATCGCCTTCAACGGTTATCCCGAGAGCAAGGTCGATTCGGTGGTCAGGGGATTCACGACCGATAAGCAGTTGGTCCTATTCCATGTTTCACCGGACGGAACGACGGCCGAATCGGATGGGAAAACGCTCGCCGTCCCTGATGACCTCAACAAATTCAACGATCTGAAGGCGTTGATCAATTTCCTGAAAGGCGTGTCCATGACCATTGAAAATGGTGAACTGAAACTGCAGGCGCTGCCCCCGAGCGGCGCGAAGTATGTGGCTGCTACGATGGCCCCTGCTCCGGAAAGCGATGCTGTTGCCAGTGACTGCGCAGCCTACGGCGGTTGTGCCGCTGACGGCGGTTGTGCAGCAGATGGATGCGCCGCTGCCGGCGGATGTGCGGCCAAATCGGGTTGTGCGGCTGATGGCTGTGGCGGCTACGGTGGCTGTGCGGCCGACGGCGGTTGCGCGGCCCGCGGCTGCGCCGCCGATGGCGGCTGTGGCCTCAACGTGCCTTGCGCGGCTGACGGTTGTGTCGGCCATGCCTGCGGCGCCGACCTTTGCCCGGCCAATGTCAACGTCGGTCCCTGCGCCGTCGACATCCCTGTCTGTCCGATCATCCTGTAAAATAAAGCATGATTTAATACATAACCGGGAATATGCGGAGGCCACAGCGCGAAGATGTGTTGCGCTGTGGCTTTTTTTCGGCGCGTCCGGCATGGGCGATGATCTGAGATGAAAGTCCTGAACGGGGGGTGGCTGTACCAACCGGCCTTTCGCCGCGAGGGCCGGGGCGCCAGGTCTTTGAATAATTCGTATCCCGATACAGGCGATTCGGGTGCTCTCGACAGTTGTCTGTTGGAAAAATTGCTACAAAAAGTTATAATGCATATCAGTCTTAGCAGCTTTCACTTGCGATAAAGATACCAAATTAACAAGTAATGATCACATATCTGACTGGGGTGCAACACATGAACATCCAGATCTGGGGTACAAAAAAGTGCCAAGACACCCGCAAAGCCGAGCGTTACTTCAAAGAACGCCGCATCAAGTTCCAGTTCATCGACCTGGCCGTCAAAGGGCTTAGCAAAGGTGAGTTCGCTAGCGTCAAGGCCGCCGTCGGCCTCGACAACCTGATCGACAAAGCGGGCAAGGAGTATGCCAAGCGAAACCTCAAATACCTCGTCCATGACGTGGAAGAGGTGCTGATGGAAAACCCCCTGCTGTTCAAGACGCCTATCGTCCGCAACGGACGGCAGGCGACGGTCGGCTATTGTCCCGATGCGTGGGCCACATGGGAGTAGAAAGATAGAATGATAGAAAAGAAAGACCCAGCCGAACGATCGAATCGGCTGGGTCTTCTTATGCCTTCCATATTAAGCAGAATCGTTTTTGGCGTAGGGGGCGCTCGGCCTGTTCGGGGTCTGTGCCGCTTTTTCGCTTCTGCTCCATGTCTTCGGTCGTTCCGCAGCGCGCGCTTTTTTCAAGGCCTCCGTCGAACTTTTTGCCTGGATCAGGACCAAGGCACTCTTCGGGTAAATGTCCAACTCGAGATAATCCCGGCGCGCCCGTCGAATGTCAATTTCTGATGGTCCGAAATCAAGTATCGAGTACATGCCTGGCTCAGTCGAGGAGCGCAACAGAAGCCAATGATGCACCGTTTGGTTCATTCTTAATGCACTTCCTCAAAATGTAATCAACCCTTCCACGAGTGATTATACACCAAGGTCAAATGGTTTTATGTTAAGGCCCAGTAAATGTAGTTTTAAGTCTTTTTTGCAAATATAGTAAAATCTCAATGTCTTCTTGCGTAAAAACCTTTTTTCACTCGGTTTAACAGCATTTTCAGACGATTTTCAGAAACATCATTCATGATCTTCGGCAAGGAGTTGAAGCAAGTGACAGAGCCGATGCAGTGGTTGAAAGGAAACAAAAAGCTGATCGCCTGGGCCGTGGCGCTAACGCTTGCCGGCGGAGGCGGGTATGGGCTCTACGCCTGGCGAAGCGGCCAGGCGCTGGAGGCCCAGCGGTTGCAGGGCGGCGTCACCCGGGAAATAACGGTCAAAAAAGCGACGATCACCGAAAAGGTGACCGCCCTCGGTGTGCTGGAACCGCTGGCTACATATGAGATCAAAGCGAAGACTGAGGGAACCGTCACCGGCCTTGCCGTTAAGGAGACGGAAGAGGTCAAGGCCGGACAGGTGCTGGCGGTGCTGGCCTCGGAAAGCCTGAACGCGGAGGCGGCCAGGGCGGTGGTGACGCTTAAATCGGCCCAGGCCAGCCTGGAGAAGACGCGGCAGGGAACGACGGCGGAGGAGATCGCCCAGCAGGAGGTGGCATTGCGCCAGGCCGAGATCAACCTGGCCCGGTCCCAATCGGATCTGGAGAAGAACCAGCGCCTCTATGAAAACGGCGCCATCCCCCTGGCTGACCTGGAAAAAGCCCAGGACCAGGCCGCCCTCGACGAACAGACGTTCCAGTCGGCTCAGTTGAAGCTGGCCCAACTCAAGCGCCAGCCCGAGCCGACCGACGTGACCATCGCCGAAGCCAAGGTGGAAGAGGCGCGCATCTCCCGTGATCAAGCCCTTCAGAACCAGAACGACGCCCGGATCGCCGCCCCCGTCGATGGCACGATCCTGTCCTTGACCATGAAAAACGACGACAGCGTCGCCAACAACACCGTCGTCGCCACCGTGGCCAACCTGAAGGTGATGCGCGGCAATTTTTATGTCAATGAAATCGACGTGCCCAAGGTGAAACTGGGCATGGCGGCCAATGTCAAGGTCGACGCCCTAGGCGGTCGCGTCTTTAAGGGGAAGGTCACCCAGATCGGCCAGAACCCGAAGACCATCGACAACGTGGTCAACTACCAGGTGCTGGTGGAGGTGGACAACCTGGAAGGCCAACTCCGCTCCGGCATGACCATGTCCGTCGAAATCGTCATCAACCAGAAGCAGGACGTGGCGGCCATTCCCCTGGAGGCGTTGATCGAACGGGAGGGAACTGCCGGGGTGATGATCCCCGCCGCCGAAGAGGGGGGTCGGCCCACCTTCAAGCGGATCAAGACGGGGCTACGCGATGACACCATGGTGGAGGTGGTCGAAGGGCTCGCCGAAGGCGACCGCATCGCCATCGTCAGCACGGCGCGGCGGACGACGACGACCGGCGGCAATCCCCTCCAGTCCATCGGGGGGGCAGGCGGCGGCTCGCGTGCGGGCACAGGCGCCGGTGGCGGGCAGTCGGGCGGCGGTTTCGGGCAATCTTCGGGCCAGCGGCGCTAAGGGAAGGGGGCTGCTGGGCATGATCATTCAACTGACCGGCATCGAAAAAATCTACCGCCTCGGCGAGCTATCGGTACCCGCCCTGCGGGGTGTCAACCTGTCCATTAAAGCCAATGAGTTTGTCGCCATCATGGGGCCGTCCGGCTCGGGGAAGTCTACCCTGATGAACATCCTCGGCTGCCTGGACACGCCGACGGCAGGCTCCTATCGGCTGGCCGGACGTGAGGTGGCGAACTTGAGCGGCGACGAATTGGCCGAGGTGCGCAACCGCCAGATCGGATTCATCTTTCAGAGTTTCAACCTCCTGCCCCGGATGACAGCGCAGCAGAACGTAGAACTGCCCCTCGTCTATAAGCGGGAGGAGCCGCAGCGGCGACGCGAACTGGCGGCGGCAGCCCTGGCGGCGGTGGGACTGGCCGACCGGGGCCACCACCGGCCCAACGAACTGTCCGGCGGCCAGCGCCAGCGTGTCGCCATCGCGCGGGCGCTCGTTAACGAACCGGCGATCCTGCTCGCCGACGAGCCGACAGGCAACCTGGACAGCCGCTCCGGCGCCGAGATCATGGGGATCTTCGACCGGCTCCACCGCGAGGGCAAGACGATCCTGCTCGTCACCCATGAAGCGGACATCGCCGCCCATGCCCGGCGGACCATCGTCATTCGCGACGGCGAGGTCGTGGAGGACCGGCGGAATCCTTCTCACGACGGGCGCAGTCCGGCGAAATGGATCGCGACGGCCGAAAGAGCTGTTCCGGCAGAAAGCGTCAAAGGCGGCGAAGGAACCGTCACAGCAGATAAAGGCGCAAGTGATTGTGAGGAGGGAAGGTCATGATCGGCGACACCATCCGCATGGCCCTGTCGAGCCTCCTAGAGAACAAGCTCCGTTCCCTCTTGACGATGCTTGGCATCATCATCGGGGTGGCCGCCGTCGTCGCCATGGTGTCCATCGGCAAGGGGGCCAACAAGAGCGTCACCGACCAGATCGGCGCTCTCGGATCGAACCTGCTCTACGTGACCCCGGGGCGCACGGCGCCGATCCCCGGCGTGTCCCGGCAGGCCCGCGGGAGCGTGAGCCTCTTGACCCTGGACGAGTATGAACTGCTGCAATCGGCGCGGGGGGAACTCATCGCCGAGGTGGTGCCGGAAGCGGGCCGCCAGATGGTCGTCCGCAACGACCGGGAGAACACGACGACGAACATAACCGGGACGACCCCTGAATACAGTAGTGTGCGGAACTTTTTTGTCGCCCAGGGCCGCTTCATCAGCGACTATGACATGGACAATATGTCCCGCGTCGCCGTCCTCGGCGCCACGGCCGCCGCCGATCTCTTCGGCGCCGCCAATCCCGTGGGCAAGACGATCCGCATCAACATGACCGACTTTACCGTCATCGGCGTCATGGAAAACAAGATTGCCGGCGCCAGCGATGTGGGCGACCAGGTCTTTGTCCCCCTGACGACGGGGATGAAGCGCCTCTTCGGCGGCAAAAGCCTGCGAACCATCGTCATACAGGCAGCCGGGGAAGACGTGATCAACGATGCCCAGACCCAAGTGGAGCGGATCCTCACCCACAAGATGGGCAGCGCGAGCAAGTTTGTCCTGCGCAACCAGCAGGATGTTCTCACGACGGTGCAGGGAACGACGGACACGCTCACGGCGCTTTTAGTTGGGATCACGGGCATCTCCCTGCTCGTCGGCGGCATCGGCATCATGAACATCATGCTCGTCTCCGTGACGGAGCGGACTCGGGAGATCGGTATCCGCAAGGCGCTCGGGGCGAAGCGGTTCGACATCCTGACCCAGTTTCTCATCGAGTCAACGGTCATCTCCAGTTGTGGCGGCGTGCTCGGCATCCTCACCGGCGTCGGCCTCTCCAGCCTGCTCGGCGCGTTGGGAAACTGGCAGATCCAGATCTCCTGGGAGGCGATGGCGCTGGCCTTCTGTTTTTCGGCGGCCATCGGCATCTTCTTCGGCCTCTATCCCGCCAACCGGGCTTCGGCCCTGGACCCGATCGAGGCGCTGCGATTCGAATAAGCGAAAGCGAGGTGTTGCTGTGAACCCTCGGCGCAAATCGCTTCTGGCAATCACCCTGACGGCCGCTGTCATCGTGACAGCGGTCCTGGTTGGGGTGTTTCTTTTTCCTCTTGGGGATTCCCTCAATGGGTTGCTGGATGGTCGCGAATGGATGGCCGCGCTCCTGGCCGTCTTTATGGTGATTGGCTTCTGGGTGGCGCGAAAAAAGAGGGGTTTTGAAGGTGAGGAGGATGGTCACGACGAGGGAGACCTTGAGGCGCAGGGCTGGGACATCAGGGATAAGAAGGACAATCGGGAGGGGGAACGCCGGGGGGATGACGAGAAGGGGGGAGAGAGAGAAGGCAAGGGAGATGACGAGGAAGACGACGAAGAAGATAGGCCCAAACGCTCGGTCACTCGCCGTGACGAGTGCGGTCTTATGTTCGGCGAAAAGCCATGCCACGGACAATGCCCCGCACCGGCCCGGCTGCTCGATGAACTGGTTCCGACCCTTAACCACTCCCTCGGCGTCATCCGCTGCGCCGTTCAGGTGGTAGAAGAGGAGTTCGGCTACCGCACCGACCTCATTCACCATACGCGGATTATCGCCGTCGAGGCGCAGCGCCAGCAGCAGTACCTCCGGGAGGCGGCCCGGCTGTTGCGGGTCGACGGGAATCCCCCGGACTGGCTGGACGTTTCCGTCCTGGTCGATGGGGTGCTGGAACGGTTCCGCAATCTTTTTCCCGATTATGTAGTGATCCAAGAAGTCCCCGAAGAGAAGGCGCCGATCAAGGTCTGGGCAGACGGGGAACGCCTGACTGAGGCGATATGCCGGCTTTTGGCGGGACTCTGTCGTCCCGATGCAACAGGACAGATCCATGTCCGCGTCAGCCTGGCGCCCGAAAGAGCAGTGCGCGCAGAGGGAAGAGAGGATGCCCTCACCCTCGAATGTCACCTGCGAGGAGCGAAGGATGTGACGGCATCTCCTGATGGACACCTGGCCCGCCTGGCCATCGAGGCGCAAGGTGGCAGGGTTGTCATCACCCCCGGCGCGGCTGGAGAGGCCCAGGTGATATTGCGGATGCCCCCGGTCTTTACAGCGGTGGAGCCGGAACGTTTTTTGCGAGACAAAGGGTTCTTGCTTCGTCCTGCTTCTCCTGGCGAAAACGACGGTGGAGATAAGGAGCAGGAAAATTCTCATCGAGGGAGCGGCATCGAGCCGAAAAAGAATGAGATGGATAGCGCCCGGCGATTGTACGCCGGCGCAACGGACTGATCAAGATAACGCACGCGCCAGCGGGTCTAAACAGACAGGGACAGCGGATCAGCCGAAGAAGCGGCGGGAGGGGAGGGTGTCGATGCAAGGCGTCTTGTTGTTGCTCAGTCCCGAGGAGCACCTGCGCTGGGTCTTGGCGCGGGGGCTGAGCCGGGCCGGTTACAGGGTCATTCCGGCGCAGAACGGGAATGAGGCGGCGCAGCAGTTGGAACGGGAAGCGGTGAACCTGGTGATCGTCGACCTGGACGGACCGGGGTCGGAAGGCCTGCCGGTCTTGCACCGCCTGCTCGGTGTCCGTTCCAACGTGCCCTTCCTCGTCCTCACCGGCCAGGCTTGTGCCGAGACGGCCCTGGAAGCCCAGCGCCTGGGGGCGCGCGACTACCTGCAAAAGCCGTTCGGTTTGGACGAACTTCGCCTTGCCCTGGAAAAAGCGCTCGAAATGGAGTCCTTGCGACAGGAGGTGCGCTTCCTGCGCCTGGAAGCAGCCGGGCGGCGGGAGAACGTGGAGTTGATCGGCGTCAGCCCGGCCATGCGCGCCATCCGGGAACTGATCGCCCAGGTGGCCAACGCCCCGACGCCTGTCACCGTGGCCGGCGAGGCGGGAACGGGAAAGGAGGTCGTCGCCCGGGCGCTCCATCACCAGAGCCGTCGTCGCGAATACCCCTTTGTCGTGTTCCCCTGCGCGGCCATCCCGCCCAACCTGATCGAAAGCGAACTTTTTGGCTGGGAATCGCCTGCTCCGGCAAAGGCGGGGAATGAAGCGAAGGCCCGGCCGGGACGGTTGGAAATGGCTCACCGGGGGACCCTTTTGATCCGGGATATTGAATTGTTGCCCCTCGATCTGCAGGCGAGACTGTGCCGTGTGCTGGAGGACGGCGCCTTCACTCGGACCGGCGGGACAAAACCGCTGGCCGTCGATGTGCGCGTGATCGTTGCCTCCAGCGGGAATCTGGCCGACGCCGTGCGCGATGGACGGATGCGGGAGGATCTCTACTACCGGCTCAATGTGATCCCGATCCATCTGCCGCCCTTGTCGGTGCGCAAAGAGGACATTGCCGACCTGGCCCGGCATTTTTTGTGCCGTTATGAACCGCGTGGCCGGATCCGGGGATTTACAGCCGACGCCGTCCATATCCTGACCTCCCATTCCTGGCCGGGCAACGTGCGGGAACTGGCCAATCGGATTGAACGGGCGGTCATTGTCACCCGTGGGGAGTGGATCACCGCTGCCGAATTGGTTGCCGTCGATCCACCGGATGCTTCTGAGAGGCTCAGCGGTCAAAAGGGAACCACGTCGGCCACTTCTCCGGCAAACGGCTCGGCTGCCTCCACAGGGAAGGGCGATCAGAACCGGCGTGCCGGCGAACGGGCAAAACAGGTCAGCGCCGTGCCACCGGAGAAAGGGGACATAGCCATCCCACCAGTGAGGCGGGACGGCAGCGCCCCGCTGTCTAAGCGAGACAGCAACAACGCACAGGGAAGGCCAGATAGCGCCAATTCACCAGCGCGTGACAAGCCGGGCGAGACAGTGGTGCTCAACCAGGGGAAGGAACTGTTGCTGTACACCTCCCCCCGCCGCCGCAGGCGCGCCGAAACGGGAGAGGGGGATAAGGACCAACCATCATCCGGCGTGGAGCGGGAGGGCTTTCCTGGAGGGGCTGGAACACAGGCCGGTTCCGGAAGGGGGGCGCCCCATGAACAACTGAAAGGGAGTGCAGAACGGATATTACCGGCGCAACCAAATCAACAGGCACAGGCACAGTCGACAAAGTGGGAAGGGGAGGTCCTCCGTCGAATGGGTAACCTTTCCGTTCAAGACGACGGTGTCACCCTGACGATCGCCGGACCCTTCTCCTTGGATAACTTGGAAAAAAAAATCATCGAGTCTGCCCTTCAGGAGACGGGCGGCGACTTGGTGGAAACGGCGCGGATGCTGAGGCTGAACCGGCCTGCCCTGTCTGCCCGGATGCAAAAACATCATATCTCCCCCACGCCCTTTCGCTCCGGTGAGCGGTAGACGCGAGAAGTCCTTTTATCGGGAAGAGCCATAGACCTCTGCGTAATCGGTCGCCTCAGTCAACGCCGCCTCTTCGACGTGGATACGAACAGAAAGCAGGTAGAGATTGACGACGGAAACCATAGCAGCTGTCATCCAGGCGCCGAATAGGAGTGGGATGCAGAGCAGTTCGGTGATGACGGCAAGGTAGTTGGGGTGGCGGAAAAAGCGGTAGGGACCTCGCTTGACGGCTTTCGCGCCGGGGAGGACGAAGATGCGCGTGTTCCAGAAGGGACCCAGGCTGGTCATGCACCAGTAACGGAGCCACTGGGCGACAACGAAAGCCGCCGCCGGCGCCATCCACCACTGGGGCGGCTTTCGACCCAGCATGAGCACTTCCGTCATGAGGGCGGCAAAGAAACAGATATGCAAGGCCACCAGGTATTTGTAGTGCGCCTGCCCCGCTTCAACGGCGCCCTGAGCCGTCATCCATCTGGCGTTTCGCCGGGCGATCGTCAGTTCGGCCACCCGCTGAGCGAGCACAAGCGATAAAAAGGCGAAGAAGATGAGCAACGTAATGCCTCCTTCAGGCTCTTCTCTGGTCAGAGAAGAGCAGGTCCGGCAAGAGAGCAGCAATCACCAACGCAGTAGCGCCAGTTCGGAACAAAAGCCCGGCCCCAGTGCGGTCATTAATGCGTATTCGCCTCCGGATCCGCCGCTGTCTCCACAACCGCATCCGCCGCGATTTCCACAACTGCCGCCGTGGCAACTTCCGGTGGACTTTTCTTCCATCGCCTTTTCCAGGACGAAGAGGATCGTCGCCGATGACATGTTGCCATACTCGCGCAACACCTGGCGGCTCAGTCGCGTCTGTTCCGGCGAGAGGCCCAGGCATTCCTCATAGGCGCTGATCACCTTGGCCCCGCCGGGATGGGCGATCAGGCGGTCGATGGCGGATCGATCCAGCCTCTGTTCCTGGAGAAACTCGTCCACCGCTGGCGGTATATGGCGCAACACAAAGGAAGGGATGTCCCGCGAGAAGATCACCTTCAAGCCCTCGTCTTGCACGTCCCAGCCCATGATATCGAGGGTGTCAGGCCAGCGGGTTGTCCGGGAAGCGATAATCTGGGGGGAGAGGGAAGGACTTGGGGAAGCGCCTTCGCTCGCGGAGGTCGGCCCGTCCTCCACAATCAGCGCCGCAGCGGCCCCGTCGCCGAAGAGGGAGGTGGCGATCAGGTTGCCTTTCGAGCGATCACCCCAGAGGAAGGTGAGGCCGCACAACTCCAGGGCGAGGAGCAGCACGGGCCGCCCCGGACGGGCGGATGCCATTTCCGCAGCCCGGGCCACGCCGGCGCAGCCGCCCGCGCAGCCTAAGCCCCACAAGGGGAGGCGGCGCAGCGACGGTTTCATGGCAAGCCCGTTGGCGATGCGCACATCGATCGCCGGGGTGGCGATCCCCGTAGAGGAGACAAAAAGGAAGCAATCCACATCCTCTGGCGCGAGGCCGGCTTTGTCGAGGCATCGCGTGACGGCGCGAGCGCCCAGGTCGACGGCGTTTTCGATGTAGAGGCGGTTTTTCTCGGCGAAGCTGTGGTTTCGCTGAAACCAGTCCATGGGAACGCAGAAGTGGCGCTTGTCGATTTGCGCATTCTGAAAGATCGGCAGCAGTCGTTCCAGGTCGCGGAAGGAGGCGGAGAACATCTGCTGCACGGCATGGCGAATATCTTCTTGGTAGAAGACGTGGTCCGGCACGGCGGATGCGACGGAGACGATTCTCGGCACGGCGGCTCCCTCCTCGATCCCTCCATCTAAAGCGATGCTAGTGTTGCCGCCCCGTCGCGGGAAAAGTCGCTGTCAAGGCAAAAAAATAAACGACCGGAGGTGTAGACCTCTGGTCGTTTTAGAAAAAAGAGTATGGCTGTAATCGAGATTCTGTCCCCGGCTTGCGCCGTTGGATAGTCATTTGTCTAAGGAAGTTGCTCCTGACGGCCTGGCTTCCTTCCCGCCGCAGCGGGTGCCCCTACCCGCGGCTAACGCCGCCTATTTGGGTTGCACGCTGGTGGAGTTTACCCTTGCACTTCCCCGTCGCCGGGGAACATCGTTTCTGTGGCACTTTATGGCGACTTGCCTCTCCGAAGAGACGCTTTTGCCGTCGTCAGGTCGCCCTGCCCTGGCTTGCGCCAGGCACCATACTCCGCGACCGCCGAAGCGGCCGTGGGCGTGTCTCGAATTTCCTCGATCCCTGCAAAGCAGAAACCGCGACTATCCACCATACTCTTTTTCGCTCTTCTGTTGTGGCGTCTCTCAAAGGACGCTTGACTAGTATAGGCGATTCCGCCGCTAAAGGCAAGAGGGAATAAACGGAAATGATAAACCTTCAGGCGCTCCGCAACACGAAGGTGACGATCTCGGAAGGACAGCCCAAACGGAAGGGCATCCAGTGACCGAGGCCGCTGTGGACGAAGAGCTTGTGCTCGTCATCGCCGTACCAGCCGCGCATGTACTCCATGGCGAAGGGGAAGAGGGAGCGGTCGCCGATGCCCACCTGTCCGCCATGGGTGTGTCCGGCTAAGGAGAGGGCCACGCCCCTTTTCCGGGCCGCATTGAACCCGTCGGGGTGGTGGGTGAGCAGGACTTTCGGCACGTCTGCCGGCGCCCCGGCCAGGGCCTTGTCGAGCATCCATTCCGTGACGGCTGCCCGGTTGTCGTCGTCGCGGCGCGTAAAGGGGTAGTCGATGCCGAGGAGGCAGAGGGAGTTTTCGATCGTGTGAAAGCCGTTGTCCAGGTGCCGGATCGAACTGCCCTGGAAGGCGCCTCTCACTTTGTCCAGGTCCCGGTAGTGCTCATGGTTGCCGAGGCAGTAATAGCTGCCCAGGGTCGTCGATACCTGTTCCGTCCGCCCGATGGCTTCGTTTAGGAGTGTCACGTCGTCCACGTAGTCGCCGGTGATGGTCAATATGTCCGGCTTTTGCCTATCCACAAGTTCCAGGGCGTCATCGAGGCGGTCGAGAGGGAAGAAGGTGCCCAGATGGACGTCGGAGATCTGGACGAGGCGGAGCCCGTCGAGATGCTTAGAGAGACCGGGGATGGTCACGGGGTAGGTGCGGGTGATGACGCGGTTGTCGCCGATGAGCACGCCGTCAGTGGCGACAGTGAGGGCGAAGAAGGGGACGGCGGTGATAGCGCCTTGCAGCAGTTGCCGACGCGACACCTTCTCCGGCAGATGGACATGGGGTTGGGGCTCTTCGGCAGCATGTTTTTTTTCTGCAGTATGGCTTTTTTCCGCCGCCTTCGCCTTTGCCGCCTGTTGCTCGTCGTCCTCCAGAGAGCGCTGGAGACGGCTGAAGATGAAGACGAGCGGGACGGCCAGGAGGAAGATGATCTGGCCGATGTTCCAGGCGAAAGCGGGATAATAGGCGATGCGCAACCAGGCTTCCTGGGTCTGGAAGCCTGTCGCCACGCTGTACAGGGGCGGCAACGCCGAGAGGATGGCGATGATCACGAAGGCGGCTCGCCAGCGTCCCGGCCGGAAAAAGGGCATCCAGCGTACGAGAGCCATGTAGGAGAGGTAGTTGATAAGAAGGAAAAAGGCGATCGGCATGAGGCGCATGATCGAAAACAGCGGAGATTGGTGCAATGGGGATCCTCCTTCCGCCGGAGTAAGCATTTTATTATTATGCTGCATTGCCGCTTTATTATATTAGCGCCTCTGCCGTTGGAACACAAACCCCCCTCGGGGCTGTGAATGGCTTCCACAGGAAGAGAGGGGGACGGCGCGCCCCTAGAGGTGCTGCTGCGCCAAAATCCGCTGCAACTCGCCGAGGGTGTTCACCGGCCGGAGTTTTTGCAGCCGGGCCAGCATGGCGGAAAACAGATCGGCCGTCATCTGCGCGTCGCCGAGGGCGGTGTGACGGCGGCGGGGCGTAATCTGGCAGTCGGCGACTAGGGCGTCCAGGCTGTGGTCGGCGCGAAAAGGTTCCAGGACGCGCGACAAGGTGATTGTGTCGATAACAGGGTGATAGAGCTTCGTTCGGAGCGGGCGCAGGTACTTGTCGAGAAAGCCCACATCGAAGGCGATCCCGTGGGCCACCAGGACGGCGCCGTCGATAAAGTCCAGAAAGTCGTCGAGAACCGGGTAGATGGTCGGCTGGGAGAGGACCATATCATCGTTGATGCCGGTGATCTCCCGCGCCAGGGCAGGGATGGGGCGATGGGGGTTGACGAGGCGGTCAAAGACTCGCTCCTTCCCTTTTCCCTCCGCGTATCCCGCTCCCTCGTCGCAAGCTCCTTCGACACCAGGCGGCAGGGCTACGCCCCCGAGGGCGATCACATCGTCATCAGGGACGCTCAGTCCTGTCGTCTCAGTATCAAAGACAACGAAAGTGATGTCCCGGAGCAGTCGAAAGGGGCTATGGCGCCCCCGATTGCGACGGCACTTTTCCACTAAGCGGGCGGACAGGGCCGGTTCGGGCATCCGCCCAGGGAATCCGGTCCGTTCGAGGCCGAAAAGATGGCGAAAGGTCTCAATCAAGGATAACACCTCCACCGGATCGAAGAAGCGCTCGATGCGCTCGTCAAAGAAGCCCTTCCATCGGAAGCGAAATCCTCAATGATGGTAAGCCTCGTCAAAGAGGCTTACGTATAAAATTTCCAAGCAAGGCCAATGCATCCGTTACAGGAAGCCTTCGACGCGAAAAGCTGAGCCGGTTAGGCTCTGCAATCGAATGACGCCCTGAATCGCCTCTTTCAACGCGGCCTGCTCTCGCTTGGTCAACCGGTAGGGTTGGATGTAGTTGTCCGGGGAGCGCCCTTCTTGCAGCTTGCGTAGATTTTCCCGAAAGCGCATGCCCGTCAGGGTGTTATAGCTGAAACAAAACTGCTCGGCGTCATTGGCATGGAAGACGCCTCTTTCCGCCAGTCGGCGAATCCGGGTGAGCGTGTTCGTCTCCGGAATCCCCTCGCGCAGGGCGAAGACACG
Source organism: Heliomicrobium undosum (assembly GCF_009877425.1). Lineage (NCBI taxonomy): Bacteria > Bacillati > Bacillota > Clostridia > Eubacteriales > Heliobacteriaceae > Heliomicrobium > Heliomicrobium undosum. Next base: position 222,311 of record NZ_WXEY01000001.1, on the reverse strand, counting down.
GACACAGTCGATCAGATGCACCAACAGGCTGCGCTTCAGATCGATTTCATCTTTATGGTCGCCGCTTTTTTCCGTGACAAAGGGTTTGAAGAAACCGAGGCTCACATGGTGGCGCAGGTCATCCTTGGCTAGGTGGTGAAGACCGACAGGAAGGCGGCGGTAGGTCTGGTGGACGGCGTCTCGCAGACGGCCGGCCAGCGCCTGGTCGCCGTAGAGGCCGCGAAAATCGAGGAAGATAGTCAACTGGCGCACATGCTCGGGCACCGATTCCTCCACCCAGGCGCCGAGGCGGTGCATCCATTCGCTGAAGGAATGGCACCAGCGGGGGTTGCTGGCCATGACCTGACCGGGACAGCGGGCGAAGCCGCAGGCTTCCAAGCCCTTGGTGACGAGTTCGCCCAGGTCGAGAAAAAAGGCGCGCGCCGACTCCAGATGTTCCTCCGGCACGTCGGCGAAAATGATGGCATGGTCCTGATCGGTGCGCAGCGTCTGTTCGCGCCGCCCTGCCGATCCCATCGTCAGCCAGCAGAAAGGCGCCGGCGGCATCAGCCGGCGTTTGGCCAGCACATCGAGGGCCAGTTCGATGATGCGCACCGTCAGCCGGTCATAGAGAACAGTAATGACCTCGGTGATCTCGGCCGGTTGCGCCTGTTCAGCCACCATGGCCGTGAGCAGCCGGTCGATCACCTTGGCCCTGGCCGCCAGTTCATCGACAGAGCGACAGTGCTCGATCCCGTCGACGATGGACAGGGCGCCGGCGTCGCGGTTGCGAATCAGGTCCGTCAGGGCGACGACGCCAAGCAGACGGCCCTTGTCGACGACACCGACATAACGGACCGCCTCGCGGATCATGGTCAGCAACACCTGATAATAATAGGATTCGGGCGGCAGGGTGATAAACTGGCTGTTCATGGCCGCTTTCAACGATGGGAAAGCGAGGGGCGCATTCGGGGCATCGAGAGACGGAGAGGCTGCCAGCACGTTGTAGACCAGATCCCGTTCGGTGATGATGCCGATAGGGTGCTCCCCTTCGGTGACGACGAGGGAACCGACCCGCTTGTCGGCCATCAACCGGGCCGCTTTCGTCACCGGCTCGCTGGCGGCGATGGTGTGGACCGGCGAGGACATCATGTCGACGGCGCGTTTGCGAAAAGGCCGCCCGTCCATGCCGGGCGCCTCTCCGGAGTGTTCGGCCACAATCTCGTCGATCATGGCCCGGAAACGGGAGGCGAAGAGACGGGAAAAGTAGGCCGAGAAGGCGGCGTGCTTTTCCCAAAGCCGGTGAAGTTCGTCAAAGGGGATGGTCAGACAGGTCATGTCATCGATCACTTTGACAGTGGCCGGATATTTTTTTTCGACGATGCAGGTTTCCCCAAAGAACTCGCCGCCCTGGCGGAAGCCGATCACTGTCGGCAAGCCGGCGTCGTTTTGAATGATGATCTCCGCCATACCGTCGAGAGCCAGGAAGAGGTGGGGGTAGGCAGGCTGTTTTTGCGAAAAAATAATCTCCCCTTTGGAAAAGCGAAGGGAAGCCATTTTCTCGGCCACGCTGCGCAGGGCCTCCTCGGGCAAGCGATCAAAAGGGGCGATGGCGCGGATCTGCGCCAGGGGATCCATCATTGTCCACGCTCCTTCCCGTACGGCCCCTGTATTGGATCGTTTAAGCAACATTTTAAATCGTCAGGGGAGGAAATGACAACTGGTTTTTTGAAAATTCTATCAATTAAAGACGCCGGTGTGATGGGGAGCGGGCCGGCGCTAAGCGGTCTTTGCTTGAGCAAGCGATCTAGAGTCAGCGATTTTATGATGGGTCTCTTCGACAAATGAAAGAATGGGTAAAAAAAGCGATACCCTTCCCGAGGGGGAAAGGGTATCGTTTGTCCTTCCTTTAAAATCCTTTCACTCCGTCTCCAACAGCGGAACGGCCCCTGGTTCCCGGCCTGGTGCGATGGAGCGTTTGCGGGGGGCTTTCACGCCAGGGGCGATTTCCCCGGGGCGTCCGTACTTCTTGTAGAGCGTTTCCAGCGATTCCGGATCGAGATGATAGGTATGCATGCCTTTCGGTTTGTCCGCCATCATATCGCCTCCTGTCCATATTTTTTCCGTGGGCAGGGGCGGGCATTCAGCCGATGAGACAGACGAGGGCGAAGGCGGCCCATTTTTTTCCGGACTATCTTATTTTCCTGCTGTTAGACCGGTTTACGCTCCCGGCGGCGCTGTGGCGACGGACCGGATCACCCAGATGTGTTCCTTTCCGGCGCCTGCCGGTTTGGTCAGTTCGACAAGGAAATCCAACTTGCCATGACGAACTCTCACCTTGGCGACGGGTTTGTCGGCCGCCTCTGCTTGGCTGATCAGGCTGAAACAGTCCTTTTCCGGCTCGAAACCGAGGGCGATGCCGTCGACGCGGGTCACTTCCAGCGGGTCAAGTCGCCACTGCTGGTGGCCCTGCCGCACATCCCTTTCGATGTCGCTTATCTTATCGGGCGGCGGGATCGGTCCTTGGCGGATGGTCAATTCGTCAAAAAAGGCCAGGGGGCGGGAGATGTCCAGGTGACCGGCCAGGGTTTCAACTTTTTGGCCCTCCACGGTGAGTTGAACCCCGGTGTAGCCGAGGGAGGAAAAGCTGTTGACGAGGGAGCCGATCAGCAGGGCTTCCCCAGTGGAGCCCACGTTGCTCTGGCGGATCTCCTGTGAAAGGTTCACTTCCAACTGGGTGTCTTTGCTGGTCACGCCGAGCAGGCGGGCCTTTGCCGGGATGAGGGTGGTCAGTTGGCCGTTCTGGGGGCCGCCTTTCAGGAGTTCAAAGGTCTGGCGAACTTTTTCTCCGGCGCTGCCGCTCAGGGGCCGTTCTTCTTTGATCAGGCGCTGCAACTCCTGATCGGGGAAAAAAAGTCGAACCGTCGTTTCCGCAGCAGCGGTGGCTGCTTTCACTTGACTATCAGGGGCGGGCGAAGCAGCGCTTTCAGCCGGGGGAGACGGGGGCGTCGCCTGGGACACGCTGCAGCCGGACAAGGCGATGGCGGAGACGAGCGCAAGCAGGGTGAACAGGAGAATGGAACGGGGGAGAAGGGAACCGTAGGGGCGCTTCGTGAAGTTGTCCAAACAGTTGGGCCTCCTTCCGAGTCGATAATCCATGAGACTGTTGGATACTTGATGTGTGGCTGGATTATTTACTGATATTTTCGCCAAAAAGAGAAGGGAATCCTGCTGATGAAAAAACTGATGAACCGGTTATGGCAGATCTGCGCGGAAAAAGCGGCAGAAGGGGAAACAGGGTACCGTGCGCCGTTGCTGGCCGCCGTTCCGGTGACCCACCCTCGCGTCGAACGACTAAAGACCGCCCATCCTGAACTCGTCGATCCGGCGGCATGCCTGCCGGGAGCGCGCAGCATCGTCGCTGTTTTCCTCCCCTTCCGTCGCGAACTGGTTGAGGCCAACCGGCGGGCCGATTATCCCACCGAATCATGGGCGCGCGGTTATGTCACGACGAACAGCCTGCTGGCTGAGATCGCTGCGGCGATGACGGCGGCGCTGGCGGAAGCGGGGATCGCTGCCGAGACGGCGAAGCCGACCTATGACTTTGACAAGGAGCGGCTGATCGCCGCGTGGTCCCACAAGCATATGGCCTGGGCCTGCGGGCTCGGCGAGTTTGGCCGGCACCAGATGCTGATCACGCCGGCGGGAACAGCCGGACGATTCATCTCGCTGGTCATCGACAGGACCGTTAACGATGGGCCGGGGATCTGGCGCCCCGAACCGGGTGACTTCGGCCCTTCGGCCCCGGGGCTCTGCCGGGAAACCGCCGGCTGCCGCGCCTGCGAGCGGGCATGTCCCACCGGCGCGCTGTCCGACAAACCGTTTGATCGGCATCGCTGCTACGGCTTCCTGCTGGAAGTGGACCGCGCATACGACCATTTGCCTTTGAGCGATGCCTGCGGCTTTTGCGCCTGTGCCGGTCCCTGCGCCGTCATCGGTGACTGACTTTACATGATTTGCGCCTTTCCAAGGACGAATCGAAGGATGTATAATAATCGTTAGACAGGCAGACAAGGAGATAGGGGGAAGCGATATGTTTTTCGGCCGAAACCAGAGTAGCGGCCCTGTAACGATACCGGCCGGCATGTCCATCAACGTATCCGGCGAAGAGGCCAAAGTGGCGCAAAAGCTGCTTAACCTCAGCACGCGGGATCTGGCATTACTGGCGGAACTGCGCCCGCTGATCGAGCCGCGTCTCGACGAGGTGGCGAACAACTTCTATAAGCAACTCCTTGCAATCCCTGAACTGAAATCGTTCATAGAAACCCATTCGTCTGTCGATAAGTTGCGGGTAACCTTCAAAGGGTACGTGAAGAGCCTCTTCACCGACAAGGTGGATGACCGCTATATCGAACAACGTCAAAAAATCGGCCATGTACATAACCGGATCAAGTTGCCGGCTTACTGGTACACGGCTGCCTACCAGGCGCTTTTCAACGCCATGATCCCCATTTTGGAAGAGATGCGCGACAAGGGACGGGCGCTCGAAGTCAATACGGCGCTGCAGCGCCTGACCAACCTGGACCAGCAGACAGTCATGTCCTCCTATATCACCGATTACATGCAGGAGATCGACAAGAAGGCAGATCTGGAAAACGCCCTCAACGACATTCAACTCCTGCAAACGCGGGTCAACGACTCCAGCCAGACCCTGGCGGCCACCGCAGAAGAGACGGCAGCCTCGGCGGCCGAGATGGCCTCGGCGGCACAGCGCATCGCCCACAACGCCGTTCAGGCCACCCAGTTCGCCAGCCAGGTCAATCAGTTGGCCGAGAGCGGCGAGAAACGGATCCAGCAGACCGGCACGGCCATTGAAAACCTCAACGCCCTGATTCAGGGCATGCAGGACAAGATCAAGGCCCTCGACGAGAGCTCCGAGAAGATCGAGTCGATCGCCGGCGTCATCCAGGGCATCGCCACCCAGACGAACCTGCTCTCCCTGAACGCCGCCATCGAAGCCGCCCGGGCCGGCGAATCAGGCCGCGGCTTCACCGTCGTCGCCAACGAGGTGAAGAAGCTGGCCGGATTCTCGGAGCAGTCGGTCCAGGAGATCGCCGAGATGATCCAGATCTCGCGCCAGCACACGCTCGAAGTCTCCCAGGCCATGGTCGATACGAGCAAGGCTATGGACGCCGCTTCCCAGCAGGCGGCCGAGGTCGTCCGCAGCTTCGGCGAGATCATCAAGTCCATCGGCAACAACCAGGATAAGGTGAAGCAGATCGCCACCGAGATCGAGAGCCTGACAACCACATCCAAGCAGATCGAGGAAGCCTCTGACGAGGTCGCCCGCTCCGCCGAGGCGCTCTCCGTCATGGCCATCAACCGCTAATCAAGCCCTAGTATTCCGGTAAAATCGACAGTCGCAAAACAGAAAGCCACGAACCTCTGCCAAGGAGGGGCGTGGTTTTTTTGGTTTGGGTCGGCAAGGCAGCCCAGTGGCGATGTTCGAGTAAAAAAAGGCTATAGGGCGACGGGAAGCGAAAGAAAGATAAACATGGCAACGGCAAAGAATGTTGAGTAACCAAATCACCGCTGAAGCAGAGGAGGAAGGGTGTTGGGAAAAGGTCTGAGAGGCATCGCCATGCCGCTTTTGCTGATGATGGCGATGGCGGTGGCCGCTGTGACGCCGGGCTGCGGATGGAAGAACAACCCCGGATCGGGGAGCGCCGTGGAACCGTCGCAGGCTGCCGTCACTGCGCCGCCGCGTCCCGTCACCATCGTGTTGGCCGCAACGGGCGATGTGCTGATTCACGATTCCATGATCGCAGCCGGCCGGGAGGCCGATGGGAGCTACCGCTTTGAGCACTTTTTCGCCAACATCAAACCCTACATCCAGGCCGCCGATGTGGCTGTTGCCGACTTTGAGGGCACCATGGCCGGCGCCGAGCGGGGCTATTCAGGCTACCCGCTCTTCAGTTGCCCCGACGCCATGGCGACCGCCCTCGCTGACACCGGTTTTGATGTGATCACCGTCGCTGGGAACCACATTCTGGACAAGGGGGCCGCCGGGGCAATGCAGACGGTGAATCGTCTGGAGGAGAATGGCATCGTCCCTGTAGGGGCTTTTCGCAGCGCCGAAGAGCGGAGCCGCATCGCCATCCGCGACGTCCGAGGGGTGAAACTCGCCTTTCTGGCCTACACCTACGGGACGAACGGCATCCCCATCCCGCAGGACAAGCCCTGGCTGGTTAACCTGCTCGACGAGCAAGCGCTGGAGCGCGAAGTGGCAGAAGCGCGAAGCCTCGGCGCTGATTTTGTTGTCGCCTCGCTGCACATGGGCGACGAGTACCAGCGGCAACCGAGCGCCTTTCAGAAAGAGTGGGTCGACCGCGCCGTCAAGGCCGGTGTCGATGTGGTCCTCGGCAGCCACCCCCATGTGCTCCAGCCCTTTGAGAAACGCAAGGCCGGCGAGAAGGATGTCTTTGTCGTCTACTCGCTGGGGAATTTCATCTCGGCCCAGAAGGGGCGCTACCGCGACGCCGGGGCGATCCTCTATATCCCCCTGGAAAAGGGAACGGACGGTTCCGGCAAGGCCTACACCCGCATCGGCGATATCCGCTACGCGCCGGTCTGGACAGACCGCTACAACCGGCGGGGGCGGCAGGATTACCGGGCGCTGCCTGTGGCCGACGCACTGCGGGATTGGCGGGAAAAGGCCGATCCGCTGTTGACCGCTGATGATGCAGCCATGCTTCAGCAGGCCTGGGCGGATACGACGGGGCATCTGGGGCCGGGGTATGTGGAGTCGGTGGAAGGGCTCCGGTAGACGAATTGCATAAGGTCGCCTTAAAAAAGCCAGACGAATTATCGTCTGGCTTAAAATTCAAAAGGAAGAAGTACTATGCTTGAATTCCTTGGAGATATCTGGCGGTCGCGCTAGATGAGGCAAGCCGGGAAAAGATGAGCAGAAAGACAACCGCTTGCTGCAACAGGAAGGCGACGGTCATCCCGACGATTCCCTGCGCAGGCCAGTGTTGGAGCGCCCACAGCACAAGCGACAACGCGATGAGAAAGACGATGTTCAGGGCAAAACGGGTCAGCAGCAGCGGGGGGAGGTGGCGGGTGAGCCCGGATGCTGTCGACCGAAGCAGCCCGAGAAGGCGCCTCTTTTCACCGGCAGGAGACGTGACCAGTCGCCAGCGCGCCGCATCGCCGACCAGGTTGAGGAGGTCGACGAGCGTCAGCATGACCATTACGAAAAAGCCGACCATGAGGATCGATGCTGCAGGGGACAAGGGAATGGCGTCTAACCGATTGGACAGGCTGTTGTAAAGCCACCAGAGGCAAATCCAGGCCGGCGTCAGCCAGAGGGCGATCTGGAAGCTGGCGAAGCCCCAGCGGACGACGCCTTCAAAAAAAGTCCTCAAGAGGCCCTTCCGGTGACGAGGAAAGACGAGGCGGTGACGGAGGGCCGACCAGACGCCGGCCTGCCAGAAGGGACGGAGGAGGGCAAAGAGGAGGAAGGGTATCCATTGCAGGTTTTGCCAGAGCTTCCCGGCGGCAGTCGACGAGAAGGGAAGCAGCAGGTCATGATAGAGAGAGATCTGCATGGCATCCCAATCGCGGGGACGGCTCCCTGTGATCAGCGAAAGAGCGGTGGAGACGCCAGCAGCGCCATCACCTGCCGGCGCGGATAGAGCGCCGGGTACGGATAAGGCCGCCGGCGGTGGCAGGGCATGGGACAGATAGGAGAAGAGGGGAAGCAACAAGGGGATTAGTAAAAGCGCCTGAAACAGCCATGTCAAAAGGACGACGGGCCAGAGGGATAGGGATAGTCTAACCCCGACCCGGAAGATGGACCATAGGTGCGCCAGGATCATCACCTCCTGATCACATCCTATGGCTTTTTCAAATTGGACAGACCGCAAAGAGACTAATCAGGGATAAATCCGATCCCTTTCGGTTGATGACTTTCTATGACTGTAGAAACCCAGTCTACCTGCGCTGCCGTACAGGAGATCATCACAACGACATCTGCCGTTGCTTGACCATGTTTTTTTTCTTATTTCTAACTGCAAGGTCCAGAATGAATCCGACAACAAGACCTGTCATCAGACCGATCAATCCCCAGATGATGGGACCCCATGCCAAAACGTAGCCATAGATGACGCCTAAAACCATCGAGGCTGACCCCAACACAGTAGCGCCATCAAACAAACTGATCCCGTCTGCTCCGTAAATGGTGTCCATTATCTTGCCTTTATTAGAACTTATTTTCAGCGGCACTGCGAGAATATGATCCCTTTGAATGCCCTTTTCCTCAAGTTCCGACAGCGCCAGTTCCAGTAACAAGGACTGTTCGAATGTGGCGACAATGTACAACGTAGTCACTCCCGGATTATATCGGTTTCTTAAAAGCGCTACTTTGATATTCAGAACGCAAAAACTGAGCCTGTTCATATTCAAACAACTTGTTATATTCCACTGCATGGACATAGGAATCGTAAATGGAAAAACAAAATATCGATGGCATAAATAACAGCCATTGGGGATCAACAATGGCTTTTGTCTGCTCAAAAGCGCCAATCGCGGAATGATGGACGCCTTCCATCAGGTGTGAAAAATAGGTGATGGCGATCCACCAGATCAACACGAAAAAGCCTGTCGGCAATCGGTGGGTGTATAGATGTCCCAGTCCTGGCATGAAAATGGACCACACGACTGCGATCCAGGGGTTTCTTTTGTCAAAATAGTTTATTTCAAAAGAATCTATCTTAAACGGAATAATAGCGGAACGTTCTCTTTGCGCCAAAATGGTAAACTTATTCAAATCGATTGTAGAACGGTAACTATCCCATATGGCATAAACGTAGACCGCCGCATAGAGAAGCAGCCATCGGACATTCACCGTCTCTTTGATTAAATGCAACTGCCCAGTAAAGGAGTAGAGGATCGCCAAATTTAACTTGGCTTGGACGTTGATGACGATCTCCCAGATAATCAGCAGAAATCCTTTGACGTAACTCCCCAGAAAAATCTGACCAAACCCCGGAAATAGCGCCGATAGCCATACGGTCACCCAGGGGTTCCGTAGATGGATGTGGTTTGTGGCGAGGGTAGATACGTGGGCCAAAGGCCGGCGGATGTTTTTTGTAACCGGGATTTTATCCATAGTCATTTTCCTTGCAAAATAGTTTTTTATATCAATGCGTTATTGTAGTCTATCCATGGTTCCTGCGGAAAACGCCCAGGGCAACCGCTTGATATTCTCGAAAAATCGCCTCGGCGGTTTCCTGCTCCTCCTCTGTATCGCATTCCACAGAGACGATAATCTCCCCCGAAGGGCCGGAAATATTGTGACGCAAGTCTTTGCTTATCTTTTGGTCTACCAAATACCCGATACCTGCCCCCAGAAAAAAGCCGATGATCCCGAGGGCTATGGGTCCGATATACACGACAGAGCCGAAAATGACGCCGAACAACATGCCGATCGAGGCAGACATGGCTATTCCATCAAACAAACTGAGTCCGTCTGACTTATACATCGAATCGATGACCCGGGGGGTTGCTCTCACCGTGGCGTCGAGGGGAACGACGCGCACTTTTTTCCCGTGAAAACCTTTTTCCAGCAGCGCATAAAGCCCCAACTCTGTCTTCAGAGTTGTTTTGAACAACCCGTAGATCACCCGCATATGATCACCGCATTTAGTATAAACGAAAAAAACATGGCTATTCTAAGGAGCAAAGTGCGCTGGAGGATGGGCCATGAGTCAGTTCCGCATTAAGCGAATGCAGATGACCGGCATCTCGCTGGGGATCTTTCACAAAAAAACCCCATGGATGGCTGCCTGGTGGTCGGCTGCCTTACCCGGTCTGGGACATTTATGCATGGGTGAATATTTAAAGGGCCTTATCCTTATGAGCTGGGAAACCTATGTCAATATGAAGGCCCACGTGAATATGGCCATACTGTATACCTTTACCGGAAGGTTTCAAGCCGCTCGCGATATCATCGATGAAGGGTGGGCGCTGGTTTATGTTTCCATTTTTTGTTTCGCCATCTTTGATGGTTACCGGATGAGTATTGAGCTAAACACTTTTTCCGACTTGGAGCGAAAACAGAAAAAACGGTACTTTACGTTTACTCATTATTCGATCTGGGGAGTCAATTATTTAAGCCATAAAAATCCCTGGGCTGCTGCAGGGTGGTCCGCCCTGTTCACCGGTTTTGGTCATATCTACAACATGAAGACATTCAAGGGCGTGATCCTCTTACTATGGTTGGTGACCATCATTTTCTTTTCCCATTTCCCTCAAGCAGTCATATATACATTTACCGGTCGATTTCAAGAGATCAGCAATCTGGTGGACTATCATTGGCTGATGTTTTTTCCGTCCATTTACGTGTTTGGCATCTGGGATTCCTACAACGAAGCCGTGGAAATGAACAAGCTTTTCGAAGAGGCCCTCAAGCGACATCTCAGAGAGAGGTTTGGCAGCCCATGAAAAAGCCGAGCAGTATCCTTGATAATGTCAACTCCTTTCTGAAAAACCTGGTGTCTGTCAACCAGCCGATTGTAGAAAAGCAGTTTTCCCTGAGCCCTGCCCGTCCGCCGATACGGCGATTTCTGGATGAAAAGAATAAGGGGAAACCCAAGAAGTCGACGCCGCTCCCATCGGCTCTGCAAACCTTGCAGCAAGTGTTGAAGGGCCGATTTCATGCGAAGCGGAATCCCGATTTTGTTGTCCGAACCCTATCGGCGCCCTGGAGCGAAATCACCATCGCCTTCTACAACAGCATCAGTGATCGGGAACTGATGCAGTCAGCCGTCGTCGGTCCCTTGTTGGAATACAACGGCGACGTAGAAGATATCACCCCCGATAGGCTGACCAGTTCCCTTACCTATTGTCATATCGTCAATACCGTCACCACCGTGGAAGAGGCTGTCGAGAAGCTCGTCAACGGCATGACCTTTATCCATGTGGACAACCGCCCATGGGCGTTGGTCGTCGATTTACGGGATCAACAGAGTCGCGGCATCGAGTCGCCCCGCATTGAAACGGTCATCCCCGGCCCCTATGATGCTTTTGTCGAGGTGGCGCAAAAAAACCTCAGCTTGTTGCGCATGCGTTTGGCCATAGCGGGGTTTGTGGCCGAAGCGCTTCCAGCGGGCCGAAGAAACCGGGGACCCATGTATCTCCTCTATATCGACGGACTCACCGATCCCAAAATCGTCCGGGAAATGCGCCGGCGGTTGAAGGCCATCGACGTCGACATGATCTACAATCTGGGGATGGTGGAACAGTATATCCAGGACCAACCCCGTTCCTTATTCTCGCAGGTGCTGATTACTGAACGGCCCGATCGCACCGTCGCCTATCTATTGGAAGGTTCTGTGGCGGTCCTCCTGGAAGGCAGCCCATTGGCGCTGATTGCGCCCGTCACTTTCTGGGCGCAACTGCATTCCCCCGAGGACATTTACTTCCGGTGGCCCATCGGGACATTTTCCCGCATCGTCCGGTTGATCGGGTTGTTCTTTTCCTTATACCTCCCCGCCTTATATGTGGCCATGGTCACCTTTCACCCCGAAATGCTTCCTACGGAACTAATGCTTTCGATCGCGGCGGCCAGGGAACGGGTGCCTTTTCCCAGCTTCTTGGCGGTGCTTTTTTTGGAGTTGGCCTTCGAGTTTATCCGAGAAGCGGCATTGCGTGTGCCCAAGGTCATCGGCACCACGATCGGTATCGTCGGCGCTGTGATCATCGGTCAAGCCGTTGTGCAAGCCGGCATCGTTTCTCCCGTCATGATCATCGTCATGGCCATCACGGTGTTAGCCGGTTTTTCCATGCCCCAGTACACGCTCACGTTCAGTCTGCGCCTGGTCCGGCTGATTAACCTGCTCTTGGGAACCGTTTTTGGCTTTTATGGCATTTTGCTCGGTCTCGTGGCGCTGATCTGCCACGCCACAGGCCTGCGATCACTGGGCATGCCCTTTTTAGTCCCTGTGGCGCCGGCGAAAAAACGCTTTCTGCTCCCTTTTGTGCGCCGTTCTCCTTTCATCCAGGAGCAACGTCCCGGTTATACCCGGCCAAAGGACATCGTGAAAGCCAAAAAGGTCACTCGCCCTTGGGACCCGACGACGCCGTTGGAGTTGATCGCCTTGCAGGAAGCCGCCGGCGAGTTTCAACGGAGAGGTTGAAATGGATCATAGGAAGAGGCAGGGCTTTGCCGGTTGGTTTGAGACAACGATCTGTGTAAGCAGTTTTATCCATCTCAAAATGTTTCTGATCGTTCCGAGGACGCTTTGTCAGGCCGGAGGGACGGCGGCCTGGATGCTGCCCGTCATCGCCGTATTGGGCGCGACTGTCGTCTTTTTTATGTTGCAGCATCTATCCGCCGCCTTTTCCCGAGCCTCCCTGCTCAGCATCGCCGGATTGTTCTGGGGGCGCGCCGTTCAGTTTATCTTAGGGGTCCTTTTCTCCGGGCTGTTTATCCTCTATTACGGGTATCAACTGCGTATCTTCGCCGAATTCGTTCTATCGACACTCCTGCCGTTAACACCCATCTCGGCCGTGATCGTCTCCATGGTCTTATTAAATATCTACCTGGCCTATGGCGGGTTGGAAAGTCTATCCCGCACGATCATGGTGATTGTGCCCATCGGTTTGACGGTGCTCACCCTTGCTTTGACGATGGGGGGGAGCATGGGAAAGTTATATAATATCACCCCTTGGCTGGGTTATGGCCTATGGGAAACCGTCAGCGCAGGACTTCTTTATACGGGGCTGTACGTGGAGATCGCCTTGTTCGGTTTTATCGCCCCCTTGATTCGCAAACAAAAATACTTTCAACGGGCAGGCATGGCGACGCTGGCTTTTTCGGCGTTCCTGTTTGTTTTCGCGCAGATCGTCTTTGAACTGTGCTTCCCGATTGCGACGGCCCAACAGATCGGCTTTCCGCTTTATCAGGTCGTTCGCCTGATCCGCATCGAAGTGTTTCTGCAACGCCTCGATCCGCTGTTCGTATTCGTATGGGCCAGTGTGTCGGCCATCGGTCTGGCCGTCTGTTTGTACGGAGGCGCCTTAACACTGGCCCAGGGGATTCGAGCGCCCGATTTTCGCCCCTACTTGTTCCCGTTGGCTGTGCTTTCCGTCTGTGTCGCCTTTGTTCCACCACGCGCCATCGACGCAGTGAACACCTATTCGTTGATGATCCTGCTGCTCCAGGCGCCCTTTTTCGGGCTGCCGGCGCTCCTGCTGCTCTGGAGCAAGTTGTTCTATCGCGAGAAGGAGGATCTTGGGTGAAGAGCTGGTTGCGGAAGTTGGGATGGACGGCCACGCTCTGCGTCATGCTCGCCTTGCAGACCGGTTGTTGGGACCGAAACGAGTTGGAGACGTTGGCCTTCGTTTTAACGATGGGCGTCGATCGCAGCGTAGACAACCAACTCGATGTGATCATGCGGATCGGCGTCCCCGGAAACATTGGCGCCGAGGCCGGAAAAGGCCAGGGGGAATCGATTGGGGAGACATCAAAGCCGATCACGATCACGGCCCGGTCGATTTCCGAAGCCATCAGCCTGGCGGAAGCCACGGTGGAGCGGAGAATCGATTTCCGGCACCTCCGGGTCATCATCTTTGGAGAGGAACTGGCGAAAGAAGGCATACTGCCCTATCTGGATGTAGTGGAACGATTCCGGCAGTTTCGCCGCACCGTTTTCGTCTGGGTCGCCAAAGACGGGCCGGCGAGAGATGTCTTTTTGACGGCGGCGCCGGTGCTGGAAAAAAGCGTCTCCCGGTATGTCGACGGCATCGCCCGCGGCGTGATTCGTTTCGGCTATTCCCGGATGCCGACGCTCCATGATTTTTTAAGCGAAGTGGAGAATAAACAGTCCGATGCGGTCCTCCCGATAGTCGGCATCAACCCGACCGTCGCGTCGGAAAAGAAAGACGGTCAGGTGAAAGCGATGCCGACCGAGAAATACCACGGGCTCATGGAAGAGAATGAGGAACCGGGCGGAAAAACCCTTGAACCGCTTCATCGTTCCGGCGGCAACTCGTCCGAGTTTCTCGGCGTCGCCGTCATGCAAGAGGGAAAACTGATCGACAAGTGGTCCGGCTGGGAGGCCCGCGTCTACGGTCTGCTCCGCGACACCTATCGGAGCGGCATCTGGGTCTTTGAATCTCCCGGTCGTCCAGGAACCTTTGCCGTCCAGATTCGAAGAGCAAAAGAGCCGGGGATCGATGTGACATGGGAGGGGGAGAAGCCCCATCTGGATATTCGCTTGTTTCTGGAAGGGGAGCTGATGTCTGTTCCTTCGCTGGACCAGTTTGTGAGCCCCGAGCGCATCTCCTTATTTGAAGACCAAACGGTGAAAATAATAACGAAGGAAATCGACACACTGATCAAGAAGGCGCAGAAAGAAAAGGCAGATCCCTTCTATATCGCCCGGTTTATTCAGATGCGAACACTGACGATGCAGGAGTTTGACCAACTTGATTGGAAAAACCGCTTTTCCAATGCCACCTATGAGATCCATATCGAGTTTGAAATCCGTCGACCGGGTCTGCGGATACAGCCCTTCGCGGAGACGCAAGATAAAGGTAATCGATGAGAGGCAAAGGAATATGGAAAATGCTTGTCCGTCTCGCAGCAGCGCTCACCTTGCTGGCGATTTCCCTCTATACCCTGAATTACGGTTCCACCTTGTGGCGCAGCGGTCATAAGCCTGCCGGGGCCTTTACCTGGGTGTTGGCATTCGCCGTTGTTGCCTTTCCTATACTGTTGGTGTTAACCACTTAGCTTGGAAAGATGGTAATAACAATGACGCCACTGCCCTCAGTTAGCAGTGGCGTCATGTGTTTCTAGTCCTCTTTTTTCCTCTATCCCTGCGGAGATTGAGCCGCATAGTCTACATATTTCCACCAGACGGCATAGAAAAGTATTCCCCAGTTTCTCCTAAAATACATTGCAACGTTCGCTATACCTTTTCTTTGGTTGTATCGGCCTTGCCGGCAATATATGCCGATGGTTTGACTTTGGGAATCCAGTTGCGCCAATCCTTCAGATAATAAGTGTCCGGCCCGCTGTATGCTGAAGGCTTGATACTTTCATAATTACTCTTTTTGCTTACTCCCTTCGGGCGGATCGATGGGCCGTGTCGCCGGTTGCAAAATGGGGCTGAGCAAGTCTCTACTCTTGATTCCTTCAGCGGAAAATTGTCAGACAATAGCACGAACCTAGCCAGATTTGAAATTGTGAGCAATAGGATGAAGTTGTAAATGTGGTTCCAATGCTCGATATGCAAGATGTCCATCGATACTAACAGCGGGTTAAATCCAAAGGCATACAGGGCCGAAGCCACCGAAGTCGTGGTAAAGTAGGTTCTCCAGGAGGTCGTATACTGGTAAATGGTCATGTAAATGATCGGAACTAACGTATAGTCAAAAGGGAAAAGAGACGGAACGATGGGAACGAGCTTATATTTATATCCCCAAATGCCCGAGGTTGTGCCGATTCCTTCGACGAATCCAACGGATACAGCGATAAAGGAGCCGAATAACAGTAGTTCCAGTAACCTTTTCTTTTCGATGATTTTCCACCAAAGCGCGTAGGTTCCAATCAGTATGGCCAATAAAAACCACCAGTTAAAGGTAAACAACTCGGTAGATAAGTACCGGCTTAGCACCAACGCAGAGAGCCCTTCCCTTGTTTGTTGAATCAACTCATAGTTTTCCATTAGGCGACCTCGCTCCAGAAATTTTTTTCAGTTTATCCAGTAATCATCACAAGTATTCAGAAGGAGTCGATTTCGGATGTATGGGCGTCAAAAGGAAGAGAGCGCCTGCTCGTTTTATTCGGAGGGGTAAATCAGTCCAAGTTAAGGACTGTATCAATCATTTAACTATGTTACAATGAGATCAAACAACTTCTCCGGAGGATCGCATCATGGACTACTCGCTTCTATCAAAAGAAGAGCTGAATAAAATCATAGATTCGGCGCCTGTGGGCATTTGCATCACCGATGAACAGGGCTGCTATGAGGAAGTGAATCCGGCGTACTGTTCGATTTACGGTTACCAAAGAGAAGAATTAATCGGAAAAAGCTTTACCGTCGTTTGCCCCGAGGAAACGCGCGAGATGGTCCTTTCCGCCCACAGCATGATCATCTCGAACAAAAGCGAACTGTCAGACGAATGGGAAGTCGTAAAGAAAGACGGGAGCAAAATATCGGTTTACTCGAAAACGACCGCCATATGCGGGTCTGACGGGAAAACGAAGAACGTAACCTTCGTCATCGATATCACGGCTCGGAAAAGATACGAATTGGAACTGCAACTGAGCAACCGTTTGCTGCAAAAGCAAGCGGTGACCGATAGTCTTACCGGCTTGCTCAATCAGGGCGCTATCTTTAACACCCTTGAGGTTGAGGTTATTCAATCCAAAGCAACCCATCAGAGCCTCTGCCTATTGATGCTCCATTTGGATAATCTAGGCGAAATCAACGAGGTACATGGTCTGAGCGTAGGAGACAGCATTGTGATGAGTGTTTCTCAGGTCCTCCGTTCAGCAGTGCGACAAGATGACATCGTCGGCAGATACGCCGGAAAGCAGTTTATCCTGTTATTCCCGGACACCTCCTTGGAGGTTGCTCGAACCATTGCTGAAACCATCGTCGCGAAAATCCAGGCGATTTCTGAATATGATGTTAGCCTGTCTGTCAGCGGCGGGTTGGTCCAGCTTACCGATGAAACCTCCTTAGACGTGATCCGAAAAGCGGAGAACTTATTGCATGAAGCAAAGATAGCAGGAAAAAATCAGATTGCCTGTTAAACGCGACTCCGCCCAAGCGGGCGGGGTCGATTTGTTGGCGCCCTCCATGAACTGCGCTTTTCCCGCTCTGCGCCGAATAGGGTTTCCAAAAAAACATGTGTAAGCCATTGAAAACAGAAACGTAATAACCAATAAGGCATGCATCAAGCGTGCCCTTTACGATGCTTTATCCTTTTTATCCAGTGAGGATCGGGAGCTTTGGGCATAAAAATATGTAAGGACGGATCTAGTGTGACAAAAACTGCTGAAGCCTTTTGCTGGGACCTTTACGCCTGCAGCCGTAAAGGCTGTCATGAAGTGATGGCCGCTGTTGATGAGGAAGAAGTGCTCAATTTAACCTGTCCCGTTGAAGAAAAGAAGTTAAAAGAAATCGGAATGGCACGGTTTTTTGCGGAGTATGGGCGAGGGCCGCTGAAGGTCAAGGACAAGCGCTGCGCCATTAGTTTCATAGGGTAAGTTGGATTCATACCATTCTGCCGCTCCAACAAGGTCCAGGACGAGAAGTGCCTGGACTTTGTTGTTTTTTCGGGCGGGGGCCGAAGAAATAATAATTTTGAGATTGAAAAAAACCAATCCTAGGAGTAGACTACATCCATGTAAAATGAGGATCTGGCAGGGAGGAAGCAAGTTTGCTTCGCAAGCTACTGATTGGGAGTAAACTCCATAACCGGCAACTGACCCATGAGACGATCAGCAAGCCTAAGGCATTGGCGATTTTCGCATCGGACGCGCTCAGTTCTGTCGCCTATGCGACGGAGGAAATCCTGCTTGTATTGGCCGTGATCGGACAAATCGCCTTTCACTACCTGCCGCCCATCGCGCTGTGCATTGTCTTGCTCCTGCTTACGGTGATCCTCTCCTATACACACGTAATCAGAACGTATCCTGAGGGCGGGGGCGCCTATTCCGTCGCCAAGGAGTTCCTCGGTCCCACCTACGGTTGCATCATCGGGGCGTCGTTGGTCATTGACTACGTGTTGACGATCGCTGTCAGCATATCCTCGGGAACGGCGGCCATCACCTCGGCATTCCCCTGGCTATTCCCTTATACTGTGTATATCGCAGTCTTTTTTATTGTCCTTTTGACGATTATCAATCTGAGGGGCATCAGTGAATCAGCGAATTTGCTCGCCTACCCCCCCTATCTCTTTATTCTCTCCATGCTGGCGCTGATCGTCACCGGCTTTTACCGCTATCTCTCGGGAGACCTTGCGCCTGACGTAAGACCCTATGAGGAACATGCAGCCAATCTGGGGAACCTGATTTTTGTGTGGATCTTGTTAAAGGCCTTTGCCGGAGGTTGCACGGCGCTCACCGGCGTGGAAGCGGTGGCCGACGGCGTCCCTTCCTTCAAAGAGCCGAAAGAACGCAACGCGATTAAGGTTTTATTCGCCTTGGGGAGCCTCTCGGTCATCCTTTTCGGGGGCATCAGCATGATCGCCGGTTGGGTCCATGTGCTGCCTCAACATGGGGAGACGCTCGTTTCGCAGATCGCCGAAATCGTTTTTGGCGGCAGGAACCTCATGTACTATGTCTTGCAGGCCGCGACGGCGATCATTTTGATCCTGGCCGCCAACACCGCTTTTGCGGGCGCCCCGATCATGGCGGCGAAACTGGCTTCGGAAGGGTATATCCCGCGCATTTTCGCCCTTCGGGGAGATCGTCTTGTATTTCACAATGGTATCATGCTTCTGTGCGCCGGCGCGATCATCCTGGTCGTGATCTTTCACGGCTCTGTCCATTCCCTCATCCCGCTGTACGCCGTCGGCGTTTTCTTGGCCTTTACCATCGCCCAGGCCGGCATGGTGGTCCGATGGAATACGTTGAAGCCGAAGGGGTATAAGTGGAATGCCCTCGTCAACGGCGTCGGTGCGACAATCACTGGCGTCGTGACCATCGTCATTGCATCGACCAAGTTTATGGCCGGCGCATGGCTGGTGCTCTTGGCGATACCGCTGCTGGTGTGGATATTCCAAAAAGTGAAACAGCATTATACCGATATGGCCCGTGAGTTATCCTCGCAGAACCAAACCCCCTATTATGTGGTGAAGAACCACATCCTGGTTCCCATGTCCTCTCTGTCGAAACCGGCGCTGAACGCATTAGAATTCGCGAAATCCATGTCTAACGAGGATACGGACGTCACCATCGTTCATGTCTCCTCCTACCCGGAAACAGCGGAAAAGTTAAGGAAAAAACTTGCCGAGAAACAGATCTACTTCGAGCTCGCTGTCGTCGAGTCGCCCTACAGGGAATTGATCAATCCCCTCGTCAACTATATCGATGAACTGGAAAAAGGATTGAAATCGGGCGAGGTCATCACCGTGATCATCCCGGAGTTCGTCACCCATACCTGGTGGCACTATCTGTTGCATAACCAGACCGGTTTCTTGCTGCGGACGGTTTTGCTTCTGAAGAAGAACATCATCGTGGCTTCGGTGCCCTATCACTTGAGAGGCAAGTGACGATACAGAGCGAGTATGTCTTGTCTCACCGGCTGATGACGACTGGCGTCCCAATGGGGACGATCTTGGATAAGGCGAGCACGTCCTTGTTGTACATGCGAATGCAGCCGAGGGAAACGGCCCGGCCGATGGAACCGGGAGCGTTTGTGCCGTGAATCCCGTAACCTGGCTTGCTCAATCCCATCCACATGGCGCCGAAGGGTCCGCCCGGATTCGGTTGTTTGTTGATGATTTTATAACTGCCGGTGGGCGTCGGCGTCAGCATCTTTCCGACGGCAATGGGGTATGTCTTTGTCAATCGATTGTTTTGATAGAGATAGAGGCGTCGTTTGCTCACGGAGACGGCAATGCGGTATGGCATGGATTCATCACCCCAAAATCAACAAAGCGTGGAACCTCAACGGGGGGCCACGCTTTTGTCTTTATTGGCGGTCAGACCGCAGATGTCCGCACAGTCGCGCAAGAAAAGCAACTGTCTTGTCCGTTGATTAACGTCCTGACGGCAGGCCACGAAAGTCACCATGTGTTCGCATACCGCTTCACAGTGCTGAATGGTGTTCAGCAGATTCATGTGCGGCTGTGATCGCCGTTCATTTGGCAACGCCCCTTCCATTATTTTCAACCCATTAGTATGCGTCTCTTGTTGAGTGGGAAACTTGTCCAGAGAAAGATTACGATCACGGTTCTGCGGTCTGGAAAAAAAGAGTGTGCCTACCATAGGGCACACTCAGGAAAATTACGTTGGTTCGGTGGTGGAGAAAATGCCCCTGACTGTGTGAATCACCCCAAAATCGGTGATCTCACGATCAGGCAAACACCGCTGGGAGAAAGCACCTGAAGAAGATTGAGCAGGTTCACATCAGTTCCCGCAGGGAGAAAGATTCTGACGAGTGTCCCAGGAAGTTGGGGACAAGGTTGCGACGGCTTTGAAGAATGGCTGTATGACATTGTACTCCCTCCTTTGAGTGATTTTCTGTTTATTATCATCCTACGGTTTCGGTTTTGCTTTCGTGCCGAAAGAAGGTTCGCCTAGGCAAAAACATTGGAATTATATTCAAATCATTCTTTTTCGAACAAATAAGCACCATAAGCACGAAGGAGGAGTGGGGTGTGGAATTCATTACACCGGGGTTTTTCAGCGCATTGCTTGCCATTGTCGCCATCGATTTAGTGCTTGCAGGGGATAACGCGATTGTGATTGGTTTGGCGGCAAGAAACCTGCCGAGGGAACATCAGCGAAAGGCCATCGTCTGGGGGACGGTAGGGGCGATTGTTATACGCGCGACCGCTACGGTTGCCGTCGTATGGCTGTTGAAAATTCCCGGTTTGCTCTTGATAGGAGGCTTGCTGCTGCTTTGGATCGCCTATAAGTTGATCGTCGAAGAAAAAGAGCATGACATCAAGTCGGAAAAAAACTTAATGGGCGCTATCCGGACGATCATCGTCGCTGATGCCGTTATGGGCATCGACAATGTGCTCGCTGTCGCAGGCGCTGCCCATGGCAGTTTCCTTCTCGTGGTTTTAGGACTATTGATCAGCGTTCCCATTGTCGTATGGGGCAGCACCCTCTTTATTCGATTGGTGGAACGGTTCCCGATCATCCTGTATCTTGGCGCGGGTGTCATCGCCTGGACGGCCGGTTCGATGGTAACCAGTGAGCCGTTCTTGAAGGGATTTATCGTCGGCATGCCGGTTCTGGGATGGGTGGTGCCCGCGATTTTTACGGTTGGGGTAATATTGTTGGGCAGAAACCAAAGGCAGGCGTCACTAAAGGCATCCTTCAGGAAGGACTTTGAAGGAGAAAAAGATTAGGCGTTGATTTACGCTCCAGGATGGAAGTCCTGGGCTTTTCGATGGTCCGGTGCGATAACCGGGCTGTTTTTCTTTTGACATTAAAAGGAGAGCCAAGACATTTTTCGAAAATATTATTACCATTTAGTCAAGAGAGGTGTAAGGCGTGAAAAGACAGCTTGTGTCAACGACGCTCACCGTTTGCCTGCTGATGGCGACATGCCAGCCGGTAATGGCGGTGTCTCTGGTGATCGACGGCGAGCAGATTCCTGAAAGCGACGCGGTAATGGTTAATAACCGCACCATGGTACCCCTTCGTTATATCGCTGAGGCCTTTGATATTCATGTCCATTACGCCAATGATCAGGTGGTTATCCAGAGCCCAGCCTTTGAAAAGGAAAAAGCTGATTACTTTGATCTGGCTTTAGAAAAACGCTTTGATCATCTGCCGGAGCTTTCTGAGGGAGAGGACCCTGACTTGAGAAGTTTCTTAATGTTTGCCTTTTTTTCAAAAAAAGACTATAGGGTAAACCCTGTCATGTCGAAAGAGTATGTGGAGAAAGTGGCAAAAGATCATTTTGCATGGGAAGGTATTGACCACTCCTCCACGAAAGAGTGGAAGTACGACGGAGAAAATTATACGGCAACACCCTGGAGTTATACGAGCGCCTGTTTTTATGACTTGCAAAAAATAAATGCATACTGGAAAGACGGCAAAAGGATGTACGATGTCTTATTGACAGAGTACTTATTTTCGGAATATGAATTTGAGTCAATTGACTTTACCCCAAATGATGAGAAGACATACTCCGAACCCATGACGTATGTGATGAACAAGATGGGTGACGAGATAAAAAACGGAATGAGTGTGATTGAGGCAATCAAAACCTTAATTGTCAAGGGCGATGTTGAAAATTTTAAGAGAAGAGAATCATTGAGAATTATATTTTATGTGAATGAAGTATCCGGCAATATGGTGTTCACTCATGTGGAAAGAAAAGTGGAATAAAATAAAAACAATTGCCGGCAACAATGAAGCAACCCCGATTGGTTGTTCGCTGGTATTTGTTGAAGCCGAAATATTGCCAAAGTATGACGTCTGTCTCTAAAAAGCAGGGGGCGGTCTCGCAACCACAGGCGAGGTCGCTTTTTTGCTCTAAAACCCAACCGCCATCAACCCCTGACAAACACTCGCCACAAAAAGCGACCACCGTACCGCCGCCGCGCTGTTCTGCTCCTTCGCCCAATAGTTGTTCAACCTGTTGATATCCAAGGTCAGTTTCTCCCCAGGATCGACAACCACGGCCTCTGGCGCAGCGTTGGACAGGGTAAACTCCTTGTACCGCTCCCCATCATCCCAGAGAAACCGTTGCGCCTGCCCATCTTTTCCGATGATCGCCACTTCTACAGGCGCCCGCAGTTCGCCCCGGCGGTCGATACGGATCGTCCAAGCGGGGACGTCAGGGGTGTTCACCATTCGGACGGGGCCGACGGCGTAGTCAAGGGCGCCGGGGGTGGAGAGCCACTGTTGAAAGAGCTTCGCTGCCGGATCGCCCGCCTTTTCGGCGATGATGCGCAGGAAGTCGTTCGTCCCAGGGTGACGGAAAGACCAGCGGCTGAAGTAGGTTGACAGGATCGCCCGCATCTTTTCCTCGCCGATCAGCCGTTCCAGCGAATAGAGGGCGAGGGCGGCGCGGTTGTAGACGGAGACGGCGTAGGACTGCTCGGAGGCGAATTTCCAGGAGTCCAGCCGGATCGGGTCGGGAACCCAGGGTCCGAGGGCGGCGCGAAAGAGCCCTGGGCAGCCGTCCCGTAAGGGCTGGTCTAAAAGCGGGATGCCGAAGAAGCGGACAGAAATGCGCGTGTCCGGCTTGTAACGTTCAAGAATCTTGCCTTCGGCGTAGGTGGTCAGTCCCTCATCGAGCCAGGCCTCCTCAAACTCGTTGCTCGCAACCAGGCCGTACCAGTACTGGTGGGCCGCTTCGTGGATGAGCACGCGGTCCGGCTCGGCGGAACGTTCGTCGGGGAAGTTCGGCGTGCCGCCGGTGATCAGGGTGGGATACTCCATCCCGCCTGCGCCGGGGGCGTCGTTGGGCGGATCGATCACCGTCAAAGTGGCGTAAGGGTAGGGACCGTAAGCGGCCAAACCCTCCAGGGCGGCGGCGACGGCGTCCAGTTGCCGATCCGCCGTATGGACATGATCCTTTTGGCAATAGAGGCGGACCTCCACCGGCCGCCCGCCCTGCGGTGTGACGGTGCGGGTGAAGAGGCGAAAACGCGGGTCGGCGGACCAGGCGAAGTCGTGAACCCAGGCCTGGCCGAAGCGGACTGTCTGGAGGCCCTCTTGCTCCACCGGGGGCGCTGTCTCCTGGCCGGTAGCCCCCACGGTGTAACCTTTGGGCAGGGTGATCTGCACGTCGTAGTTGGCGAAGTTGGCGTAAAACTCACTGTTGGCGTGGAACTGGTGCAGGTTGAATCCTTCCTGGGTCCGGCCCCGCTGCCCGTAGCGCTCAAAAGCGGCCAGCTTGGGGTACCACTGGCCGGCCATGACGAAGGGTCCCGCCGTGCCGGAGCGGGCATAGACGCGGGGCAGCCGGG
Organism: Heliomicrobium undosum; assembly: GCF_009877425.1. Classification (NCBI taxonomy): domain Bacteria; kingdom Bacillati; phylum Bacillota; class Clostridia; order Eubacteriales; family Heliobacteriaceae; genus Heliomicrobium; species Heliomicrobium undosum. The sequence goes on along the minus strand of NZ_WXEY01000001.1, from coordinate 198,647 downwards.
TGTGAAACTCGATGGTCAATTCCAGCGTTTGTCCGGGGCGCAGGGGACGGGGGAGGTCGACGGCAGCCAGGGTTTTATCGTCCGGGTTGTTGTCATCCGGTTGGATGTAGCGGAGGGCTTTGGTCACGTCAACGCTTTGCCCGTCGTAGTTGGCGGTGATCCGGGTCACTTCCATCTCGCCGTCGTCGCCTTGACCGGCTGTGTAGCCCCGGTGTCTGCCTGACGATTCCTTCTGGAAGGTGGAGTCAGGCCGGAAGGCGTTCGGGTAGAGGTGAAGCGCCAAATGATCGAGCGGCTGGGCGCCGGGAAAGCGCCAGGTCAAGTCCACCCGGCCGGCGATGGCCGTGGTCTCGGGGAAATAGCGGCACTGGATCCGGTAATCGAGGGGCGTCGACGAGGCCGGGAGCGGCGATTTTTCGGCATAGGCGGCCGGCAGCGATATAGGGGCGAGAAGTTCGAGTTGGAAAAGACCTATTGGGAAAAAACCTATCGGGAAAAGTCCTATCACAGACAGGGTAATGGACAAAAACAAGGTGATCGAGAAAAAAGAAAAATAGGGAACACGAGGGCGCGCAACCATGCCGATCCACTCCTTCGGGCAAGTCCCTTTTCTCCCTATAGCATGCCAGTTCCGGCGGCAGAACATGAGGTTGCGCCGGTTCTAGTCGAAAAGGTTGGCGCATAGGGTGTGGGATAGACGGGCCTTGAGAAGGAGGGAGGACGGTGGGCAATCCCCTCGACGGAACGGCCTTCGAGTTTTTGCGCTGGGCCTGGTGGAGCCTGCACATCCCGGTGATCATGATGCTCTTTTACCTTGGTCATCGCTATTGGCCGAAGCGTCGCTGATTGTTAACGGAGCGATCACAGTTCCTTAACGCAGCGGTGCTATGCTGTCGCTGTATACGGACCGTAAGTGGACCGTAAGCGCCAGACGCCAAAGTTTCAACCTGGAGGGGCTGGATAGGCGGATGGCTGGATATTCTAATGTGGGATTCAGAGCCCCTGGCGGACTCTTTTGGTAAAACCAGCGATGTATCCCGGCCGGCGACGGTCGGGAAATTTTTTGGTCATTTTGCGCCCCAGCAATTTCCTTCATCAGGAACCCGTCGCCTTGTCCCCTAATATCATGATCGCAGATGAGATTTTGTTTTTGGGAGGCAGCGGGTTATGGATTTGAGCAACCTGAAAGAGGTTCTGGGCCAGTTGATGAATCAAGGCAATATGAATCTGCCCATCGGCGCCGATCAAGAAAAGCAGGTCAAGGGATTCATCGACAAGGTGAAGCAGAAGAAGGGTTTGAATGACAACGAGCGCAACCAGGCCGTCCAACTGGTGTCGCAGTTTACGCGCTACCTGTCGCCGGAACAGGGAAACCAGATCAAAGCCCTGCTCGATCAACTGATGAAGACCCAGAAGGTATCAGAGAAAGACAAGGCGGCGTTGGATCAGATTCGGAAGATGCTCTAAGACCTATTGGCTTCTTAATCATATGTTTTGGCAAGGAAAACCCCCGCGTCAGGCGGGGGTTTTGTTTTCAGGGTGCCTTGGACTTGTGATTGTGGTATCATTTCCTCGTCGGGAGGCAGCGTTTTTGACAACAGGACAAGCGAAGCGCCGATTTCCGTAAGCCTAGTTTTTTGATTTCTTACCGGACACGAATGGGACAGATGGACGTCAAAGGACAGTCAGGACATGCAAGGGTAAAGGGGTATGAACATGAGCCGCATCAAAGACCAGGTGTACCGTATCATCCGGGAGCAGGAAGAGACAACGATGGACAACCTCATCGTCCAGATGTTCGGCGGCAGCCTGATTGCAGCCGGGCAGATGGCCGAATTAGATCAGGCCGTCAATGAGTTGGTTGCCGATGGGAAAGTGGAACGAAACATCTTGGGTATCCGCTTTCTATCGTGACCGTCAGCGAAACGCCTCCGCCGGCTCTCTGACCGCCGCCCGCGATGCCGGTCGAAAGGCCGCCAGCGCCCCGAGCAGCAGGGCCAAGCAAGTCCCTCCTGCCATGGGCAGCGCCGGGAAGGGAAGGGGAATGCCCGCTCCGATCACCATGGGCGCAAGGGCAACAGCGAGGCCGTAACCGATTAAGGCGCCGGCAACAGCGCCTGTTCCGGCCAGGAGCACGCCCTCTCCGATGAGGAGCCGCCGGACATGGGATGGACGGAAGCCCAGGGCGAACAATAGGCCCAATTCGCTCCGCCGTTCCTCGATGGCCCCCGTCATGGTCACGAAGAGCAGCAACGAGGAGATCGTCAGGACGGTCACGCCGACCAGGGATGTGAACCGCTGCAGGCTGGCGGCCATTTCCCGGCGTGAGGACGAGGCGCCGGGATTGGCATCCGCTTGGACGGCGACCGACGGTCCCAGGCGTTCCTGAAGGAGACGGGCCGCTTCCGCGCCGTCGCGCTCACTTTGTATCTCTACGAAGGTGAGCGTTTTTTCTTTTCCCAACGATCGCTGTAGCCAATCTAGATCGGTGAAAATGAGTCGGTCTTCGACATCTCCCGATGCCGCAAAGACAGCGCCCACGATCCCGTCAAGTATCACGCCCTTTTCCCCGGTGATCCGCAAGGGGGAGCCGGGACGCAGTTGCAGTGTCTCGGCCGCTGTGGAACCGACGTAAAAAAGCCCCTGTTCCCTAGCGCCGTTCATAGGCCTTTCTTCAGGGATGAGCGTTTCTTCGATGAAGCGCCATCCCTTTTTTACGTCCATTTCGTCGGCCATGTTCGCGCCGACGATCAGCGCCTTTTTGCCGTTGATGCGGCCTGGCGTCACCAGTTTGGGCAACAGCCGGCCGGTCCCGCTCATCCGCTCCAGCGCATCAGGGGGGAGAGTCGGGTCGCTCACGGCAACGCCGGAGGTGACAGGGATGCCGGCGTAGGCAAAGGCGATCGATGCCGACGGCGTTGTCACTTGAATCATGTTTCCGGCCTGGACTGTCTCCCGTTGCGCCGCCTGAGTCGCCCCATCGGACAGTGTGATCAGGGAAAACAGGGTGGCCCAGCAGACGGCGAAACCGAGCAGGATGGGCAGGCTTTTGCCCGGTCGCCGGAACAGGGAAGCGATGATGATTTGCAGAGGGCTCATCGCAATCGCCCGTCTTTCATGTGGATGGTCCGGGAGGCGTGGCCCAGGTGGTCTGGGTTGTGGGTGACCATGATGATAGTCATCCCCTGCCGGTTGAGCTCCCCGAACAATGCCATGATCCGTTCGCCCGTCTGGCTGTCCAGGGCGCCGGTCGGCTCGTCAGCCAGGATCAGCGCAGGCTTGTTGACGAGCGCCCGGGCAATGGCGACCCGTTCCTGCTCGCCGCCGGACAGTTGTCCCGGCAGGTGATTCTCCCTGCCCGAGAGGCCCATCTGTTGGAGCAGTTCCTGGGCGCGGCGCCGTTGTTCCCGTGCGGGGATGCCGGTGGTCGCCAGCGGGAGCATGACGTTTTCCAAGGCCGTCAGGTATGGCATGAGGTGAAACTGCTGAAAGACAAAACCGACATATTCGCGGCGGAAATCGGCCATCCGTTCGCCGGACAGGCTGTACAGGTCGATCCCGTCGATGATCAGTTCGCCGCTGTCCGGCCGGTTGAGGCCGCCGAGCAGGGTGAGCAGGGTGCTCTTTCCTGAGCCGGAGGGGCCGGCAAGGGCCAGAAACTCGCCTTCTTGCACGGTCAGATCGATGTCGTGGAGCACCTCGACCTTGCTTTCACCTTGGCCGTAGCTTTTGCAGAGTTTTTTTGTTGTCACCAGGGCGCTCATGGGGAGCCCTCCTTTAGGGGTTTGCCCTATGCCACGGTATCTCAATGTGCCGTTAGGTTCGGAAGGCTAGCTAATAAAGGTTGGAACAATCGCGATGTAACCTTGATTTCTAAAGTGTGCGCAGCGCCTCAACAGGGTCCTTCGAGGCCCCTCGCCAGGCCGGGAGTGACGAAGCGAGCAGACCAACGGCGAGGGTCAGGGCGGCGGCGATCAACGCCTCAGAAGCGCTGCCCACCACTTGGATGTCCATCTGGACGATCAGGGGAGCGGTCCAGCGGGCAAAGGTCAAGCCGACCCCGTACCCGGCGATCCCGGCAGGCAGGGCCAGGAGCGACGTTTCCGCCAGGACGGTCTGCAAGAGGTGGCCTTTGCGATAGCCCAGGGCGCGCAGGAGGCCGAACTCGCGGGTCCGCTCCCGGACGCCGGCGGCAACGAGCAGGAAGACAAGCAATGCCCCGCCGGTCACGGTGACGGCCACGGCGAGTAGGCTCAAGATAGTGAAGCGGTCGACGATGGCTTCGCGGGCGACGAGGGCCTCTTTGACGGCCTTTACCTCCGTCCCCGGCAGCGCATGACCGATCTGCCGGGTGATCTCTTCAATCGGGCAGGAACTGCAAAGGGCGCTTACTTCGATGAAGGTCAACTCGTTGCCCCTATGCAGGCGTTGCTGGGCCTGTCGCCAGTCCATGAATAAGAGGCGGTCCTCTTCGCCGCCGGTCGGCAACAGGATGCCGGTGATGCGGTAAGCACCACCGGCGCTGCGGTGATCAACAACGGCGTTGCCGTTCTCCCTGGCAACCTTGCCGCGCTCCGCGTGTGCTTCATCGTAACTATTGCCGATGTGGACAATCTGCCCCTTCTGCCAACCCTTTTCGCGGGCCAATGCGTCGCCGACGATGATGTCGGTGGCCTCGACGGGGGTATCGCCGTCGAGGGTCCACCACTTTTTCATCCTCAATTCGTCGTGGAAAGAGACGCCGATGACCGTCAAGGGGTTGCCGTCGACGGGAGCGACGCCCATCACTTTCGGCGCCACGCGGGCGATGCTCTCGGCGTTATGGATGGCGCCGATCCGTCCGAGCGCATCGTCGGTCAGCAGGGGGGCGCCTGCTTCATCAGGCGACAAGGTGACGCCGCCGTAGGTAATGGAGAGGTCGTCCCGAGCCGGGACGATGGAGATGTTGGCGCCGATCTGATCATAGGAGTCGGCCACCTCGACCTGCATGGCCCGGCTGGCGGTGAAAAGGGCCGTCGTGACGGCAGCAACCAGAAAGAGGCTGAGCGATAGAAAAAGCGCCCGGCCCCAACGGCGCTTTAGATTTTTGCGGATTACGTCCCAGAGCGTCACTGGGATAACCTCCTCACTGGGTGTAAAAAAGGCAGGTGTCAACCTGCCAACAAGAAAGGGGATGAGAAACGCAAGTTTCAGTTGGGTCTTAGATTCTCGGCTTCCAGTTGGACAAGTCCTGGGCGTTGAGCAGCAGTTTGTCGCCGCTCACCTCGTAGTTCAAGAGGTCAGGCGGGTAGGACTGGCAGCCGCCGGCAAGGCCTTTCAAGGTTTCCAGGTCCCAGCGGGTGTCGCAGGTATCGCAGGCGACCTGGTTGTTTTTGATGGTGAAGGAGGTGCCGTTACAAGGTTCGCATACGCTGACGGCGGAAACGACGCGGCCGCTGGGCGCCACGTAGGCCATGAGCGGGAGCCTTTGCTTGCCGTCTTTGAATTCCGTTCGGATCAGGCCCTTTTCTTTGATTTCCGCCAGCGGGAGTTCGACCTTTCCGTTTTGGGACGTTACGGCAGGCAGATAGGCCATGGAAACGATTTTTCCGGCATAGTTGACCTTGGCGCCCACATTATAGGTTTGGCTGCCGCCGGTATTCTCCGGCGCGGCGCCCCAAAAGGCGTAGGCGGCGATGGCCGCCGCAACGGTGACGGCAATGGCGCTGGCGTACCACTTGCCGGAGCTTTTTTCAGATTGAAATTGTTGTCGTTTTTCTTGACGGTTGTCCACGATGTCCTCCTGTTTCCGTTGAGGGGAGTTCCTTGTCACTTGTCTATTAATCTGATTGTAAATCCGAGATTTGAAGATTTTATGAAGAAGGATGAAAAGGGCTGCAACACCTTTGCTTCCTATACTTTTTCTTTTGCATAAGCGCAAAAGGTTTGAAAAACTAGGCGAAGAGGCGCTGACGCCGCAACTGAAGTTGAATTTTGAGGATCCCTGTGAGATCAACCACGACGCAAAGATTAAAGTGGTATAAGGCCGTCTGCCGTGAGTGTCCGGAAGAATCTTTCCGGGCAAAAACCCGAACTCAAGGTATCTGTGGATGCCGATCCGTATGGGCAAACCGACCGGTCCTGACGGAAATAGCCTCCAAATCATTCCTGTGTACCAGGCCTGCACACAAGAATAGGAAGCGCGATTTCTACAGTGGTGCCCCTCTCTGATGTCTCGGCTATGGATGCATAACCACCGTGGGCGACGGCGATGGCTTTGACGATGGCCAGGCCGATTCCCGAACCGCCCGTCAGGCGTGTGCGCGATTTGTCTCCCCGGAAAAAGCGTTCAAATACATAAGGGACATCGATGCTCGCGATTCCGGTCCCTTTGTCAGAAACATGTAAAACCACCCATTTTTTTGTCTCCAATTGCGATTTAGTGTCCGCCGGGGCAGTTGTATCCGGCGGGCTGCTTTTTTTTACGTTGACTGTCACCTGTCCGGCAGGCCGGTTGAACTTGATGGCGTTCTCCACCAGGTTGACAATCAACTGTGTGAGCCGCTGTGCATCGCCCTGGACGGTGATGTCCTCGCCGATGGAAAGTTCGAATGTCAGCCCCTTGTTTTCAATTCGCGGTCGCATGCTCTCGCAGACTTTGGCCACCAGATCGGAGAAGTCGAGCGGCGCCAGGTTGTAAGCCAAACCGGCCTCGGCCGATGCCAGCGATTCGAGGTCGCTGACAAGGTTTTTCAGCCGGATCGTCTGTTGGTGGCAGGCGTCCAGCCGTTCCGGCGTCGGCGACCAGACGCCGTCGCGGAAGGCCTCCAGGTAGCCTTGCAGGGTCGAGAGGGGGGTGCGCAGTTCATGGGCGACGTCTGCCGTCAGGTTTTTGCGCAGTTCCTCCTGTTGACGCAGCGATTCGGTGAGGTGGTTCATGGCCAGGGCCAGATCGCCGATCTCGTCGCGCCGGTCGAGGTTGATCGCCGGCGTCAGATCGCCTGCGCGCAAACGGACGGCCACATCGCGCATCAGCGTGATCGGGATCAGGAGGTAGCGGCCCATGAGCATGCTGACGAGAAGGGCAAGCAGGCCGGCGGTGAGCGCCGCCAGCGCAAAGCCGCGGTACAGTTGGCCTAAAAAGGTGCGTTCGGCTGCGGCGAAGGTCAGTTCCGCTTTCGGATAGAGGAGGTAGAGGGCCCCGAGAAAGCGGTTTCCTGCGTAGAGATCGGTCCGGTGAAAATCCCACTGGCTTTCGTCGGGAGAAAGGCCGTGTTTCACCGGCGCCGGGCTCTCCCAGATCAGGTCTCCTGTATCCGATTCGAGGCGCAACCGGTAGCCCTCTTGGAGCGCCTGGCGGCCGAAAAAATCGAGCGACGCCGGAGAGAAGGCGTTCGTCTGTTCATAGTTGCGGATCAGGTTGTTGGCGATCTGCTCGTAGTAGGCGTAGTGGCGCTGGTGAACGTACTGTTCAAAATTCTGTCGCACCGAGAGGTTGGCGAGCAGCACGGCGGCGATGATCGCCCCGGTGGCGACAGCGGCGAAGGCCAAGCCCAGTTTGGTTTGCAGTCTCATGATTCCACCCCGAATTTGTAGCCCGTTCCGAAGACGGTCACGATGTAGCGCGGCTGCTTGGGCTTGTCCTCCAACTTCTGGCGCAGGTTCTTGATGTGGACGTCGATGGTGCGGTCATAGCCGTCAAAATCTTCACCCATGGCTTTGTCGATCAGTTGGGCCCGCGTGTAGGCGATGCCGGGGCGCCTGGCCAGGGTGACGAGGATTCGAAACTCAGCGGTGGTGAGGGAGATGGGTTCACCGGCTTTGAGGACCTCCTGCCGGGCGACGCGGATAACCAGTCGATCACCGTCAAAGCGGAACTCCTCCGCCTGGGGCAAGCGGTCGGCGCGGCTCCGGCGCAGGAGCGCCCGCACACGGGCCATCACCTCTTTGGGGCTGAAGGGCTTGGTCACATAGTCGTCAGCGCCGAGGGAGAGGCCTTCGACGAGGTGGTCCTCGCCCGCTTTGGCCGTCAGCATCAGGATGGGGATGTCGCTTTCCCGGCGGATCTGGCGGCAGACCTCTTCGCCGCTGATGTCGGGGAGCATGCGGTCCAGGACCAGCAGGTGAGGCTGCCAGTCTTTAAAAGTTTGCAGCGCCTCCCGGCCGGTGACGGCCCCCTTGACGGCGAAGCCCTCCTGTTCCAGATAGGCGACGACCAGCTTCAACAGGCCGGCTTCATCTTCCACAGCGAGGATGCGGATGTTTTCGTTGGAGAGCATGAGTAGATCTCCTTTCTCGTATAGCCTGTTTACAATCTATTTTGATAATAAACCCTCCATATGAATCACTGATGAAGTTCTTAGCGTCGCCGCGCGGAGGCGCCTTTTCTTTTGTCGGAAAAAACGGAATTGCATTGACGTTGAAAATCGTTTTCAATTAAAATGAAAACGACTGGCTTCACAGGAAAATGGTGCCGTCTTCGGGGGAAACCAGGGAGGCGCTGTGTTACATAGAGGAGGGTTTGCATGTCCGTCAACAGGGAGTTTGCCCACACTTCGTTCCATCGGATGTTAGAACAGCCGACACCGGCGCATATCGCGTTGCCCGACTTGATCGGCGGTTTTTCACTGGCCATCGACCTGGCGGAAGGCAAGCCCTTGCGGCACGCCCAGTCGATCTCTTTCTTGGCCGACCATGTGGCCCAGGCGCTTCGCATCGGCGGGGGTGAGCGGGACGCCCTCTACTACGCCGCTCTGCTTCATGATATCGGTGTGTCTTCCCAAAACCAACTCTGCCCCCTCTGCCAGGTTTTCGAAGAGGAAGGGAATCTCGATTCCGTCACGAGTCTCATGGATGCTGACCAAGCCTTGCACCGGCGACGGGAGCGGTGGGACGGCAGCGGTCCCTTGGCGTTGAGCGGGCAGGCTATTCCGTTGGTGTCACGCATTCTGGCCGTGGCTGTGGCCGCTGAACGGGTCGGCGGAGAGCGCCGCGATTTCTGGAACTGGCGGACCCGGGTCGAGGATTACTTCCATCGCGACACCGGCGTCTTTGATCCAGCCATTGTGGCCGCTCTGAAGGCGCTGTTGCGGGACCGCGTCTTCTGCCTCGATCTCTTTGCCTTCTCCCAGGGACGGTCCGTCGACCGCTTCCGTCCCGAAGAGACAATCGCCCTGGCTGGGGGGACGATGCACCTGCTCGGCAAGGCCTTTGCGCGCTTCATCGACGTGAAGACGCCCTTCACGGCCGACCACAGCCGCAATGTGGCTGACTGGTCCAGGCGGATCGCCGGCGCTATGGGTTTGCCGGAAGCGCGCAAGCATCAAATCTATCTGGCCGGATTGCTTCACGATCTTGGCAAGATTGCCATCCCCAAGGCGATCCTGGAGAAACCGGGCCCCTTGACGGCTAAGGAATTTGATCTGGTGCGAAACCACCCCTACTATACGGCCTGTATATTAAACCAGATCCCGGCCTTGGAGACGATCTCCCTCTGGGCGTCGTCCCATCACGAGCGGCTCGATGGCTCCGGCTATTTTCTGGGGATCACCGGTGAGATGCTGCCGATGGAAGCGCGCATCATCGCCGTAGCCGATGTCTATGAGGCCTTGGCAGCCGACCGTCCTTACCGCAAAGGGTTGGAGACAGCGGCTATCCAGGGGATGCTGAAGGACATGGCTCATCGGAGACATCTGGACGCTGACGTGGTTGAGGCTTTGGACGGGCTCCTTGGCGGACAACGTTGTTGAGAAGATCGTTAGCACCAATTTTTTCCGCCTCCAGTACACTATAGTGGATATCCTTGGACGCTACAGGATCCGGAGGTGGGGCCATGAGGCGGAGCACAGGCGCCCGGCGCCGCTCCAGCGGCAACGGCAGTCGGCGCCGGGGCAACATGCCCGGCGATATTGTGAGCTTATTGGAAGCGGAGGAACGTTCGCAAGCCCCGGCAGGGACCCGGAAGAAACGTAAAAAAAGAACGAAGAAGACGTCGGTTCTCCTTCCCTGGGAGGAGGAATCCCGTCCGGACAAGGGCGACGGCGGCGGAGAGGGCGGAAGAGAAAAGGGCAGAACCGGAAAGAAGCGCGCCAGAAAAAAGTCAGCCTCTCAGGATGACGGTGTCAAGATCAGCGAAAACGACACCGAAACGAGCGCTGATGGCGAATCTTCGTCAGATGTGGGTTCCCTCCTGTCCAACCTGTTGGCTTTGCCAGCTATGGGTGGCAATGTGGCGGCGGGAGATAACGCCGGCGCTCCAGGTGACGGGGGCGGGTTGGTCGACGGCGGTGACGGGGGCAGTGGTGAATCCCTGGCGCTGCTGCGCACGCTGATGTCGAAGGGGCTTGATCTGGAGCGGATCGAAAAAGAGGTGGCCCGCCTCAAGTCCAATGTCCACCGGATGGAATCGATGGCCAAAGAGGCCGACGGCGCCCTCGATTCCATGGTGCGGACGATGGGCTATTTCGGCATCAAGCCGAAGCGGGGCACCTGGGTCCATAACCGGATGCGCCGCCTGGAAGAGCAGGATGTGGCGGCGGCTGCGGCCGCCTCGGCCCCTGCGCCGGCTGGCACCGGCGCAGGCGGCCTCGACCTGGGCGCCATGATGAACCTGGCCTCCATGTTCCTGGGAAGCGGAGGTGGGGGGGCAGCTGCCGCTGCGCCGGCCTCGAAAGGGATCATGGGCACAGTGATGAACCTGGTGAAGTCGCCGACGGTGCAGAACCTGGTTCTCGACGGCATCGCCAAGTTTTTGAAAAAGTAGCCAAACAAAGTCATCAAAACCTTCCTGAAGACGGAAGGTTTTTTCTTTTGCCCCTGAATGCTGTTCTTCCGCTGTGGGGGTCTCTTATTAATTATATAAAATCCGATTGACAAATGGGGAAATATCGAGATAATGAAGGTATGGTTTTTAGTGTATTCCGATTTGATTACACGGAATTAATAAACCATCACCAAGATGGCAACGAAAGGCGATAGGAGGATCCGAACGATGAAGATTGCCGTCACCGGAAAGGGCGGCGTGGGGAAGACGACTCTTTGCGCGGCACTGGCCCGCCATTTCGCTTCCTTGGGCTTACGTGTGCTGGCTGTGGACGCCGATCCGGACGCCAACCTGGCGTCAGCCCTGCCGCTAGATGGTCGAAAGGGTCAGGAGATAGCACCGCTGGCCGGCCAGAAGGAACTCCTCCGGGCCAGGCTAGGCCTTTCCGATCAAAACGAGGGTTTTTTTCAAATCAACCCTGATGTGAGCGATCTGCTGGAGCGATTCAGCGCCTCCTGGGGGGGCGGTCACCGGTTGCTGTCCCTTGGCTGGACCAAGGGAGGTGGCGAGGGCTGTTACTGCGCCGAGAACGCCATCTTACGGCGGCTGTTGCAGGCAATCCCGCAAGCAGGGCAGGAGGTCGTCCTGATCGACAGTGAAGCCGGGCTGGAGCATCTGAGCCGTGGGACGGTCGAGAGAATCGACTCCGTCGTCGCCGTGCTGGAGCCCGGTCGGCGCAGTATCCAGAGCGCTTTCGACATCCGGCGACTGGCGCAGGAACTGAAGATCCCTCGGATTTACCCGGTCTTGAACGGACAGCGCTACGAACAGGAATGGGCACAGGTGCAGGCCGGCCTCGGCGATTGGGTGCTGGCTGCGGCGCTGCCGGAGGATACGGCGATTCGAAGCGCCGATCTGGAGGGAACGCTGCCGCCGCTGACCGGGGACTATGCCGGCGCTGTGCGCGCCTTCGCCAAAAAACTCCTCGACGATCACCCTGTTCGGACTGCCGATCAGACAGTTCTTTAGACAACAGCGGAAGGGGTTCACCCATGACGATGCAAGAGATAAACGCCCATCGCCGGCGCTTTCCGACGAAAGAACAGGTGATGGCGCAGACCCCCGATCCGGGGGTGCGGGCCATGCTGGCACACCTGGAGGCCCAGGGAGTGGAAACCCTTTTTGACCGTTTTGATGCCCAGAAGCCCCAGTGCGGTTTCGGGCTGGCCGGGACCTGCTGCCGCCACTGCAACATGGGCCCCTGCCGGATCACGGAAAAGTCGCCTCACGGTGTCTGCGGCGCCGGTGCCGATGTGATCGTCGCCCGCAATTTGCTGCGCTGGATGGCCGCCGGCGTGTCGGCTCACGGCGCCCGCGGGCGGGAGGTCATGCTGGCCCTGAAGGCGGCTGCCGAGGGCCGTTTTTCCCGTCCCATCGCCGGTGTGGAAAAGGTGCGCGCCGCCGCCCGGAGCTTCGGGATCGACGAAGTTGAAGCGGAGTTATCGCTGGAGCAGCTGGCCGGCCGTGTCGCCGACCAACTCCTGGAGGATCTGTCCCGCACCGTTCCCGGCCCGCACCAGACCTTGGCCGCCATGGCGCCGCCGGAACGGGTGGCCCGCTGGCGCGAGTTGGGGATCCTGCCCATCAGCGCCTACCATGAGGTTTTTGAGGCGCTTCATCGCACCGGAACGGGGACAGACGGCGACTGGAGAAACCTGATGACCCAACTGCTGCGTTGCGGCCTCGCCTTCGCCTGGAGCAGTGTGGTCGGTTCCGCCATCGCCATGGACAGCCTCTACGGTCCGCCGGCGCGACAGCGGATCGCGGCCAACTTCGGCGCTTTGAAGCCGGAAACGGTCAATATCGCCATCCATGGACACTCGCCGGTTATGGCGTCGGCCATCGTGCAGGCCGCCGAATCGCCGGAACTGGTCGAACGGGCAATGGCGCTCGGGGCCGAAGGGATTCGACTCTACGGCATATGCTGTTCCGGCCTCTCGTCCATGTACCGCTACGGCGCTGTCCATCCCCTGAGCAACGCCGTCGGCGCTGAGTTGATCCTGGGAACGGGCGCTCTCGATCTCTGGGTAGCCGATATGCAGGATGTCCTGCCGGGGATCATGAACGTGGCCGAGTGCTTTCATACGATCGTCGTCACCACCAGTGATTCCTGCCGCCTTCCCGGCGCCGTCCACATCGGTTTTTCTGCCGACCATGCCAACCTCGATCAGGCCGGTGCGATGGCGCAGCGGATCGTAGCCATGGCCGTAGAAAACTTCCCTCGCCGCCGGGCGGCCAACGTCTTTATCCCAGAAACGTCCATCGACGCGGAAATCGGCTTCTCCGTCGAAAACCTCGTCGCCGAATTCGGCGGCGCCGCCGCCCTGGCCGAACACATACGGGCCGGCCGGATCCGGGGGATCGTCAACCTCGTCGGCTGCAACAACCCGAAGGTGGTCTACGAAAAGGCGATCAAGGATGTGGCCGATGTGCTCCTGGCTAATGACATTCTCGTGCTGACCAACGGCTGCGCCTCCTTCCCGCTGTTAAAGCTGGGTTACTGCCTCCCCGAGGCCCTGGAAAAGGCGGGACCGGGGCTGCGGGCGGCCTTGGCCGATAAAAAACTGCCGCCGGTATGGCACATGGGCGAATGCTTGGACAACGCCCGCGCCTCGGGGCTGTTCCGTGCGCTGGCCGACGCCTTGGGGCTGCCGCTGACGCAGATGCCCTTCGCCTTCGCCAGCCCCGAGTGGTCCAACGAAAAAGGCCTTGGGGCAGCCCTCAGTTTCCGGCTGATGGGACTCAACTCCTACCACTGCGTGCCTGCCCCTGTCTTCGGGTCGGACAAGGTCCGCCGCTTTTTGGAGGAAGAGACACAGGAACTGCTCGGTTCGATCATGGTGGTCGTCGCCGACCCCGTCGAGCTGGGAGAACGGATCGTGAAGGATTTGGAAGAGAGGAGAGGTGGCCTTGACTGCCTTGAGAAATGATCATTCGATGCAACGACGCGCCTTTTTGAAACAGAGCGTTATCGCCGCAGCCGCTTTCGCCGGCGGCGGCATCCTGGCCGGCTGCGGCGTCGGCAACACGGCAGGAGGCGCTGGAGCGGGGAGCACGGCCGTAACTGGAAGCGGGACCGGCGGACATAGCGGCGCAAAACTCAACTTTAAGCTCGGCTATCTCCCCCTCACAGACCATATGACCATCATCGGGCATGGGCAGACGCAGTTTCAGCATGCCCATGTGGAGCCGGTGAAGTTCGCCAGTTGGGCCGAACTGTCAGAGGCGCTCAAGGCCGGCGTCGTCCAGGGCGCCTTTGCGCTCACTCCGATCGGGATCAGTTTGCGCCAGAAGGGCGTCCCCATCAAGGCCGTCTTCCTTGGTCACCGCAACGGCTCAGCGCTGACGGCCAAGAACAGCCCCGATATCGCGCAGGTGGAGGATTTCATCGGCAAGACCATCGCTATCCCCAGCCGCTTTTCCACCCACAACATCCTGATCCGCAAGCTCCTCGCCGAAAAGGGCATCCAGGCCGACAGGGACGTAAAGCTCATCGACATGGCGCCGCCGGAGATGGTCAACGCTTTGTCGACGGGACGTGTGGGCGGTTTCATCGTGGCCGAGCCTTTTGGCGCCCAGGCGGAGAAGCAGGGCGTCGGCAAGGTCCTCACGCTGTCCAAAGACATCTGGCCTGATCACATCTGCTGCGCCGTCAACGTGCAAGAGGAGGTTATCGCCCAGCATCCCGAGGCTGTTGAGGAACTGGTGGCCGCCCTGACGAAGGCGGCGGCCTTTATCGAAGGCAATCCCAAAGAAGCGGCAGCCCTTTCCGTCAAGTACCTCGGCCAAAAGGCGGAGATCATCGAACACGTGCTGACCCAGCCGAAAGGACGTGTCACCTTTACTGATCTAACTCCGAATATGGCTGATTTCACGGCCACCCAGGACTACATGATCCAGTTCGGCATCACCCAGGAGAGGATCGATCTCCAGCAGTACATCGATGACCGCTTTGCCCGCAAGGCAAAGGCGTAGAGAGAGCAGTCGATGAACGTGAACGGCCGCTATCTTCTCCCTGCATTCTCACTGCTGCTCGGTCTCCTCTTTTGGCAAATGGCCTCTTGCTTCTACAGGCCCGAGCAGTTTCCCTCGCCGTTGCTTGTCCTAGAGGGACTCCTTGAATTGGTCGAACTCGGCGTTCTTCGCGAGCACATCCAGGTCAGCTTGATGCGTTTCGGCCTCTCGTATGGGCTTGCCGTCCTCATCGGCATCCCCACGGGGTTGCTGTTGGGCTGGTCGACAGGGGCCTTTCAAGCCATCGATCCCATCGTGCAGGTGTTGCGGCCCATATCGCCTATCGCCTGGTTTCCCCTGGCGGTGCTCTGGTTCGGCATCGGCAACCCGCCGGCGATCTTTATCATCTTTCTCTCCGCTGTATTTCCGATTATCCTTTCTACCACGGTGGCCGTGCGGCAGGTGCCCCACACCTACCTGAAGGTGGCCCGGAATTTCGGCGCCGGCAGGGGCATGCTCTTTCGAAAAGTCGTCTTCCCAGCCGCTTTTCCACAGATCATGACGGGCTTGCACATCGCCGTCGGCACAGCCTGGATCCACCTCGTCGCCGGTGAGATGCTGGGGTCCCAATCGGGGCTGGGCTACCTGATCGTCGACGCCCGCAACTTTCTCCGCACCGACTGGATCATCGTCGGCATGCTGATTGTCGGGATGCTCGGACTCCTGATCAACCGGTTGATACGGTTGGTCGAAGGCTCGATCAACCGCCGGTGGGGGATAGAGAGACGAAACGATGGATAGGGAGAGCAGACGAATGGAAAAGAGGGTGGGGGTGGATGTGACGGAATCGCCAAAAATCGAACTTCGCAACGTGGGAAAGCACTTTCGCGATCCCAACGGAGTGACGCGAACGGTGCTGACCGGCGTCAACCTAAAGATCGCCGCCGGGGACTTCTTGTGCCTCCTCGGTCCCAGCGGCTGCGGGAAGACGACCCTGTTGAACCTGCTGGCCGGTTTCGAGCAACCGACCGAGGGGGAACTGTCAATTGACGGTCAGCCGGTCACAGGCCCGCACCCGCGGCATATCACCATTTTTCAGGATTATGGCCTCTTTCCCTGGCGCACGGTCCTCGATAACGTCACCTTCGGGCTAGAAGCGAAAGGAATAGATGGAAAGAACGCGCGAGAGATCGCGGAGCAACATCTCGAACGGGTGGGATTGCGCGATGTGGCTGCCCGCTTTCCGCACCAGTTGTCAGGGGGCATGAAACAGCGCGTCTCGATCGCCCGCGCCCTGGCCGTCGAACCGGATATCCTCTTCATGGACGAGCCTTTTGCCGCCCTTGACGCCTTCACCCGTTTGCGTTTGCAGGAGGAGATCCTTTATCTCTGGCAGGAAAAAAGGCCGACGATCATTTTTGTCACCCATGACATCGATGAGGCAGTCTATCTGGGTCGCCGCATCGCCATCATGTCGCCCGATCCGGGGCGACTCACCACTGTTCTCGATGTGGCGCTTCCTCGCCCTTGTGATCGGGCGTCACCGGACTTTTTCTACTACCGGCGAAAGGTCTTTCAGGCCTTTAAAGTCGTTCATGAAACAGCGCCGGACTATGTGATTTGATTTGCTGGGGCATTTTGTTTCTGAAGCGATCACAACAGAGCACAAGATTACACAAGTGAGGGTCACTCCGGACAATGAAGCCGGAGTGATTTTTTTTTGTCAAGCAGGAAAATGACTGATTATTCGAGAAAATAGAACCTCTAAATTCGTGAATGTGGAAACTTTCCCCAAAATGGTGATAGAAATCACAAAATATGTGGTGGTGATTTCGTACACTGAGAGAAAAGGCGGAAGGGGTGAGCAGCAAGTTCGAAGGAAGGGGATCTGTCCGGAGAAAGGGGGGAACGACGGGGTGGATAGGGCAAAGAAGACAAAGATCATCATCCTCGCCGGAGGGATTTTTCTGCTGGCGGCTGGCACAGCGACGGCGGCCATGCACAAGGTGACGGGCAACTCCGCTTTTTGCGGGACTTGTCACGTCATGGACAACTACATGGCCTCATGGCAACACTCCTCCCACCGGGAGGTGGCCGGTTGCAACGACTGCCATACGGACCAGCGGAACTACGCCGCCAAAACCTGGTCCAAGGTGTTTACCGGTTCGCAGCACGCTTTCATCAACACGGTGCTGACGCCGCCGGATCACTTGAAGCTCTATGAATCGAGCAAAGAGGTAGTGCAACGCAACTGCCTGCGTTGCCATGACGACTTGGTGGCCCCGACCAATCTGGCCAAAGCGGAAAGGAGCGGCCAAAACTGTTTTGACTGCCACCGTTCCACACCCCATGGGAGAGAGCGGCCGACTACATAAAACAGCACTGATGGTTCTTTGATCATGGAACGGAAAGGAGAGGAGCCGATGACCAGAAAGAAGTGGGTCCTCGCCATCTGGGCGGTCCTGCTGGTTGCCTTCGCGGCCGTGGTGGTCGCCGGGTGCGGCGGGAAGCCGGCCTCGACGACGGCGTCCGCCGTCAACACGGGACTGGCGCCCGATGAGATGGATCTGGAGAAGTTCGCCAAGCTGTATCCCCACCACTACGACTCCTTCATGAAAAACGCCGAGATGAGCAGCGTCGGCACCAAGTACGGCGGCAACCTCGAGAAGGACAGCCACCTGGAGAAGTACCCCTACCTGAAGAACCTCTTCGGCGGCTACGCCTTCTCCCTTGAATACAACGAAGACCGTGGCCACGTGTACACGATGACTGACCTGGCCACAGTCAAGCGGGTGACGAGCCTGCCGAACGGCAAAAAGCAGGTCGGTTCCTGCCTGACCTGCAAATCGGCGGAAGTGCCCGGCATGATCGCCAAGATGGGCGAAACCTACTACACGACGCCGGTCGAGGAGCACCTGAAGAACGCCACCCATGGCATGACTTGTTCCAACTGCCATGATCCCCAGACGATGAAGCTGCGCGTCGTCCAGCCCGCATTCATCGATGCGATGAAGCGGCGCGGCGAGGACGTGACCAAGGCCACCCAGCAGCAACTCCGCGACTATGTCTGCGCCCAGTGCCACGTGGAATACTACTTCAACCCGGCCAAGAAGGGCGAAGTGACCTTCCCTTGGGATAAGGGCTTCACCCCCGCCGCCATTGAAACCTACTATGACGAAGTGGCGGCGAAGGAGAACAACTTCAAGGCCGACTGGACTCAGCCGGCGACGGGCGCGCCGCTCTTGAAGGCCCAGCACCCCGAGTTTGAGACCTTCCAGGGCTCCATCCACCAGATCAACGGCGTTAGTTGCGCCGACTGCCACATGCCCTATGTGAAACAGGGCGGCCAGAAGATCACCAGCCACTGGTGGACATCGCCCTTGAAGACGATGGATCAGTCCTGTCTCGTCTGCCACCGCGAGCCGGTGGACAAGCTGCGCGACTACGTTATTCAAAAGCAGGACCTCACCTTTGAGATGCTGAACAAAGCCGGCGCATCGACCGAAGTGGCCGGTAAGTCCATCAACAAAGCGATGCAGGCCGGCGCCAGTGACGCCGACCTGGCGGAAGCCCGCAAGCTGCTCCGTTCGGCCCAGTGGTACTGGGACTTCGTGGCCGCTGAGAACTCGATGGGCTTCCACAACACGCCGCTGACGATGAACACCCTGGCCAAGTCCATCGACCTGGCCCAGAAGTCGACCATGGCCGCCGCTAAGGCCGGCAATTTCCATGACATCCCTGAGGCCACGCCCTACAGCGAATTCATCAATGAACGGCTGAATGCCAGGGGTTGGCCCAAGGACAAGGGTGAGACAAAGAAACCGACAAATATCAATTGGAAGTAAACCGTTAAGGAAAAGGGAATCATCTATGTAAAATGGACCCGTCTTCTGACCTTGTCAGCAGACGGGTCCATTTGGCATGAAAATCATCAACACGGCTACATTGATTTTTGTGACGGAAAAAAGTGTTTTTATGGGATATTCTATCGTTAATTTGAAAAGAAAAAGGATATCGGGAAGGGTTAGAAGAAAAAGGGAATCGAAAAGCATTTACGTGATGAAAGGAGTAAGCGCAAGTGAAGCTGACCGTAGTGGTTGAGAATACCGTACCTGGAGCCAGCGGGGGAGCCTTGCTGGGGGAATATGGGTTATCCATACTGATCCAGACGGCGGGCAAAAGCATCCTCTATGACACGGGTCAGTCGGGGTTGGTGCTTCAAAACTTGAGCCGATTGGGCGTCCATCCCTCGACGCTCGATGCCGTCGTTCTCAGTCACGGCCATTTTGACCATGCCGGTGGACTGCCGGTCGTCGTCGAACATGCCCGTAAGGAGCTTCCCATTTACCTCTCCCCGGAGGCATTCAAGGTTCGTTTCTCCCACAGCCGTGGAGAGAAGCGCTTCATCGGCATCCCCTGGCGACCGGAGCGCCTGCCAGGCGGCATGTCTCGTTTTCGTTTCGTGGAAGAACCCTTGCAGGTGGCCGATAACCTCTGGCTTAGCGGAACTGTTCCGCGGGTGACCCCATATGAGCGCGGCGACGATCAACTGCGCGATGATCAGGGGCGACCGGATAATCACCCTGACGATTTGTCGCTCTACTACCGGAGCGACAAAGGTCTGGTGGTGGTGAGCGGCTGCGCTCACGCGGGGATCATCAATGTGATCCGCCACGGCTTGGCTGTGACCGGTTGTGACCGCCTTCGCGCCATCGTCGGCGGCACCCACCTCGGCCTAGTCGCCGAGGCTCAGCGGGAAGCCGCCCTGGAGGAACTGGATCGACTGAACCCTGATCTGGTGGCAGCCTGCCATTGCACCGGCTTCTCTGTCCTTGCCCGGATGGCGGGGATGTTTGGAAAACGGTGTGTTCCTGCATTTACGGGGACGGTTTTCGACTTTTAGATGCTAGGCCCATTCAATGGGAACGCAGATGGCCTGACCGATCAACAGCGCGTTTGGGTTGATCCCCCGGTTGGCCCGCGCCAGGGACTCAACGCTGATGTTGAAGCGCCTGGCGATGGAAAAAAAGGTGTCTCCCTGCTGGATCAGGTAGCGCCGCGACGCGGGCGGGCAGGTGACCGGCGGTGTGGCCAGGGGGATGCAGATCACCTGACCTGCAAACAGTCGCTCCGGGTCGATGCCAGGATTGGCTTCAATGAGGTCGTCGAGAGAGACGGTAAAGAAGTTGGCTAATGCTGATAGGGTGTCGCCCGGTCGAAGGGTATAGAAATTCCTTTCCGGGCAGGGCGGGTAAATCGGTTGCTGGGGCACACAGATGGTCATTCCGATGGGGAGGGCGTTTGGATCGAGAAAAGGATTGGCCGAGATCAGCGCGGCCAGGGTTGTGTTGAACCGGCGGGCGATGGCGTAGAGGTTGTCGCCGGGCCGGATCGCATAGGGAAATGTTGCTGGCGGGCACTGGGGCATGAAGGAACACCTCCGCGAAGCCGTTGTCGCTTATAAGGTATTCCCTGTGGCAGGAAATGGAACAGGCCGCCTCTTACGAGGCGGCCTTTGGCCGGCGGTAACGGGCGGTTCGAAAGCGCCCTACCTTGATTCCCCTTTTGCCGGTCGTTCCCAGTTCGCCCGTTCCGGCCAGCAGCCCGAGGGCAAAGCCCAGCGCCAACAGTCCCAGCGTGCCCATGACGCCCATGCGCAGGATTCTTCCCATCGACGAAAGCACCTCCGCCATTAGTATGCCAGCGCGTCTTTTTCATATGAAACGTCGTGGGATGGGCAGTTGTCGGTCGCTGCCGCACTGGGGGCAGACGAAGAGATGGGTGCACGCCTCCGGGAAATCATTGCCCGGCTCGGGACGATTGGTCCCCTGTAGGAGCCCATGGCTGCCACCGCCGCCGCTGTCTTTATTCAACGTTTTATGGAATGCCTCATCGAGTTGATCATCGATATCATAGGGGCTGTAGGGCTGGGCGTAATCCTCCAACCGCCCCCGGTCTTCCATCAGGGCGCTGCAGCGGCGGCAGGGGATGGAGACGCGGGCGAGGCCGTTGCAGGCCGGGCAGACCGATTCCAGGCAGCATCACCTGTTTCTGTACAGATTCTCACTCGTAGCGGAGGGCGTCGATAGGATCGAGCCGGGCGGCTTGCAACGCCGGGTAGAGACCGAAGAGGAGGCCGATGCCGGAGGCGCCCAGGATGCCGAGCAACAGCGCCTCACCGGAGAGGATGTTCGTCAGGCCGCCCGTGTCCCAGCCCGCCCAGCGGGTCAGACCGTAGACGGCCAGGACCGAAAAGACAGAACCGGCGGCGCCCAGGAAGAGCGCCTCCAGGAGAAACTGTGTCATGATCTGCCCAGGCGTCGCCCCCAATGCGCGCCGGATGCCGATCTCCCGGGTCCTTTCCCGCACAGAGACGAGCATAATATTGAGGATGCCGATGCCGCCGACGGCGAGGGAGATGGCGGCGATGCAGGCCAGGAAGGCCGTCAGGGTGCCCAGGATCTTGCCGCTCACCTGAAGGGCGTCGTTCTGGGAAAAGACCTGCACATCCTTCTGCCGGTGCGACTTGGCCAGCACTGAGAGGATTCGCTCACGCACCAGGGGGACCCGGGAGGGGTCTTCGGCGCGCACAAAGATGACACCGATGTTTTTCAAGCCAGAGAAGTCCTGGACGGCCGTCACCGGAGCGACGACGATGCGGTCGCGGTCGTGGACGAGGGCCCGCCCTTTTTCCTTTAATGTGCCGATGACCCGGAAGGTGGCGCCGTTCAGACGGACCATGCGGCCCTCCGCCTCGGCGTCCCCGAAGAGGGTTTCCTTCGCTTTTGCGCCGAGCAGGACCACATGGCTGCGGGCGATGACTTCGCTGGCTTGAAACATGCGCCCGCTGGCCAGTTCATAGCCGTGAACGGGGAGAAAGTCAGCGTTGTCGCCGTAACAGGTCACGCCAATGCCGACATTGGCCGTCTCCGCCCGGGCCGGGACGGTCAGGTTAGGGTTGACCTTGTCCACACCGTCGATCTGCCGCAACCGGTCCGCGTCGTTCAAGGTGAGGTTCATGGTGATGAAGCCGGGACCGTGGCCGGCATCCTCTCTCCCCGGCATGACCATCAACAGGCCGGCGCCCAGTTCGGCGATCTGCCCTGATACCTGCCGCCGCACCGTATCTCCCAGAGACATGAGGGTGACGACGGCGAAGACGCCGATGACGACGCCGAGAACGGTCAACCCCGAACGGAGCCGATGGGCGGCGATGCCCTCTGCGGCGAGGCGGATGTATTCACGCAGTTGCACAGAGCTTCCCATCCTTAATCCGGACGACCCGGTCGGCCCACTCCGCTACATCGGTGTCATGGGTGACCATGACGATCGTCTTGCCCTCCCGGCGCAGGGCTGCGAACAGTTCGAGAATTTCCCGCCCGGTCTGTTGGTCTAGGTTGCCTGTCGGCTCATCAGCCAGGATCAAAGCAGGCTCATTGGCCATCGCCCGGGCGATGCCGACACGCTGCCGTTCACCGCCAGAGAGTTCCGTTGGCCGGTGGTGCAGCCGGTGTCCAAGGCCGACCCGTTCCAACAGTTCCTTCGCCCGGCGGCGCCGCTCCTCCGGGGCGACGCCGGCGTAAAAGAGGGGCGTCTCCACGTTCCGCCAGGCCGTCAGGCGCGGGAGCAGGTGGAAGGACTGGAAAACAAAGCCCACCAGGGTGTTGCGCAGGCGGCAGAGTTCTCCTTCGGTGAGGCGGGCCGGTTCCTGTCCGGCCAGCCGGTACTGCCCCTCACTGGGACGGTCCATGCAGCCGATGAGGTTCATCAGCGTCGACTTGCCGCTTCCCGAAGGACCCATGACAGCCAGAAACTCGCCTGAGGCAACCGTCAGGTCGACGCCGGAGAGCACCTGCAAACGACTGGTGCCGAAGGGGAAGGATTTTCCGACGGCATTCATTTCTATCAATTTATTTTGCAAGTTGTTTTGCAAAGGAGACTTTGGGGATTCCGGCATTGGCTTCATGTCTTCGTTCCGTCCTCTCCCTTGGGCTCTTTCTCCGACCCTGGCCCACCCTCTGAACTCGACCCATCTGCTGACCCCGGCCGATCCGACCCTTTCGGACGGACGCTCTGGCCTGAGGTGAGTTTGACGTCGCCGGGGATGATCACCCGGTCGCCGGGTTGGATTCCCGAGAGGATCTGCACATAGTTGTCGTTGCGAATTCCCGTCTCCACCGCAACGGTGATTGCTCGCCCCTTGCGCAGCAGGTAGACCTGGGGATTTCCCTCCTCCTCCCTGAGGGCGTCAACGCTGACGCGGACGGCCTCTTCCTGCTGTTCCAGGATCACCCGCCCTTCGGCGGTCATGCCGGCGTAGAGGGTGATGCCGGGGGGCGCGCTCAAGAGGACGCGGAACCCCTTGTTTCCCTCATGGTCACGGCTGATGACGCGGGATACGGTGAGGACCTTGCCGGAAAACACCTGTCCCGGATAACCGGCCAGTGTCCACCGGACAGGCTGTTCGGGCGCAAGTTTGAGCACATCGGTTTCATCGACCATCGCCTGAATGACCAGATCGGTCGGATCGGCCACTTCGGCCAGCGGCGTTCCTGGCGGAATCCAACTGCCGGTGGGTACCTTTTTTTCCATCAACTGCCCGGCGATCGGGGTGGTGAGCGGCTGCCCGGCGATGCGAGCCACCGTTTCGCCTTCATTGACACGTTCTCCCTCGGATACGGTCCACTCGATGGGGCCAGGGAGGCTGGAGAAGAGGGTGTTCTGCCGTTTGGCCTGCACCTCGCCGCTGATCCAGAGGTCTTTATGCACCGGCCCTTTATCGACGGCAACCGTGGCGACCTCCGGCGGGCTCGGCAACAGGTAGTAAAGGCCCGCCAGTAGGGACAGCGCCGACAGGAGTAGAACGATGACGCGTGGTGACAGGCTGGTGCGGGGCGGCAGGAGCCGCCGCAGTTTGATCACTCCGCAATCCCTCCATAAAAAAAATACCGGACGACCTAAAATCAGATGCGTCTGGTATTTTTGCCTTTTTCGGGGGATTCTATGAGCAGTGCCGAAGCGGCCTTTCTGTTGATTGACACTTCATCGCGCGGGGAGCGCTGTTTTCTAGCGACCTGTCGCGCCGAGGCCGGTTAAGGGGAGGGGCGGGAGGTCTTTCGATTGGATGAGGACCTTGAATATCTCGCCCATGCCCCCCGGCAACAGCACCTTTTTCAAGGCCTGGTGGCGCCGGAAATCCTCCACGGTCATGGAGGGACCGGTCTGCAGGTCTTCCGGCCGGAGCCAGTGGGCGAGAAACCACATCTGGCTTGTCAGCCCTAGGTTCTGCCAGCCCAGTTCGGAGGCGACTGATTGCAGGGACGTAAAGTCCAGGTGGGCCGTCATATCCTTTTCTCCGACGTCTTCCAGCGGATCGGCGTCGGCCTGGTGACGGCGGTAACAGACGAGGGTTCCCTCGTACCGTTCTGGGCTGTAGAGCCTTTCGACGGGGTGACCGTAATCGACGGTGAGCACGAAGCCGCGCGCCAGCAGGCGATCGACGGCCTTCAGCCAATCGGCTGCGGCCAGATTGACCTCGAACAACTGACCCTCTTCAAGGGTGACGCCCTGCCTGGTGATATGACGGGCGACCCAGTCTTCCAGACGGGGGTCCGATAAAGGCCCGTAATGCCAACAAAAAGGACCATCATCGGCCGGCGCTTCCGCCACATAAAGTTCCCAGGGTCGACCGTCTTTGTGGATCAGGCGGTGCACCGGCAGGGCGTCAAGAAACTCGTTGGACAGGACCACGCCGGTGAGGCCGCTTTGGAGGGCCTCCGCCGCCGACCAGCCGTAGGAGCCCGGTATGGCTTCAGCCGGATCTGGGTATACCGTTAGCGGCAGTCCGGCGAGGCTTTCCCGCTGGTGATCGCGCAGGTTGGGGCTGATCTCGACGAGGTGATAGACGAGCCGATCGGCCAGGGGGCCGGCGGTCAAGGCGTCCATCACGGCTCTGGCGAGCAGTCCCCGCCCCGGTCCGAATTCGATGATGTCAAAGCGGTCGGGCCGCTCCAATTGCTCCCACATCTCCGTCAGTTGTCTTCCGATGACGCGGCCGAAAAAAGGGCTGATCTCCGGGGCGGTGATAAAGTCGCCGCCTCGACCCATGGGGGGATCGCCGGCGGTGTAATAGCCGTGCCGGGGATGATACAGGGCCAGTTCCATGTAGTCCCGGAAGGGGATGGGGCCCTCGGCCCGGATGCGATCTCTGATTGCCTGCTGCAGTGGACTGGACATGGGCGGGACCTCCTTGATAGGGCTTTTTCCATCATACCACGAACCGAAGGGGCAATCCAGGAATGGCGGGAGGACAATCGTTGCGGCGGTGCGAATCATGTATTATTCCCACCGGGCGAATGCATTGTTACATAGGGAGGCGCGCGTGATGAGCAATGGGGAACGACTTTTGATCCTGGGCGGCGGGATTGCCGCCGTGTCGGCGGCCGAAGCCGCCCGGCAGGCCGATCCGGAACGGCCTGTCACCATCTGTACGGAGGAAGGCCACTACCCTTACTACCGGTTGCGGCTCTCCTTCCTGCTCGGACAACCCTTCGAAAAGAGTAGTCTCCTGATCCACCCGCCCGGTTGGTACGACGAGCGCAACATCGGCGTGCTGATGGGGCGGCGCGCCCGTTCCATTGATGCGGAGCGGCGCATCGTCACCTTGGAAAGCGGAGAGACCATCCCCTACGGCCGCCTGGTGATCGCCGTGGGCGCCTCTGCTTTTTTGCCGCCATTGCCGGGAACGGAACTCCCCGGTGTCTATACGGTGCGGCAAGTGGACGATGTGGAGGCGATCAACGCCAGCCTGTGCCCCGGCAGCCGGGTGATTGTCGTCGGCGGCGGGATCCTGGGGCTCGAGGCGGCCTGGACGCTGCGCGAGCAGGGGATCGCCGTCACGGTCGTGGAGCATGGGCCACGCCTCCTCAGTCGCCAACTGGATGCGGGGGGATCGCGGATCCTGGAACGGCTGGCTGCCGCCGAGGGCATCACCCTTCTTACCGAGGCGAACAGCGTGGCCATCGAAAAAGGGGAAGGGGTGCTTCGCCTGCGGCTCGCCGACGGGCGAACGGTCGAGGGGGAACTGATTATTTTCTCTACGGGGATCCGGGCCAATCTGGATCTGGCGCGGTCGGCGGGGATCGCCACGGGGCGGGGCATCTGTGTCGATGAGTGGATGCAGGCGTCTGTTCCCGGGATTTTCGCGGCTGGAGATGTGGCCGAGTTTACGGGCAACCTGCCGGGACTCTGGCCAGTCGCCGCCGAGCAGGGAAAAACGGCGGGCCACAATGCGGTCCTCCCGCAACAAGATTGGACGCTCTATCGTCCGGCGGCGCCTTCGAACATGCTCCGTGTCTTCGGGATCAAAATCTTTTCCCTGGGCGCTGTTTCGCCCGGTGAGGGGATTGTCATACTGGGCGATGGGGAAGCAGGGGATAAGGAATACAAAGGGTTTTTCTTCCGTGACGGACGGCTGGCGGGAGCGGTCCTCATGGGCGACCTGAAGTGGGCCAACCGGTTGAAGGCGGCCATGGAGAGCGGACGTGACTTTTCCGGAGCCACGGGGACAATGAAGGCGTTCCTGGCTGCCCTGGCGGATGAATAAGGTCATTTTTGGACAGGCTTGGCAATGATTGCATTGATTTGTTATGATGGATGGGATACGAGAAAGGAGTGAACTGGTTATGAAAAAGTACGGCTGTCTGGTTTGCGGGTATGTGTATGATCCCGCCAAAGGAGATCCGGACAATGGCGTTGCTCCCGGAACCCCCTTTGAAGAGCTTGCCGACGATTGGGTCTGCCCCCTCTGCGGCGTCGGCAAGGACGAATTCGAGCCCCTATAATCGAGATCAAAAAGAAAAAACCTGAGGGTAAGACCCTTAGGAACGACTTTTCTCCACCGCTCTTTCGAAATCCCGAAGGGCGGTTTTTCTTTTCCGCCGAATAGGCCGAGAACCGCCGGCCCATACTACCCAAGGAAAAGAAGAAAAAAATGCTGGATCATGGTTGACAATGGGAAAAAGTACGGCTATACTAAAAAAAAATAAAACAGTAACAGTTACTATTAACAGGAGGTTAGCAGAATGGAATTTGTCAATGAAGTGAAACTGGGTGTCACCAAAGGAACCGTCGTGGAAGATGCTGTGAACGCCAATTTCCGTGGTGAAACGCAAGAGACGGGCCTCTACCTGGCCATGGCTCGCCAAGCCCAGCGGCAAGGCTATCCCGAAGTGGCGGAAGTGCTGAAGCGCATTGCCTGGGAGGAAGCGGAGCATGCCGCCCACTTCGCTGAACTGAACGGGATGATTTCCGAATCGACGAAGGAGAACCTGGAGAAGATGCTGGCCGGCGAGATCGGCGCCAATAAGGGCAAAAAGATGGCCGCCACTGAGGCCAAGCAGAACGATATCGACGCTGCCCACGATTTCTTTGATGAGTCCTCCAAGGACGAGGCCCGGCACGCCCAGATGCTCAAAGGGATGCTGGACCGGTACTTCAAGTAACCTGATCCGGCCAAAGGTTGCCGAAAATCGGATAGGCAAAGGCAGAGCCCGCGAGGGCTCTGTTTTTTTCACGATCCCGGCAGGTTTTTTCTCGGGACTAGCCAAATGATTAGATGTCAAGGATGATAGTGCAGTCATTTAATAGGAATAGGCTGAACGGCGAGGAACGGCCATCCGCTGGCTCGGCCGTTCCATGGAATAGACCAATCGCGGGATACACCAATCCGTAGGATAAGCCGATTCGTCAGGCGCACTGGGCAGGAAGGAGAACCGGATGAAAAAGATGGACTTGCACACCCACTCCACCGCGTCAGACGGTTCATTGACGCCGCGAGAGTTGGTCGCGCTGGCCAAGCGCGAAGGGGTGGGCCTGATGGCCTTGACCGATCACGACACCGTCGATGGTGTCGCCGAGGCCCGGGAAGCGGGAGAGGAATTGGGCGTTCAGGTCCTGGCCGGCGTGGAATTGAGTGTCGACCATGAACACCGGGAGATGCACCTCCTCGGTTACCATATCGATCCAGGCCATCCCGCCCTTCAGGAGGGCTTACGGCGGCTGATCCATTACCGGGAGGAACGCAATCCGAAAATCATCGAACGGTTGCGGTCGCTGAGAATTCCGATTACTATGGAGGAAGTGACGCAGGAGGCGGGGAGCACCGTCATCGGTCGACCCCACTTCGGCCGGGTGCTGGTGAAAAAGGGCGTCGTCGCCTCTGTCGATGAAGCCTTTGCCCAGTATCTCGGCAGCGGCAAGCCGGCTTATGTGCCAAAGGAGCGGCTCCTTCCTGAGGAGGGGATCGCCCTGCTGCGCCGGGCCGGGGGCATTCCTGTGCTGGCCCACCCGATTTTCTTGGCCGAACAATCCTATTCCGAATTATTGCCGTTGTTGCAGCGCCTGAAGGCTGCTGGTCTGATGGGCATTGAAGCCTATTATCCGGAGCATTCCATCCATGATATCCGTAAGTTTGTCCGTCTGGCGGAAGAAACGGGCCTCTATGTCACCGGGGGAAGCGATTTCCACGGCAGCGGCAAGCCATCGGCCCGCCTGGGCCGTATCCTGCCTGACGGGGGTCCCCTGCCGGAGGAGGTTCGAAAACGCATTGAGGAGTGGATCGGCCCATGTATGAACTGATCGTGCAGACCCACTTTGACGCCGCCCATTATCTCCGGGACTACCCCGGTGATTGCGCCCGGGTGCACGGTCACACCTGGCAGGTGGAAGTGACCCTGGTGGGCCGTCAACTGGACGATCTGGGGATGCTTATTGATTTTAAGGAAGTCAAAAAGGCGGTTAAGGCGATCTGCGACCAACTGGATCACCGGATGATCAATGAGCACGACTATTTTCAGCAGCGCAACCCGACGGCGGAAAACCTGTCCTTTTACTTTTATCATGAACTGGCCGGCTGGCTGAAAGAGCATCACCCCCATGTCCGGGTCGGTACGGTCCGCATCTGGGAATCGCCGCGCGCGTCGATCTGCTACCGGGCCGATGACGACATTTCGGCCTGATCGGAGGCAGAAAAATCAACCAAGGAGTCTAGCATGCTGACATACGAAGACGTTTGGGATGACCTGTTGGCCGCACTGGAGGATTCGGGGCTGGAAGCCTTTGAGGTGCAGAATTTCATTGAGACGAGCACCTGTCTCCGGGAATTTCGTTGCTATTGCCAGGTCACGGGGGCGAGCGCCGGTTCGGAGATCCGGGCGGAGATCGCCTTTGTCTGGGATGCCGTCATGACGGCCCGTTCCGTCTACGGCCATGAGGCGGCGCCGCCAAGCGGCTTTCGGACGCTGCCCGGCTTCCTCTCTCGCGACGGCGCCATGGCCGACGTCCTTGAACTGGAGATCAAATACTATTTCCCGGCCAAAGACTTTGAATCGGCAGGGTTTTTGACCCGGACCGTTCAGAGCATCATCATGGGGATCGTCGACCATCAGAACTTTCCCGAGGTGAACTTCGAGATCTCCGTGGCTCCCGACCAGGTGGTCAATGTGCACCGCGCCTACGCTTTTTACCGTTGGCCCGTGCCTTTGAATACAGATCGTTTGGAACTGGCGCCCCTCTGCCGCGAGATCGCCAGGGTGCTGCAAGCGCTGCACCACTCAGGCCATTTCGAGGAGTCCGTCTAGATGGCGAGGGTCGTTCTGGAACCGCGACATTTTCCTGATGGCTTCGGTTATGATGTGACCGCCTGCCACCCTGGCGCGACAGTGGGCGATTACCTGGAGGCGGTTGAGGCTTTCTTTTCCAATTCTGCTTGGACCGGTCTCCGCCAAGGCCGTGATTTTACCGGATGGGACACCTGTGAGGGCTGTCCGAACTGCTGCCGCGAGCGGATCCCCCTGACGATCGGCGATGCGATTCGCCTAGCCTTGTCGCTGCCCGGTGCGGCCGAGCGCGCCCGGGCAGCGGGGGCGCTGGCGGCGGAAGACCTATTGCAGGCCATCGATGCCTTCGGAGAGATTCATACCCAGGGAAGAATGATGGACATCACCCTTCGCCGCACCGAGTCGGGTTGGTGCGGCCTTTTTGACCATGACAAACAGCGCTGTCTCCGCCATGCCTTTCGTCCTCTTGTCTGCCGGACCTATTTCTGCTGTCCCGTCTCTCACCGGGCGGAGAAACTCCGCCAGCGGATCCTGAACGCCGGCGAGGATGAACTGGTTCGTCAGATCCTCCTGTCTTCACGGGGGCCGGATTTTGCTTCGATGGGATTGCGCCTATCGGACTACCCGCTTGGCCCCTGGAGCGGGACAGGGGGTCTTTCCCTTCACTATGAGTCAGCGGTGCTGCTGGCGCCGTTCCTTACAGGCCTCAACCTTGCCAGAACGCCGATCTGATGGTATGCTAAAAAAAAGTGGAAATGAAAAAGATAAATGAATTTTGTTTTTTGAGAAAAGGGGATGGCGCGGGTGTTAGAGTACAGGACGCGCAAGCTCGGCTCGTGCAATATCGTCGATCTGAAAGGCGAGATCGATGGTCTCGGCCTCGAACGGTTTAAGACTGCCTTGACGGAAGCCGTAACGGAACGATGTGAAGCCATCGTGTTGAATTTTTCCGATGTGGTTTTTATCAGCAGTTCCGGTTTAGGGGCTTTGGTGGCCTACTATAAACAACTGCAATCGGACAACCTGCAACTGACTGTTTTCGGGCTAAGGGATGTCATCCGGCAGGTCTTCGAAATTGTTCGACTCAACAAGGTGATCGCCATCGTCGACTCCGAAGAGGATGCCCTCGCGTTGGTGAGTGTGGCAAAGGAGTGAGGGGCCATGGATTTTTTGAGTTTGACCCCTTTGCAGATGGATGCCCTGCGGGAAGTAGGGAACGTGGGCGCCGGCAACTCGGCGACGGCCCTCTCCCAGATGGTCCAAAAAGCGATCGACATGAAAGTCCCCTCACTGGGGGTTGTGCCCTTTGATCACGTGGCCGACCACATGGGCGGACCGGAAACCCTGGTGGCAGGCGTCTACCTGCGGGTGGAAGGCAAGGCGCCGGCGAATCTGCTCTTTGTGTTGCCCATCGATTCGGCGAAGGCGCTTGTGGATATGTTGATGGGTTTTCCTGCCGGTACCACCCAGGCGATCGGCGAGATGGAGACATCGGCCCTCAAAGAGGTGGGGAACATCCTGGCTGGCACCTACCTCAGCGCGCTGTCCATGTTTACGCGGCTGACCTTCGAGCAGTCTGTGCCCGCCTTGGCCATCGACATGGCTGCGGCTATCATCAGCGTGGTGCTCACGTCCATCGCCGAGGTTGGCGACCACGCGCTGTTGCTGGCCACCGAGTTTGTCGGGGAAGGGCAGCAGATCGCCGGTTCTTTATTCTTGATCCCGGAAGAGGGTTCCCTTGAATTGATTCTCGGTTCCCTAGGCTTAGCCTAACCGACGAAGCGATGAACAGCCACCCCCGCCTGAACGGTGGGGTTTTTTTACCTCCGGTGGTTTTTGCTTTCACTGAAATCGTTATGGTGAAGGTCAGCCTGCGCCTTTTGTCGGAAAGGAGGACGGATGGGATGCTACGCTACGATTCCCGGATCGTCGGAGACGTGGAGGTATTGACCTTGTCCGGCGGTTTCGACGCATTGGGGGCAGCCGCTTTTCGGGGCCATGTTGTCCAGTGCATCGAACAGGGGAAACGGAAGTTTGTCCTTGCCTTCAGCGGCGTCGACTTCATCGATTCGACCGGTCTCGGCTTTCTTGTTTCGATTTTGAAGACGACGCTCAAGCATGGGGGGCGCTTGCGGATTGCCTGCCTGATTCCTGTTATCTATGAGATTTTTGTGATGACCAAGTTGGATCAGGTCTTTGAGATTGATGACACAGAGGAGCAGTCGATCCAGGCGATCCAGACGACGACAATGTAACCAAGAACCTCCTTGTGATCGAGGGGGCGGACCTTGTGATGAACGGGAGAAACTTGGGAATGCTTGTACCGAGGCGCGATAAAAGGCGATAAAAATGGGGTTTTTGCTGCGGGGCCATGTCATTGCATGAAGTTGGAACCTGATGTATAATACCCCTCAGGGGGTACGGACAGCTCCCATAAGGAGGTGTTGCCAAATGAAGATCACTGAAACCATGGGTATTGGCGAGTGTGTGGCCAAGTTTCCCAATACGGTCCCCGTTTTCATGAGCTTCGGCATGAGCTGCCTGGGCTGCTCGGCGGCTCGCTTTGAAAACATCGGGCAAGGCGCCCGGGCCCACGGCATCGATGTGGATAAACTGATCGAAGAACTGAACAAGGTCGTCGACAAGGGTGACGACGCCTGCGGGTGCGGTTGCGGCTGCGAATAATTGCTGGCAAAGAAGGACCCTCTGCGGAGGGTTTTTCTTTTTGCCCTTGAAGTCAGACTTTTGCCGCTATTATGACGATTGTGATAAGTGTTTTTTGTTCCATCTGCTTGCGGGCTTTCGGCGGTCTTGAGTATAATTAATGTGTAATATATGCGGGTGTATGCCCGTTGAAGTATGGGGAAGGAGGATTTGATCGTCGATGAAATACAATGTACCCGTGCAAGTACCGGTCGGCGTCTCGAACCGGCACATCCACCTTTCCCAGGCTGATGTGGAGGCCCTCTTCGGGGCCGGGTATTCGCTGACGGAGATGAAGCCTCTGAAACAGCCGGGCCAGTATGCCTGCAAAGAGGTGCTTATCGTCGCCGGAGCGAAAGGGGTCATCCCGAATGTGCGTGTCTTGGGACCGACGCGCAAGCAGACCCAGGTGGAGGTTTCCCGGAGCGACGCTTTTGTGCTCGGGCTCCAACCGCCTGTACGCGATTCGGGCGACCTGGCCGGTTCTCCTGGTTGCGTTCTGATCGGGCCGAAGGGATCGGTGATCCTCAAGGAAGGCGTGATCCTAGCCTCGCGGCACCTGCACATCCACTCGACGGAAGCAGAGGCGCTCAACCTGAAGGACAAGGACCGTATCACCGTCGCTTTCGGCGGCGAGCGGAGCGTCGTTTTCCAAAATGTGCTTGTCCGCGCCGGCGATGCGATGGCTCTCGAATTTCACCTGGATACCGATGAGGCCAACGCCTGCCTGCTCAAAAGCGGCGAAATGGCCTATATCATTGAAAAATGCGAGCCCGAAGCGGCGGAAGTTCCCGTCGCGACGGTGTTCGCGGCTTCTTAAGCGGTTTTATTTTATTACTTTATGGAACAAAAGTGGTTTTCGTGCGGAACGAAAACCGCTTTTCTTTTCTAAACTGATTCTCGTTATGGTTATTTCTTTTTATTAGACTGCTCTTGTTTGTTCAGAAATAACTGTTTCTGGGCGCGTAGACCACGGTGGGGAGGAACGGAAAAGTGCGCCAGATGGGTATTGAATTCGTCACAATCGGCGATAAATTGGCCCGGCCGATTTTTACGTCCGATGGACAGGTGCTGCTCGGCAAAGGGGTTGTGTTGACGGCTGGCTACATCTCGAAACTGAAAAATCTCGGCATCTCGGCGATTTATATCGAAGATGACCGTTTCCAGGATGTGAAGGTGGAAGACGCCGTCAGTGAAGAGACCCGACGGGAGGCGCTGCAGAACCTGAAGGATGCGACCGATTACGTCCGCTCCGGCCGCAAGCTCGACGGCGCAAAGATCAAGAACTCGGTCAATTCGGTCATCGAGGATTGTTTCAACAGCCATGGCGTCCTCGTCAACCTGATGGATATGCGGACGAAGGACAACTGGCTGCTCCCCCATAGCGTTTGTGTCTGTGTGATGGCGACGATGCTCGGCATCGCCCGCAGTCTCGATCGACACCGTCTCCAGGACCTGGCCGTCGGGGCGCTGCTTCACGATGTAGGCCTGACGACGGTGCCCAAAGAGATCCTGGACAAGGGTGAAGACCGTCTTGGCAAAGAGGAGCGGGAGATCTATGAAAAACACGCCGAAGAGGGTTTCAATATCATCCGCCGGACGGGGGAACTGAGCATCGTCGCCGCCCATGTGGCCTACCAGCACCATGAACGCATCGATGGCACAGGCTTTCCCCGGGGGATCAAGGATCCCGACATCCATCTATACGGGAAGATCGTGGCGATTGTCGATCTTTACGACAAACTGATCAACGGCGCCATGGGCGCCAGGCCGCTGGCCCCCCACCAGGCTTGCGAGGTGCTGATGGGGTTGTCGGGCCGATACCTCGATTTAAGCCTCGTCCAGCTCTTCTTGAAAAATGTGGCGACGTATCCTACGGGCATCTCGGTGCGCCTTTCCACCGGCGAGATCGGCGTCGTCGTCGACCAGAACAAGTCCATCCCCATGCGCCCTGTCGTGCGGGTGCTCCTGGAACGACACCGCTTCGTTGAGCCGAAAGAGTATGACATGATCAAGGAGACGACGATTTTTATCCAGGACGTGCTGCGCTGATTGAGACGCCGCCATCCCGGGCAATCTAACAGGGGATGGAAGGACGGAGAAGAGTTGAAGAAGGATATCCGCACTTGGCTGAAGGATGTCTTGGGCATCACCCTCGGGGGGCTGATCTTCGCCTTTGGCCTGAACTACTTCATCATCGCCAACCATTTGGCCGAGGGCGGTCTGACCGGTGTGGCCTTGACGATGCACTACCTCTTCGGCTGGCCGGTCGGTTCGACCTACCTGATCATGAACATCCCTCTCTTTGTCATCGGCTGGCGGGTGCTCGGCACCGAGTTTGCCCTCAAGACGGTCCTCGGTACTGCCGTCGCATCCATCGGCGTCGACCTGACTCGCGCCTTCCAATCCCCTATGCCCGGAGACCTGCTGCTGGCTTCTCTGTACGGGGGGACGGCCATCGGCCTCGGGCTGGGGGTCATTTTTTTGTTCGGCGGCTCGACAGGCGGCGGCGATATCATCGCCCGTATGGTCAACCACCGCTGGGGCTGGCCCATGGGCCGGGTCCTCTTCATGGTTGACGTGGTGGTGATCACCTCGGTGGGCTTCATCTTCGGGCGCTCCGTAGCCATGTACACCCTGGTGGCCGTCTTCGTGGCCAGCCGGATCATCGACTTCGTTCAGGAGGGCGCCTATACCGCCCGGGCGGCCATGATCATCTCGGAAAAATCGACGGAAATCGCCCAGCGGGTCCTCGAAGAGTTGGAGCGGGGCGCCACCGTATTCAATGCCCGCGGTGTCTACACGGACGCCGAGAAAAATGTCCTCTACTGCGTCGTCAGCCGCTCCGAACTGGTGCGGCTGAAGTCGCTCGTCTACGAACTGGATCCGAGGGCCTTTATGATCGTCAACGAGGTCCATGAAGTTCTCGGCGAGGGGTTTCGCAACTGGCATTCGTCATAGGCTAACATTTGTGGTAAACAGGGGTGTATTGGCTCCGCTCGCTAAGGGCTGCGCGGCTGTTCGCTTGGTTGCTGCGCTCTCGACGCCGCTCCGCCCAAACCGCTCACTCGGCCAATACACCCAGGTTTACGTTCAACTGGACAGTTTTGTTTCCAGGCGAGATTGTGCAGTGTTGCGAAATCCCTTTTGTTTAGAAAAAGAATAAGGGCGCCGGCACTGCTTGAAACTCCGGCGGGACAGGAGCGGCTGGGGCCGCTTTTTCTTGTTCCCGGGTGATCTCCTCTTGCAGGTCGAGGAGGTATTCGAGGGCGTGCTTCTCCAGGTTTCCTTCGACCTTTTGGCTGTAGAGGATCCGCTCGATGGGGCCGATCGTTTGGGCGAACATCTCAATTTTCTCGGAGAGCAGGCCCAGCATGCGTTCCTCGATGGTGCCCCGGGTGCTCAGGTTGTAGACATGGACGTCGCGACTCTGTCCGAGGCGGTGGACGCGGCCGATGCGCTGTTCGACCCGCATGGGGTTCCAGGGCAGGTCGTAGTTGATCACCTGGCTGCAAAACTGCAGGTTGATCCCCTCGCCGCCCGACTCTGTTGAGATCAGCACGGGCACGTCGCTTTTTTGAAACTGGTGCTGGGTCATCGCCCGGGTCCAGCGGCCCAGGCCGCCGTGGTAGACGAGAACGGGGATGCCCGCCGCTTGCAGATGCAGGGCCAGATAGTCCATGGTCTGAAAGTACTCGGTGAAGATGACGACCTTTTCGCGGTTTTGCTTGAGGAATTCGGTGACAACGTGGCCCTTGGCATTTTGGCGGACCCTGCGGGCCAGGGGCACCAGTTCCTGCAATCCCATTTGCTCAATGGTGCCGAGGGCGGCAAAGGAGCTGGAACAGACCTCG
This sequence comes from Heliomicrobium undosum, assembly GCF_009877425.1. NCBI lineage: Bacteria > Bacillati > Bacillota > Clostridia > Eubacteriales > Heliobacteriaceae > Heliomicrobium > Heliomicrobium undosum. Next base: position 162,717 of record NZ_WXEY01000001.1, on the reverse strand, counting down.
CGGAGCAGGATGAGCAGGCCGAGGGTGCTTTTGCGGCTCTCCTTGCGGCGTTGGAATTCGCCGCGCAGGTACTGGATGACGGCGTTGTAGAGTTCCCGCTCCGGCTCGGTCAGGTCGATGGGGAGCAGGTGGACATGCCGTTTCGGCAGTTTGACGGCGCACTCTTCACGGTGGTGGCGGATGAGAACGCCCGAGAGGATGTCTTGCAGTTCCCGGGGGTCTTTCGGTTCTCGTTTGCCCCGGAGGAAGGCGGATTGGAAGTCGGCAAAGTTGCCGAAATAACCGGGCCGGAGCAAGTCGACCAGGTGATAGAGTTCCTTCAGGTCGTTCTGCACCGGCGTTGCCGTCAGCAGAAGCAGGTTCTTGGTGTTGAGGGTGCGGACAAACTGATAGTTGCTGGAACGCGGGTTTTTCAACCGGTGGGCCTCGTCGATGATGACGGCGTCATAAGGGATCTCGCGGATGATGTCGGCATGGGGCGACCGTTTCGCCAGATCGATGGAGGTAACCACAAAGGGATGCCAGTGCCAGCCGTACTCCCGCTTGTTGACCCAGCAGGGGAAGCCGAATTTGTTGCGCATCTCGCTGGCCCATTGACCGGTCAGGTTTTTGGGGGTGAGGATGAGCGTTTTATTCAACTGGCCGCGTAACTGCAGTTCTTTTAAGAAGATGCCTGCTTCGATCGTTTTGCCCAGGCCCACCTCGTCGGCCAGGATCGCCCGGCCACCCATAGGGTAGAGGGCTCTCCAGGCGGCGTCGATCTGGTGGGGAAGGGGTTCAAATTCCAACTGGCTGAGACAGGTGATCCGGCCCAATGCTGTCGTCATTCCTCCCCGGGCGACGAGCCACAGAATGCCATTTTCATGGTCGATTACTGGTCCTTTGATTGATTGTTACCGATGATCGACTATTATTGACCTCAATCTTATGTTATTGTGTGGGAACGACCTGTTCTTATCCTGGAAATTTTTCAGAAATATGTACATACTAAAGATGGTGGCGAATGGGGTCGAAAATGGAGGAGGGATGCCTCTTTGGGCTATACATTTGAGTTCACCTGGGTCCTACGGCTTCCGGTGGAGGAACTTCCGTCGGAACCGTCCCAAAGCCCTGGCGAGCAACTGCTCTGGAAACGCACCCACGGCAACATTATCCTCGGCTTTACCCGCGAAGGCGGACGCATGTACCCTGTCGGCATGCCCGTGTTGATCGTCACGAACCGCGAGGAAACGATCGGCATCGGCCGCATCCAGCGCTGCGAGCTCCACGCATTGCCGAACGGCAAACAGACGACGGTTGTCGAATTCTCGATCACGCGCATGTTTGATGAGGAAGAGAGGCGCGTCGTCTCCGGGGTGTTCAAGGAAATGTATGGCTATCTCCCCGAGGGATTGTAGGTGCTGATTTGATTCGAAGGAGGGCGTTGGCCCTGTTTGTGCTCTTGCCCGCTTATAATGAAGCTGCTGCGTTGCCCAGGCTGTTGGAAAAGTTCATTCCCCTGCAGGCGCGCTATCCCAAACTGCAGGTTGTCGTGGTTGACGACGGTTCCGCCGATCAGACTGCCGAGGTGGCAGAAGGGTTTGCGGACCGGTTGTCAGTGACAGTTGTCCGGCATGGGCGGAACCGGGGACTGGGCTGCGCGATGAACACAGGCCTCCGCTATGTTTGCAGCCACGGCGCCGCCGGTGATGTGGTCGTCACCATGGATGCTGACGACACCCATGACCCCGGCCACATCCCCGAGATGTTGGAGAAGATCGATAGGGGCGCCGATGTGGTGATCGCGTCCAGGTACCAACAGGGAGGTGAGCAGGTGGGGCTGTCGCCGCTGCGCCGCATCCTTTCCTGGGGAGCGTCGACGCTGCTCGGCTGGATCTTCGGCATCGATGGTGTCCGGGACTACTCGTCCGGTTACCGGGCCTACCGCATCGGCGCGTTGCAGCGCGCCTTTGACCGGTTCGGAGAAAATTTTATCGAGGCCAGTGGCTTTCAATGCATGGCCGAGATATTATTAAAGATGAGGATGTTGAACCTGCGCTTTGGCGAGGTGCCCCTGGTGCTTCGTTATGACCGCAAAGCCGGGCAGAGCAAGATGCCGGTGCTGGAAACGGTGCTGCAGTACTTCTTCCTAGCCCGGAAAGTGTCGAGATTGGAGATTCTGCATGAAGAACGGCTTGGGTAACGGGATTTATCTGATCCTGCTGGCAGTCGCCCTGGGAGCGGTCGGCCAGGTGCTGCTCAAGATGGGCGCCAATCGGCTCGATATTCGGACGGGACCGATTCTCGAAGTGGCGCCGCAGGTGATTATGCAGATGCTGAAAAATCCCCTCCTTTTGGGGGGGCTTTTGGTTTTCGGTATCAGTTCACTGCTCTGGATTATTTCGGTGTCGAAGGTGCAACTCAGCCTGGCCTATCCGATGGTCAGCCTGGGTTACGTGATCGTCCTCTTTGCCTCCTGGGCTTTCCTGGGTGAACCGGTGAACCTGATTCGAATCGGTGGGGTGCTGGTGATTTGTTTCGGCGTCGTTATGGTCGCACAGAGTTGAAGCGGAATCGCGGCAGCGCCTGGCGGGGATTCGCGCCCTGGGCGCTGGTCGCTGTCTGCCTGATAGGCCTGTTGCTCCGGCTAAAGGGGATCGATTCGCCCTTTGTCGATTTTCATGGCTGGCGTCAGGGTGATACGGCTGCCGTGGCCCGCTACTTTTATGAGCGGGAGTTCAATCTCCTGCGCCCCCAGTTGCCTTATTATGGCGCGCCGCCCAACTATGCCGAACTGGAGTTTTCGCTGGTCCCCGCGCTCACGGCGGGGTTGTATTACATATTCGGGGAAGCGCCCTGGGTGGCTCGAACGGTGATCATCCTCTTTTCCCTCTGGTCGCTGGTGTCTGTCTACCGGATCGGCGCCCATTTCTGGGGTCTCTGGCCGGGGCTGGTCGCTGCCCTGACCATGGCCGTCCAGCCATTCTATGTGTACTTCTCCCGTTCCTTTCAGCCTGATGTGCCCATGCTCGCCTTGTCGCTGGCCGCCCTCGCTGATTTTCTCGTCTGGTCCAGGGAGGGTTCACTCTCTCATGCCCGCCGGGGATGCATCTGGCTGACTCTAGCCGTGCTCGTCAAGCCGCCGGCGGCGATCGTCTATCTGCCCCTCTCCCTCTGGTGGTGGTCCGCCTATCGTTCACGACGGTCGTACAGCCTTGCGGTGGGACTGGCCTACCTGATCACGCCCTTTGCGGCATTGCTGATCTATCTCCTGTCCATCCACGGGATCGCCGAGCATCCCTTTGTGTCTGGAATCGCCGCCTCTTTTACGGAACGGCTCTGGCAGGAGGGGATTCCGGCGGACTGGTACGGCGATGTGGGGCGCGGGATTTTCTTCTTCGTCTGTACGCCTGTTTTCGTGCTGCCTGCCTTGTTGGGCCTGTTGCGCGGCCTCTTTTTCAAGGAACGACTCTGGATCGTTGCCTGGATGGCTGGGTTGGCCGGGTTCTTCCTGCTGGCCGGCAGTCATGTGCTGAATAATCTCCAGTATTATTTCCTTCCGGCCGTTCCCTTGGCAGCGATTCTTGTCGGTCTTTCGACGGAGCGGCTGACGGTCGGTCAAAGGGGTTTGCTCCGCAGCGCCACCGCCGCCAGCCTGGCGCTGCTCGTCCTGGTTGGGGGGTCTTTTCTGGTTTCCGCCTCCTTCCAGCGCCTCTTGCCGGAACGTTGGCTGCGCTACCAGCCTTGGACCTATGAGCGCTGGTACCAGTTGGACGATAAGGTGCTGAAGGTGGGTCGGGCGCTGGAACAGATCACTCCGGCAGAGGCGTTGCTCGTTATCGCCGAGGAATCTCCGCGCAGCCTTTATTACAGCCGTCGCTTCGGCTGGTTTATCCCTCCGGAGGAGTGCAGTGCTGAGTACCTGGCAGGGGTTCGTGCCGAAGGGGCGGGCTATCTGATCTGGCCCTATGAAAAACCGCCGGCCCATCTCGGGGGGCTGGCGGGCGAGTGGCATCCCGAGGGGTTTTGGCTCTTCGACCTGGGGAAAATGTTTTAAGCGTGTTCTTGCGTGAAAGGGGAGGGTACTCATGGCGGACGAGCGGATTTTACAGGAATTAAAGTCCTTGAAGGATGGACAGGCCCAACTGACACAAATGGTGGCCGATCTGGTTCGGATCGTGGGGAATACCAATGCTGCCGTCGAAGAGCTGCGGCAGGATGTTGACCTCATGAAACAGGAAATGGGCGTTATGCGTCAGGATATCGATGCACTGCGGCAGGATATGAATGTGATGCGCCAGGATATGAATGTGATGCGGCGAGATATAGACAGTTTGAAAGTCATCGCCGTCCAGACGCAGGCTTCCATCGACGACATTCGTGAGACACAGGAAGACCAGGGAAATCTATTGGATCTGCTTGCGTTGAGGGTAAGCCATCAAGAAGCGAAGATCCTTGGCATGTCCAAAAAGAGATGAAATATAGGCCTTTTGCCGCTATTTGGCCTTTTTGGGCTTCGATACAATCTCATACCCGCCCATCCCCACCAGAAAGAGACCGAAGATTTTCCGCAGGAGTGGGCCGGGCAGGTGGGAGGCCAGCAGCGCGCCGCCGATGGCGCCGCTGATCGCGCCTAAGGCGAGCAGGAAAGCCAGTTTTGGCCGCACATTGCCGTTCTTGAAGTGGGTTGCCAGCGCAACGGCGGACATGGGAAGAAAGGTGGTCAGCGCCAGCGCCTGGGCCTGGTGCTGCGGCACATCGAGCACCAGGATCAAGGCAGGGACGAGCAATGTGCCGCCGCCGACGGCAAGACCGCTGAGGATGCCGCTGAAGAAGCCGATGACCGACAGGGTGATCATTTCCATAGCAGCCGCACCCCAGCCGCGATCATGACGATGCCAAGCAACTGGCGCAGGCGCTCGGGGGAAAGGCGGTTCATCAGCCGCGCGCCCAGATAGGCGCCGGCCACCCCTGTCAGCACGATGGGCCAGAAGAGCGACCAGGAAAGATGCCCCTTCCACCAGTAGACGAAGGCGCTGGCCACGGAGGTTGGCAGGATGACGGCGAGCGAGGTCCCATGAGCCTGGTGCTGGGCGACGCCGAGCAGGAAGACCATGGTAGGGATGACGATCGTCCCGCCGCCGATGCCGATGAGACCGTTGATGAGACCGGTCGACAATCCGGACAGGATCAGTATGATGTTCGTGCGACTGTTGCTCAGGTGAAAAATGGCAGACGACCTCCGCCTTCAGTTTGCCCCGCTGCTATGGCGATTATGGGCCAGGGTCTTTTTTCACGGCAAAACACCTTTAGCGCCTGCCACTTCGGCGACAGCGGCATACAGTAGAAAGGGAACTTCCTATGTAGCGCATCCCTCCGGGGAAGCGTTTTTTTGTGGCTTTGCACTGTTCTTTCCTTTTTGGACTTTGATTATAATCAAGAATGAAAATCGATTGCGACCGCCATTGGTGAAAAAGCGGAGGCAGAGGAAGGACGGATAGCCCATGACAGACCTTTTACCCGGTCTGATCTGGCCCATATTGGGGATCAGTCTGATCGCCGGCTTGGCTACGACTGGTGGGGCCTTATGCGTATTGATGCTTGGTTCATTAGGCGCGCGGACCCTGAGTGTGCTCCTCGGCTTCGCCGCCGGGGTCATGCTCAGCGTCGTTGCTCTGGATCTGCTCCCATCAGCCTGGAATTGGGGAGGCCCCTGGTCGGTTGTCACCGGCTTTTGCCTGGGCGCCCTGCTCATCGCTCTTTGTGACGTGCTGTTGACCCAGTTTGCCCTTTCATCAAAGCGGGGGAGACAGGCGGGACCCCTGCGCAAGATGGGCTACCTCATCGCCCTGGGCATCTCCTTGCATGACTTTCCTGAGGGCATCGCCATCGCCGCCGGAACGGCGGCAGAGAGCCACCTAGGCTGGGTCGTGGCGCTGTCCATCGGTTTGCATAACATCCCCGAAGGGGTCGCCACGGCGGCGCCGCTGCGCATGAGCGGCATGGCGCCCTGGAAAATCATCGGACTCACCATGGTCATGGCCTTTTTCACCCCTTTGGGCACCCTGCTCGGATTCGGCCTCCTGGCGCTGTCGACGAAGTCGATCGCCCAGTTGCTCGCCTTAGCCGGGGGCGCCATGGTGTATCTGGTCTGGGACGAACTGTGGCCGGAAGCGAGCAAGCGCTCGCCTCACTGGGCTTTCACCGGCGCGATTGTGGGGGCGTTGGGCATGGCTGCCCTCTCGGGAATGCATCACTAAAAAAGCCAATCGAGGGTTGCGGCGATTTGAAAAAAATGGAATAGTTAGCCAATCCTGTCCATATCTATTGATCAGAAAATAAATGAATAAGGAGGATCAACAGATGGACAGGGAGCGCAGTTGGTCGGCCGGCATTATCCTGGTGGTGACGGCCCTGGTTATCGCATTCGGTCTGGGCGGATGCTCGGCCGTCGATCGCTTCATCTCCATGAAGGACGATTTTAAGGCCAAGGAGACGGGCGCCGCGAAAAACGAACAGTTGGTCAAAAACGAACAGACTGTAACACAGGGACAGGCCCTGCCGGTCGACGGGACAGCCACGGTGGAGCCCCCGCCCGGACCGGAACAGGCGATCATGCTCTATTTCGCTGACGCCAAAGGACAGAATCTGGTCGTAGAAAAACGGTCGATTTCCAAAACGGGGAGTATCGCCAAAGCGGCGGTGAACGAACTGATCAAGGGCCCCGTCATTCATTCAGGCGCGCTGCCCACAATCCCCACGGGCACGCGGCTGATCGATATCAATATCAACAAGGAAGGGCTCTGCACGGTCAACCTGAGCAAGGAACTGCAAAAGAACCATCAGGGAGGGTCGGCCAGCGAAGCATTGACGGTGTACTCCATCGTCAACACGCTCACACAGTTCCAGGCAGTTCAAAAGGTGCAGCTCCTCGTAGAGGGGAAAAAGATTGAGACGCTGGCCGGCCATATGGACGTATCTCAGGCGATGGCAAGGAAAAATTCGATGATCGCCAACGAGGGGGAAACGGCGCATAAGGCTTCCGGCGAAATGCAAAAGGGCGCCGGCGCTGCGAACGGGGCCAATGCGACGGAGAAGAAAAACAATTAAAAGACAATTTAGATGAGGGAAAAACGTTCGGCCTCTCGCAGCGCCGGGCGTTTTTCCTATCTTCAAGATGGGAAACTGCAACCAAAGGAGAGCCGGCTGCGTCTTTTAAATAAAATTCGACTGGACAAAGTTCTCAGACAATGGCACAAAGGCTGGGCAGGGGGGCGAAAACGTTTTACAATACGGGAAGAGGACAGTCCAGTGAGATGTGGAGGAACCAATGAAACAAGCAAGACACAAGCTGGTGGTCTGTTGCCTGCTGACCGCTGCCGTGAGCGCCCTCATATACTCTCCAACGACGGTGTTGGCGGCGCCCGCCCCCAACCTTTCCGGTTCTGCCGCTTCACTGCAGTCCGGTCAGGGTGTAAACAGCAGCGCTTTTACAGTCACGGTCGAGGGACAGGTTGTCAACGTCCGTACCGGACCAGGGACAAATTACTCCATTATAACGACCGTGAACAAGGGACAACGGCTTACCGCCATGGAGAGTCAAAGCGGTTGGACCCGGGTCAGTCTACCTGACGGTCGAGCGGGATGGATTGCCGATTGGCTGATTGCGCTCGTCACTCCTACGACCTCTGCCCCTTCCGACCCTGTTGCGCCTGCACTTTCTCAGACCGTTCCATCAGCTGCCGGTCCGGCCGTTCCCCTTTCGGGGTCCGTAAATGCTGTCTCCGGAGCGGAAAAACCTGTTTCGGCGTCTGTGAATCCGGTTTTAGGCACAACCATGATCAATCAGCAACAGAAACCTGTGATCCAGAAGGACCTGCGGGCCTGGAATGCGACAGCCCTATCGCCTGTTAATATCCGCAACGGTCCTGGGATGGCATATGATGTGATAAGAACGGTTCCAGCCGGTGAAAGTTTTGATCTCCTTCAGGTTCGGGATGGGTGGTATCAACTGGCGCAAAAGGGCCAGGTTGCCGGATGGTCTGCATCGTGGCTGTTTTCGACCCAGGCCCCTGCTGCCGGAACGACTGGCGTCGCCGGATCGAATGGTGTTACGCCCAGCCGCGGCACGCCGGGAACGGCGTCCACCCGGCCGGTGGCTGCCCTCCTCTCGGGAAAAACGATTGTCATCGATCCCGGCCATGGAAACGTCAATGTAAAATGGAACGTCATCGATGATGGCGCCAAAGGGTCCAATGGCACGCGCGAAAAAGACATCACCCTGGACGTGGGACGCCGGCTCGCCGACATCCTCAAGGCGAGAGGAGTCAATGTGATCCTGACGAGGACGGCCGATCAGGTCATCCGCTCCGATAATGACCTGAAATTTCGCGCCGACAAGGCCAACAATGCCAAGGCCGACCTGTATGTGAGCATCCATTGCGATTCCCATACTGTTCCGGAAACGGGCGGCACGACCACCTATTATTTTTATAAAGACGATGAATCGCGGCAGGGGGAAGGGATGCGTATGCGAATGGCCGGCATGGTCCAGCAATCGCTGGTCGCTGCCTTGGGACGCCGCGATATCGGGATCAAGGGCGCCAACTTTGCCGTGCTGAGGGAAACGACCATGCCGGCCGTCTTGGTGGAAATGATGTTCATCTCCAATCCGGAGGAAGAAAAGCTGCTTAATCAGGAAGCGGTGCGGACCAAGGCTGCGACGGCGATTGCCGACGGCTTGCAGCGCTTCTTTGAACAGCCCTGATCGAGGGAGAACTTTTCTTTTCAGAGGGAATATTCTATGTTATGGTTTAAAGGTCTGCTGGTTTCGGCGGATTCAAGGTTCTGTCGCCATGTTCGGCTGGGAGTGAGAAAGTTTGAAGCGTTGCCAACCTATTGGCATATTTGACTCGGGCGTCGGCGGCTTGACCGTGGCGCGTGAAGTGTTTCGCCAAATGCCGGGGGAAGAGATCCTCTATTTTGCGGACACGGCCCATGTCCCCTACGGTCCACGCCCTGCTTCGGAGTTGATCCGATTCGCCCTGGAGATCACCGACTTTCTGGTTGCCGAAGGGGCGAAATTGATCCTTGTCGCCTGCAATACGAGTTCTTCCTTGGCCCTTGATATCATCCGGGAGCGCCACAAGGTGCCTGTTGTCGGTGTCGTCAACCCCGGCGCGGAAGAAGCTGTCCGGCTCAGCCGGAACGGGCGGATCGGGGTGTTGGCGACGGAAGCGACCATCCGCAAAGGGGCGCACAGCCAGCGGGTGGGGGAATTAAACAGCGCCATGCAGGTCTACGGCCAGGCCTGTCCGAGATTCGTTCCTCTCGTTGAGTCGGGGCGTTATGGCGGCGATGAGGCGCGGGCGGCCTCCAGGCAATACCTGTCGCCGTTAATCGAGGCCGGTGTCGATACCATCGTGCTGGGCTGCACCCATTACCCCTTTTTGGAGCCGGTCATCCGGGAAATGATCGGGGAGAAGATCACCTTGATTGATCCGGCTTGCCAGACCGTGGCGCAGGGAAAAGCGTTGATGGAAAAGGGGATCATCCCCTTCCGGGATCCCCGGGGGCCCAAGCCGCGCCACCGCTTTTATGTCAGCGGTGACCCTGAGTCTTTCGCCAGGGTGGGCGGCGCTCTTCTCGGCGTTCCGCTGTTCAACGACACCTGGCAGGTGTGCCTCGACGGCATCCTGGAGAGGGAATGGAGCCAGAAAGTGGTCTTTGCTTGAAGTGACTTTTGCCTGAAGCGGTCTAAGTCTTACGTGTCTTTCTTTTGATCCCGGCCTGTGCGCCGGGTCTCTCTTTGTAAACGAGCTTTTTTCATTACAACAAGGCGGAATGAATGGGTGGGTGGGCCGATGGCGGAAAAAGTGGGATTGACCACGACGATCCCCGTAGAAATCGTCTATGCAGCGGGAAAAATTCCGGTGGACTTGAATAACCTCTTTATCACCTGCGACGCGCCGGGCCGGTTGGTCGACCGGGCGGAACAGGCCGGCTACCCGCGCAACATCTGCGGCTGGATCAAAGGCCTTTATACGACGCTGCTTGAACAGGAGAGCCTGCGGCAGGTCATCGCCGTCACCCAAGGCGATTGCTCCAATACGCATGCCTTGATGGAGACATGGCAGGTGGCCGGCGTGAGGGTGATCCCTTTCGCCTTTCCCTACGACCGCGACAAGGATCTCTTACGTTTGCAGGTGGAGAAGTTGATGCAGGCGTTGGGCGCTGATTGGGAAGCCGTGGGCCGGTGGAAAAAACGGCTCGATCAGGTGCGGAAAAAGGCCCATGAGATCGACCGGCTCACCTGGGAAGCGGGTGTTGTCGACGGGCAGACGAATCATCTCGCCCTTGTCGGCTGTTCCGATTTCAACGGCGATCCGGACGCCTATGAGGCCTATCTGGATCGGCTCATCGCTGAGGCCGGGCGGAAGGCGTACCAGGATTCGACACAGGCGTTGACCGGTGATTCACAGGCGGTGCGACTGGCTTACGTGGGGGTCCCCCCGATTGTCTCCGATTTGTATACTTATATAGAAAGCATGGGCGCGCAGGTGGTCTTTAACGAAGTCCAGCGGCAGTTTGCCATGCCCTTTGATGAGGATGATATCATCGAGCAGTACCGTCGTTACACCTATCCCTATACGATTTTCGACCGGATTGACGATATCAACCGGGAGGTGGCGCGGCGGCGCATCGACGGGATCATCCATTACACGCAGAGTTTCTGTTACCGGCAGATTGAGGATATCATCCTTCGGCAGCGCACGGCGGTGCCGGTGTTAACCCTGGAGGGGGACCGGCCGGGGCCGCTCGATGCGCGGAGCCGGATGAGGATTGACGCCTTTCTAGACATGCTCGCGGGGTAGCGCCCGCTGGGATCGCCATTGGAACGGCCTTTTCGCAACTTAGGCGTAGGGCGCAGCCGGACCGTTCGCTAAGAGCTGCGCGGCTACTCGCTTGCCTGCGCCGCTGGGCGCCAAACGTCTTGGGTAGTTCTGCATGTCGTGGCGCCCTTTACGCGGCGCTGGCTGCGCTCGCTGACGCCGCTCCGCTCAAACCGCTCACAGTCCGACTGCGCCCTGTCGCTGTGCTGCATACGCCTGCGGGGTTTACGGTTGCACCGGTTAGACCACCGATTGGCGGTATACTTAAACGATCGTGGGGTGAAGATTTCGTGAAGATTGGACTTGACCTCGGCAGCCGCTATGTAAAGGCCGTTTTTATGGAAGACGGACGGCTTGCCGATTACCGCTATTACGACACACTTGCCTTTTATCGTGAATACGGCCGGAAGGTCGACGGCGAACTGGTCGTCGACTACGAGCGGCTCGGTTGGCCCTTGGGCGCGCCGATCACGTCGACGGGGTATGGGCGGAATCTGGTCAAGCTTGCCGGGGGGCAGGTGATTCCCGAGTTGCGGGCGCATACGCGGGGGGCGGTGTTTCAGACGGGGATGTCTGATTTTACGCTCCTCGACCTGGGCGGTCAGGACAGCAAGGTGATCAAGGTGGCGGGGGGGCGCATGGTCGACTTTCGCACCAATGACAAGTGCGCCGCCTCTTCGGGGCGTTACCTGGAGAATATGGCGGCGGTGTTGGCGATGGATGTGGCGGCGCTTGGCGAATGCCGGGACAAGCCGGTGGAACTGTCCTCCACCTGCGCCGTCTTCGGTGAATCGGAACTGATCGGCCAGATCATTGAAGGCCACCCCGTTGAACATCTGGCTGCCGGGGTGAACCGCACCATCGTCAAGCGTGTTGAACCGATGTTGCGGGAACTGTACAGCCCGGTCATCGTCTTTACCGGCGGCGTCGCCCGTAGCCAGGCGATCCGCGTCATGCTGGAGGAAGCCCTCGATGTACAGGTCATTCTTCCCGAACATCCGCAATTGAACGGGGCCATCGGCTGCACTGTGTGAAATTTTTCACGAAAAATGTCTCAATGAGGCAGGTTTTTTGCTCCGGCTGTTGAATCTTATGGGTTGGGCTCAATTTTCGAAGTTACCGAACAGGATTCAACCACCGGTCAGTCGAAGATTGCCTCGGGTCAGCGTTGAAACTGTCCCATCCGGGACAGTTTCATTTATACAACAGCAAATCATTAAAAGATCAATTAAAGGAGGATGCCTGGATTGCGTACTATCACATTCGAACAGATCGCTTCGGCTGTGGAAGGACTGTGCATCAAAGCCAACACCCAGATCGGCGCCGATGTGAAAGAAGCGCTGGAGAAGGCCCACGCTGCGGAAGCATCACCCCTGGGCAAGACGATCATCGGTCACATCATGGAGAACAATGCCATTGCCGAAAATGAACTGGTGCCCATCTGCCAGGACACGGGCATGGCTGTCGTCTTTGTCACCATCGGTCAAGAAGTCTTCGTGGAAGGCGGCCTCACCGACGCCATCAATGAAGGCGTGCGCCGCGGCTACGAAAAAGGCTACCTGCGCAAGTCCGTCGTCAAGGATCCCCTGATCCGCGTCAACACGGGCGACAACACGCCGGCCGTCATCCATTATGACATCGTTCCCGGGGACAAGCTGCACATCATGGTCGCTCCGAAGGGCTTTGGCAGCGAGAACATGAGCCAACTCAAGATGTTCAAGCCGGCGGATGGCGTGGAGGCCATCAAGAAGTTTGTCATCGAGGCTGTCGAAAAAGCCGGCCCCAACCCCTGCCCGCCCATCGTCGTCGGCGTCGGCATCGGCGGCACCATGGAAAAGGCCTCTTTCCTTGCCAAAAAAGCGCTGCTTCGCCATATCGGCCACCACAGCGAGAAAGAGCACATCGCCGCTCTGGAAAAAGAGCTGCTGGAGAAAATCAACAACCTAGGCATCGGACCCCAAGGTCTTGGCGGCAACACGACGGCGCTGACGGTGAACGTGGAAACCTACCCGACCCACATCGCCGGTCTGCCCTGCGCCGTCAACATCAACTGCCATGTGGCCCGTCACACCGAAATTGAGCTGTAATCCGGCATAGAAGGGAAGGAGAGTTGGAATCATGAAAGCTGTACGGTTGACAACGCCGTTGACCCAGGAGGCCCTGCGCCAACTGAAGGCCGGCGATACGGTTCTGATCAGCGGCACCATCTACACCGGCCGCGACGCCGCCCACAAACGCCTGGTGGAAACCCTTGACCGTGGGGAAGATCTGCCGTTTAATGTAAAGGACGCCGTTATTTACTTCGTTGGCCCCTGTCCGGCCAAACCGGGCCAGGTGATCGGCTCTGCCGGCCCCACCTCGTCCTACCGGATGGACACCTACTCGCCCCGGCTGATCGAGCAGGGCCTGACCGGCATGATCGGCAAAGGTTTGCGGGGACCGGCTGTTGTCGACGCGATGAAGAAGCACGGTTGCGTCTACTTTGTCGCCATCGGCGGCGCCGGCGCGCTGATGGCCCGCTCTATCAAGGAAGCGAAGGTCATCGCCTATGACGACCTCGGCACCGAAGCCGTCCGCGAACTGGTCGTCGAGGACTTCCCGGTCATCGTCTGCATCGACGCCGAAGGCAACAACCTCTACGAACAAGGGCGGGCTCAGTACCAGCGGAACTAACCACCTCCCGGCGCGGCCGGCGGTGGAGAACGCCGCCGGTCGCCCGGAGAGGAGTTTTTTTATGGCACGTTTTGATGGCCGCCAGGCCGATCAACTGCGTCCGGTTCAAATCCAGCGGCGGTACCTGATCCATCCCGAGGGGTCTGTGTTGATCACCGTCGGCAACACGAAGGTGATCTGCACGGCTACGGTGGAGGAGAAGGTGCCACCCTTTCAAAAGGGATCCGGCAAGGGCTGGGTGACGGCCGAATACGGCATGCTTCCTCGGGCGACGGGAACCCGCACCCAGCGGGAGGTCACCCGCGGCAAAGCCTCTGGCCGCACCATGGAGATCCAGCGGCTGATCGGGCGGGCGCTCCGCTCTGTCGTCGACATGCAACGGCTCGGTGAGCGAACCATCTGGATCGACTGCGATGTGATCCAAGCCGACGGCGGTACCCGGACCGCCTCGATCACCGGCGCCTTCGTCGCCCTCAAGGACGCCTGCGACAAGCTGCTGAAGAATAAGCAGATTCAAAAAGACCCCATCATCGAGTCGCTGGGCGCCGTCAGTGTTGGCAAGGTAGGGGGCGAACTCCTGCTGGACTTGGCCTACGAGGAAGACTCGAAGGCCGAGGTGGACATGAACGTGGTCATGACTGGCAGCGGACGCTTCGTCGAGGTGCAGGGAACGGCCGAGGGAACGCCCTTTGGCCGCGATGAGTTGGACGCCATGATCCAATTAGCGGAAAAAGGCATTCGTGAATTGATGGATGCGCAGAAGCTGGCGTTTGCCGAGTCTGCCCAGGTGTAGTCGATTCGGATAATCATCGCGCATAGGCAACCGTTGAACGGTGAAACGGTCGCACTGCGCAACAAGTCCCAACGCCAAAAAGAGCCGGCGCCTTGCCCGGCTCTTTTTGGACATCTGTTCATGACGCCTTGACAATCGGCAGATAGAAGAAGTACGATTATTTTGAAAAAATAAATACCTTTTAGCTGTCGGGCCTGCGAGGGGGAAGCGGTATGTATAACATCATCTTGGCGACCCAAAACATGGGGAAGGTCCGTGAGTTTGAGGCCATGGCGCGGGCGCAAACACCGGCGCTACCGGTCCAGTGGCTGTCGTTGCGCGACTTCCCCCAGATCACCGATCTCGAGGAAACGGGCGACACCTTCCGCGATAATGCCTTGATGAAAGCCGAACAGGTTGCCCGCGCCTGCGGCGTTCCTGCCATGGCTGACGACTCGGGTCTGGTGGTGGACGCGCTGAACGGCGCGCCCGGCGTCTACTCGGCCCGCTTTGCCGGAGAGCCCAAGGACGACAGGCGCAACAACGAAAAACTGCTGGAGCTCCTTCAGGACGTTCCCCCCGAACAGCGGAAGGCCCGCTTTGTCTGCGTCCTGGCATTGGCCATGCCTGACGGGCAGAAGTTTTTTGCCGAAGGCGTCTGCGACGGGGTCATCGCTACGGAGGGACGAGGCGACGGCGGATTCGGTTATGATCCTCTCTTCTACCTGCCAGCCTACGAAAAGACCTTTGCCGAACTGCCTGCGGAGATCAAGAACAAGATCAGTCACCGGGCGTCGGCGATGGAAAAGATGTTCTTCCTGTTGCGCGTGTTGCTCTTTCCCGAGCCGGAACCGATCACCCGGCCGAATTTATAAGTCAATTGCCAACGACGATATTCGAGAGTTGTACGAATAGGAAATCAGACATGCAGACGGTTCTCGTTGGAACTGTCTGTTTTTATTTATTTTTTATTTGTATGAAAAAAACAGGGAGATTCATTACAGACATGACGGAAGTAAATTTTCTATAGAAGTTGTAAATAAATGCATATGGCTTGCGTAAGATACAATAACACAACAGAAAGGAGGAGCAACGATGTCCCATGCAAAGCCATATCAACCGCACAGAGGCGTTTCAGCGCCTGTAGCAAAACCGCATCACGCCGACTATGAGAAGAAATGCGATGGGGGCAAAAAGCCGGTTCCTTGCGCGAAACAGAAAGATATCATCGCAAAACACGTAAGAGACCTGACTCGATTAGTGAATAACTTTGCAAAGACACGTTGGTGCTAAAATCAGCGACGATGCCTGGGGCGTTTACCGGGGCGGTTTAATGAATCGCCCCGACGTAGATATACACATGAAAACCAACATTACATCATAAATATTGGAAAGCTGCGTAGGACTTGTCATCTTGTCATCGGAATCGTCGTATGTTATAATGTCATTCGATGTCCGCAGAACAGGGTCGAGGTAGGATGCATTTCGTAACGGGGCGTAGCGCAGTTTGGTAGCGCACCTGCTTTGGGAGCAGGGGGCCGCAGGTTCAAATCCTGTCGCCCCGACCATCTTCTTCATCCCCTTTCAGCAGCGACATCGCTTGGCGACACGATGTTTTAGACACGCTGTCTTACATGAAGCGCCTGTAGCTCAGTTGGATAGAGCACCTGCCTTCTAAGCAGGGCGTCGGGGGTTCGAATCCCTCCAGGCGCGCCATTTTTATTTTTCTTGACAACAGTCGGCTCAGGAATTAGAGTTAAAAGATGCAGGAGCTGAAAATGCGGGAGTGGCGGAATTGGTAGACGCACTGGATTTAGGTTCCAGCGGGCAACCGTGGGGGTTCGAGTCCCTTCTCCCGCACCACCGTCGTTTGCAAATCGGCAGCATGACCGCTTACCTCGGTGATCCGTCGCCGAGGTTTTATTTTTGATCACGCAAAGGGGGAGAATGAAACCCTAATATCTGGGAAAAATATGAAAGCTGACGTTCTATTCCGTTCGAGACAGCAGGAAATGCGAGATTGCCGTAGAATAATATCCTTATGCTTTTTAAATTTTCGGATAGACTAGTAGAGGTCAAATCCGGCAGCTGACAGTCAAATTTACGATACAATCAATGAGAGGGGTACATACGTGAAGGCTTCAGTAGAACGGCTCGAAAACAACCAGGTTTCGTTGCAAATCGAGATCGACGAGGCAACATTCGAACAGGGGCTGGAAAAGGCCTATAAGAAAGTCGTCCGCCAGGTCGCCGTCCCCGGCTTCCGCAAAGGCAAGACCCCCCGCAAGATCCTGGAAGCCCGTTACGGCAAAGAAGTCCTCTTTGAAGATGCCGTCGAGATCCTCGTGCCGGAAGCATACATGCAGGCCATCGCGGAAAACAATGTGGAGCCTGTGGAACAGCCGAAAATCGACGTCGTTCAGATCGAGGCGGGCAAGCCGATGATCTTCAAGGCCGTCGTTACGGTCAAACCGGAGGTCACCCTCGGCGAATACAAAGGCATCGAGGTGGAAGTCCAGCCTGCAGAAGTGCGGGAAGAGGACGTTCAACGTCAACTGGAGACCATGCAAAAGCGCCATGCCCGCTTGACCACCCTGTCGGAAGGGGAAGCCCAGATGGGTGATACGGCGGTCATCGACTTTGAAGGCTTCAAGGACGGCGTGCCTTTCCCGGGTGGCAAGGGCGCCGACCACAGCCTGGAGTTGGGCAGCAACAGCTTCATCCCCGGTTTCGAAGAAGGACTTGTCGGTGTTCCGGTGGGTGAAACGGTTGACCTCAACCTGACCTTCCCCGAGCAGTACCATGCCGAAGAACTGGCCGGTCAGCCTGTCGTGTTCAAGGTCACCGTCAAAGAGCTCAAGCGCAAGGAGTACGCCCCCATCGATGACGAGTTTGCCAAGGATGTCAGCGATTTCGAGACCCTTGACGAATTGAAAGAAGATATCCGCAAAAACCTGTTGAGCGCGACCGAAAAAGCCCGCGAACAGGCCAAACAGAAGGCAGTCGTTGAAAAGGTCGTCGGGGCTTCCCAGGTGGATATCCCCGAGGTCATGATCGACAACCGCGCCGATCAGATGATGGAAGACTACGGACATCGTCTGAGCTACCAGGGCATCTCCATGGAACAGTTCCTCGCCATGACCAAGCAAACGCAGAAGGACCTGAAGGCGCAGTTTATTCCGGAAGCGGAAAAAGTGGTCAAACAGGAACTTGTTTTGGAAGCATTGGCGAAGGTCGAAGGAATGTCCGTATCCGATGAAGAACTGAACAAAGAGATCGAGGAGATGGCCGCCAACTACCGGAAACCGGCTGCCCAGATCCGGAAGATCCTTGAATCCCGCGGCCAGATCGAAACCCTCGCACAAGGCATACTCCAGGAAAAGGCCGCCAAGTTCCTAGTCGACAGCGCCAAAGAAATCGCTGGTTAATCCGGGAAATCGCGAACTGCACAGCTTTCCCGGACATAGATTGAACTGTATACCTGAGGAGGTTTCTTGGATGAGTTATCTGGTTCCAATGGTCGTCGAGCAAACCAATCGCGGTGAACGGGCGTATGACATCTATTCCCGGCTGTTGAAGGATCGGATCATTATCCTGGGCAGTGCCATTGACGATAATGTTGCCAATCTCATCATCGCCCAGTTGCTCTTTTTAGAGGCCGAGGATCCGGACAAAGACATCCACCTCTACATCAATAGTCCGGGAGGCGCGATCACATCAGGGTTTGCCATTTACGACACGATGCAACTGATTCGCTGCGACGTATCCACGATCTGCGTCGGGATGGCCGCCTCCATGGGCGCCTTCCTGTTGACCGCCGGCGCAAAAGGAAAACGCTACGCTTCACCGAACGCTGAGATCATGATCCACCAGCCCCTTGGCGGCGTCAAAGGCCAGGCCACGGAAATCGAGATCCATGCCCGCCACATCCTTAAGACCAGAGACCGCCTCAACAAGATCCTGGCGGACCGCACCGGCCAGCCTTTGGAACGGATCGAACGGGATACCGATCGCGATTACTTTATGTCGGCAGAGGAAGCAAAAGCCTACGGCATCATTGACGGGGTGATGGAGTTTAAGCCGCCGGCCAAGGCATGAAGCAGAGAGGTGAGGATATGTACAAAGGTTTCGGTGACGATAAAAGTCAACTGAAGTGTTCCTTCTGCGGCAAGCTGCAAGATCAGGTCAAAAAGCTGGTCGCCGGCCCCGGAGTCTACATCTGCGACGAATGCATCGAACTGTGCAATGAGATCATTGAAGAAGAACTGCAGGACGAAAACACCTTCGATTTGGGCGATGTGCCTAAGCCGAAGGAGATCCGCGAGATCCTGGACCAGTACGTCATCGGTCAGGAACAGGCCAAAAAGGCCCTTTCCGTCGCTGTCTACAACCACTACAAGCGGATCAACCTGGGTTCCAAGATCGACGACATAGAACTGCAGAAATCGAACATCGTCATGCTGGGACCCACCGGCAGCGGCAAGACGTTGCTGGCCCAGACACTGGCGCGCATCTTGAACGTGCCCTTCGCCATCGCTGACGCCACCTCCTTGACGGAGGCCGGTTATGTGGGCGAGGATGTGGAAAACATCCTGCTCAAGCTGATCCAGGCCGCCGACTATGACGTGGAGAAGGCGGAAAAAGGCATCGTCTACATCGACGAGATCGACAAGATCGCCCGCAAGTCCGAGAATCCTTCGATCACACGGGACGTATCCGGTGAAGGCGTACAGCAGGCGTTGCTGAAGATCCTGGAAGGCACGGTGGCCTCCGTTCCGCCGCAAGGCGGACGGAAACACCCCCATCAGGAATTCATCCAACTGGATACGACGAACATCCTCTTTATCTGTGGCGGCGCCTTCGATGGCATCGAAAAACTGATCATGAACCGCATCGGCAAGAAGACGATGGGCTTCAACGCCGAAATCAAGGGCAAGCAAGAGAAGAAGATCGGCGAAACCCTCCGGGAGATCCTGCCCGTCGATCTGCTCAAGTTCGGCTTGATCCCAGAGTTTGTCGGTCGCCTGCCCGTCATCGTCACCTTGGACGCCCTCGACGAGGACGCCCTGGTGCGCATCCTGACGGAGCCGAAGAACGCCCTCGTCAAGCAGTATCAGAAGTTCTTTGAACTGGATCAGGTCCAGTTGGAATTCACCGATGACGCCTTGAAAGCCATCGCCCAGGAGGCGATCAAGCGCAACACAGGCGCGCGCGGCCTGCGGGCCATCCTGGAAGAGGTCATGCTCGACGTGATGTTTGACATCCCGTCCCGCAATGACGTCACCAAGTGCGCCGTGACCAAGGAAGTCATCCTGAAGCAGAAGGAACCGGTGCTGGTCACGAGTGACAGAAAAAAAAAGAAGGAAGAGTCGGCTTAGGGGCGCAGGGTGAGCCGGCTGACAAGACGCCGATACGGCGATCACCTGAATCGTCGCTCCCGGGCAAGCGCCCGACGACCCGAACCAAACCCGGTACGCGCCGATGACACAGACCTCGGAGGATCTCAATCCTCCGGGGTTTTTGTTTTTCCAGGCCTCCGTCTCATAAAAAGCTTTCGCCGTCGGATACTATGGGGGATTGGCAAAAACAGAAATGGAGTGACGGCGGTGAACATTTGGTCGGGATTGGGCGGATTGCTGGGCCTCCTCCAGATCTTTTTCATCGTTATCATCGGCATGTACTTCTGGCACCTGCTCAAGAATCAGCAGAGCTCCAAAACGGCGGTGGAGCGCGAATCGCGCAAGGAGTTGGAGAAGCTCCAGACCATGCGCCGGATCGCCCTTACGGAGCCCCTGGCGGAAAAGACGCGGCCTTCGACATTCGAAGAGATCATCGGCCAGGACGACGGCATCCGGGCGCTCAAAGCGGCGCTCTGTGGTCCCAACCCACAGCACGTGCTCATCTACGGCCCCCCAGGGGTCGGCAAGACAGCAGCGGCGCGACTGGTCTTGGAGGAGGCCAAGAAAAATCCCTTGTCCCCCTTCTCCGTCCAGGCCAAGTTTATCGAGATCGACGGCGCCACGGCCCGTTTCGATGAGCGAGGCATCGCCGACCCGCTGATCGGCTCGGTCCACGACCCCATCTACCAGGGCGCCGGCGCCCTGGGCATGGCCGGCATCCCCCAACCGAAACCGGGGGCGGTCACGAAGGCCCATGGCGGGGTGCTCTTCATCGACGAGGTGGGGGAACTCCACCCCATCCAGATCAACAAGCTCCTCAAGGTCCTCGAAGACCGTAAGGTGCTCTTAGAGAGCGCCTACTACTCCAGCGAGGACCAGAACATCCCCAGCCACATCCACGATATCTTTCAAAACGGCCTTCCCGCAGACTTCCGGCTCATCGGCGCGACGACCCGGCTCCCCCAGGAGATCCCCTCAGCCATCCGCAGCCGCTGTCTTGAGGTCTTTTTCCGCCCCTTGACCCAGGAGGAGATCGGCGCAGTGGCCTGCCGGGCGGCTAAGAAGATGGATATGGCCATCCCTGAAAAGGCCGTCGAGGTGATCCGTCGCTACGCCACCAACGGGCGCGAGGCCGTCAACATCGTCCAGATCTCGGCCGGACTAGCGCTCGCGCACCGCGCTGGCGTCCTGTCTGTGGAAGATGTGGAATGGGTCGTTCATTCCGGCCAGTACGCGCCCCGGCCGGAGAAGAAGATCCCCCCAGAGCCCCAAGTCGGCGTCGTCAACGGTTTGGCGGTGATGGGTCCATCGATGGGCGCCTTGATGGAGATCGAGGTGACCGCCTTGCCGGTTTCCCCTGGCGCGGGAACGCTGACGTTGACGGGCATCGTCGACGAAGAGGAGATGGGCGGGCTGGGCGGACGGACGATGAAGCGCCGCAGCCTCGTCAAAACCTCGGTGGACAACGTGCTGACGGTCTTGCGCGCCCAGACGGGAATCGAACCGAGAGACTGGGACATCCATGTCAACTTTCCCGGCGGAACCCCTATCGACGGCCCATCGGCAGGCATCGCCATCGCCACAGCCATCTACTCGGCCGTCAAGGGTGTCGCCATCGACAACCGGCTGGCGATGACAGGGGAACTGTCTGTCCGCGGCCAGGTGAAGCCGGTGGGCGGCGTCGTCACGAAGGTGGAAGCGGCGCGGCTGGCCGGCGCCACCCGTGTGCTGATCCCGGCGGAAAACTGGCTGGAGCGTTTTTCCTCAATTCCAGGAATTTCCGTAATCCCCCTGCATACGATGGAACAAGTCTTCTCCGAGGCGATCTTGACGGAATCAGTGGTTGCGGAAACGGTTGTGGCGCCTTCGGCAGACCTGTTGCCAGCAGCGGCTATCGGTGTGGTGGCGCCCCCCTAAGAATGATTTTTCAATAAACTGGATGTGATTACTTTGGTGTTTCGACCTCCCCGGGGTTTCATGGAGGGAAAACGCTGGGCTTTGTTCCCCGATTATAGTAAAATGAGGATAATCTTCTGGTCCCTTTCAGAAGAGTAGGAGGTGTTAGCCCCGATGGCCGAAGAAAAGAAGATACGGCAGACGATACAGGAATTGCCCCTTTTGCCTTTAAGGGGGATAATCGTCTTTCCTTACATGGTAGTGCACCTAGATGTCGGCCGGGAGCGTTCTGTCAATTCCATCGAGGAAGCGATGGCTCAGGACCGGATCATTTTTTTGGCTACCCAGAAGGAAGCCCAGACTGATCAACCCAGCGCCGAGGACATCTACCAGATCGGCGCCATCGCCGAGATCAAACAGTTGCTCAAGCTCCCCGGCGGGACGATACGCGTGCTAGTCGAAGGCCTGGCTCGCGGGGAGATTCTCGAATACATCGACATGGAACCCCTGATCCGGGTCCGCGTGCGCGAGCACATCGAGCCGGACGTCAAGTCGAACGCCGTAGAAGCCCTGATGCGATCTCTTGTCAACCAGTTTGAGCAGTACGTTAAAATCTCCAAAAAAATCCCGCCGGAGACTTTCGTTTCCGTGGTGGCTGTCGAGGACCCGGGCCGGTTGACCGACATCATCTCGTCCCACCTGACCTTGAAGACGCAAGACAAACAGCGCATCCTGGAAGCCCTCGACGTGGCCGAACGCCTGGAGATCCTGACGGAGATCCTGGCCAAAGAGATGGAGATCCTGGAACTGGAGCGCAAGATCAACGTCCGGGTCCGCAAGCAGATGGAGAAGACCCAGAAGGAATACTACCTCCGCGAGCAGATCAAGGCCATTCAAAAAGAACTCGGTGAGAAGGAAGACCGCCAGGCCGAAGGGGAGGAACTGCGCGACAAGATCACCAAGGCCAAGCTGCCCAAAGAGGTGGAGGAAAAAGCCCTCCGGGAGGTAGAGCGTCTCGAAAAGATGCCGCCCATGGTGGCCGAAGCGACGGTGGTCCGCAACTACCTGGAGTGGCTGCTCGCCCTGCCTTGGGCCAAACAGACGAAAGACCGCCTCGACATCGACAAGGCCGAGGTGATCCTCAACGAGGACCATTTCGGCCTGGACAAGGTGAAAGAGCGGATCGTTGAGTACCTGGCCATCCGCAAGTTGGCCCAGAAGATGAAGGGCCCCATCATCTGCTTCGTCGGCCCGCCGGGTGTCGGCAAAACCTCGCTGGCCCGTTCCATCGCCCGTGCGCTCGAACGCAAATTTGTCCGTCTTTCCCTGGGCGGTGTGCGCGATGAGGCGGAGATCCGCGGCCACCGGCGCACCTATGTGGGCGCCATGCCGGGGCGGCTGATCCAGGGCTTGCGCACGGCAGGGTCGAAAAACCCCGTCTTCCTGCTTGATGAGATCGACAAGATGAGCATGGACTTCCGCGGCGACCCGGCGTCGGCGCTCCTAGAGGTCCTCGACCCGGAACAGAACAGCACCTTCTCGGACCACTTCATCGAGGTCCCCTTCGACCTGTCCAAGGTCTTGTTCATCACCACGGCCAACGGCATGCACAACATCCCCCGGCCGCTCCTTGACCGGATGGAGGTCATCTACATTCCCGGTTATACGGAGGAGGAAAAGACGCGCATCGCCCTCGATCACCTCATCCCCAAGCAGTTGAAAGAGCATGGCCTGAAAAAAGAACAGGTTCAGATCTCCGAAAACACGGTGCGTCGTCTGATCCGCGAGTATACCCGCGAGGCGGGCGTGCGCAACCTGGAGCGGGAGATTGGCGGCCTCTGCCGCAAGAGCGCAAGGGCGATCGTCAAAGATCCCGAGCGCCGCGTCTCCATCTCCGCCAGTAACCTCCCTACTTACCTGGGCATTCCACGGTACCGTTATGGCCTGGCCGAAACGGAATCCCAGGTGGGCGTCGCCACCGGACTGGCCTGGACGGAAACAGGCGGCGACACCCTGGCCATCGAGGTGGCCCTCATGCCGGGTAAAGGCAGCCTGGCCTTGACAGGCAAACTGGGTGACGTGATGAAGGAATCGGCCCACGCGGGCATGACCTATGTCCGCTCCCGCGCCAGTGAGTTGGGCATTGTCGACAACTTCCACCAGAATACAGACATCCACATCCATGTGCCGGAGGGCGCTATTCCGAAGGACGGCCCTTCTGCCGGGATCACCATCGCCACGGCCCTCACATCAGCCCTCAGCCGGCGACCGGTCCGCCGCGAGGTGGCCATGACCGGCGAGATCACCCTCCGCGGCCGCGTGCTCCCCGTCGGCGGCATCAAGGAGAAGATGCTGGCGGCCAACCGGGCCGGCTGCACCACCGTCATCCTGCCGGCGGAGAACAAAAAGGACCTGGAAGAGGTACCGGCTAACGTCAAGAAAAAACTGCGCTTTATCCTGGTGGAGCACATGGATCAGGTCATTCAGGAGGCCTTGCTCGAACCGGCGCCGGTGCAAGAGCCTGAGCCGCCGGAGACGATCCCCGCCGCTATGGAAACACCCGTGCCGGTCTATCAGGGGATGATCGAAGAGACGCCGCCGGGATTGCAGACCTGAGAAGGATGATCGGTTGGTCTTCTGATCGATGACATGCCCATGACGAGAGGTACCCACCTTTGGGTACCTTTCTTCCCATTGTCTCGCCAATAGACAAAGCTTGAACAATAGAAGCATGAAACACAGCGAAAAATAGAAAAATACGGCTTTGAACTGAGGTTAAGAGATGAGCGATAAGGTTTCCTTTGAAGGCAACGTTGTATTGCCTGAACTGACAAACTCTCTTACGCCCGAACCGGCGGTTTCCATCCCGCAAGAACCATCCAATCCGGTGCCCCAGGCTCCGGCAATCGCGCCGCCTGGCGCCAGCGGGGGCAAAGTGGCTGACGCCGGTCCGACGGAATCGTGGCTGAAAATCAAAGAGGCCGAGTTTGTGATCAGCGCCGTCAAAGGGGAGCAGTACCCCGAGGACAATTTCCCCGAGGTGGCCCTTGTCGGCCGTTCCAATGTGGGCAAATCCTCCTTGATCAATAAGCTCTGCAACCGCCGCCACCTGGCCCGGACCTCGTCGACGCCTGGCAAGACGCAGACGCTCAACTTTTACCGGATCAATCAGGCCGCCTATATCGTCGACCTGCCCGGCTACGGCTATGCCAGCGTCTCCAAAACGCAGCGGGCCAGTTGGGGGTCAATGATGGAGCACTACCTGAAAAAGCGGCCCCAGCTCCGCGGCGTCATCCAACTGATCGATATCCGCCACCCGCCGTCAAAGGACGATATCGCCATGCGCGAATGGCTGAACCACTTCAAGATCGGCGCCGCCGTCATCGCCACCAAGGCGGACAAGATCAACCGGGGCCAGTACCCCAAACATGTGAAGCAGATCCGCCAGGATCTGGGTATTCCCAAGGAGATCCCCATCATCGTCTTTTCGGCCGAAACGGGCCATGGTAAAGAGGATG
This sequence comes from Heliomicrobium undosum, assembly GCF_009877425.1. Classification (NCBI taxonomy): domain Bacteria; kingdom Bacillati; phylum Bacillota; class Clostridia; order Eubacteriales; family Heliobacteriaceae; genus Heliomicrobium; species Heliomicrobium undosum. The sequence goes on along the minus strand of NZ_WXEY01000001.1, from coordinate 137,588 downwards.
TCCTCGACCTGCTCGATTACTTTTGGAACGGGATGGAGACGCAGCCTGAGGTGTAAAACGAGATGGAGCGAACACTTCAACCGGCGAAGTGTGTCGCCGAGTTGCTCCCAAGCCAGGACAATTCCATCAAGCTGTTATAACCGCTTCTGTAATAGAGGCGGTTTTTTTTGTATAAGCTGTAGTTCCGTCGCATAGAGATGAGGGATGAGAAATATTTGCCTGGAGGGGAGGGGATTCTGGAACAGGAGATGGCTTGGCGAATAAACATAAATACCAAAAAGGAGGTATCTCTTTGAAGCAGATGCATGCGACTTGGCTGGGCCGCCTGCTGGCCGGTCTGTTGATCATCAGCCTCATCCTCGCTGGCTGCGCGTCCCAACAGGCAACTCAACACAAAGCCGGCGGGCCGGCGACGATCCGTCTGAGCGAAGTGGTTCACTCCGTCTTTTATACGCCCTTGTATGTAGCTCTCAACAAAGGCTTTTTCCAGGAGGAGAACCTGAACATCGAGATGAGCACCGCCTGGGGCGGCGACAAGGCGATGACAGCGCTGGTGGCTGATCAGGCTGACATCGGGCTGATCGGGCCGGAAACGATCATCTACACGCTCCAACAGGGTCTGGACAAAAAAATCCTCTGCTTTGCCCAACTGACACAGCGGGACGGTTCCTTCCTGGTGGGCCGGCCGGGACAAGGCTTCTCCTGGGAAGGCTTGCAAGGCAAGACGATCATCGGCGCCCGCAAAGGCGGCGTGCCGGAGATGGTGCTGGAGTACGTGCTGAAGCAAAAAGGCCTCAAGCCCCTTGAGGATGTGAAGATCATTCAGAACATCCAGTTCACCGCCACAGCTGGCGCCTTCCAGGCGGGAACGGGCGACTATGTGGCCCTCTTTGAACCTACCGTGTCGGAACTGGAACAGGCCGGCGCCGGTCAGGTCGTCGCTTCTCTGGGCGTCGAGTCGGGCAAAATCCCCTACACCGTCTTTATGACCTCTGAGGACTACATCAATAAAAACCGCGAGGCGGTGCTGGCTTTCACGCGCGCCATCTACCGGGCTCAGCAGTGGACGGTTTCCCAGAGCGTCGACGAGATCACCGACACCATTTTGCCCTCTTTCCAGGGCAGCGAACGCGCAGTCGTTCGAAAAGCGGTAGAGCGGTATCACCAGCAGGAGAGTTGGGCTGCTGATCCGCGCATGCAACCGGGGGGGCTCGACTATCTCCAGTCGATCATTGAATCGGCAGGAGAGTTGAAACAGCGCATTCCCGAGGAGACCATGATCCGTAAAGATATCGCGGAAGAGGTCATGCGGGCTGCAGGGCGATGACGCAGGATGGGGGAAAGCGAACAGGCGTTGTTCCGGCCGTGGAACTGCGGGATGTTTCGGTCACTTACCAGACTCCGAAGGGGGAAATTCCGGCTTTGGCGGGAATCAATCTGGGCATCGCTGCTGGAGAGTTTGTGGCCATCGTCGGCCCGAGCGGTTGCGGCAAGAGCACCATCCTCTCGCTGATCGCCGGACTTTTAAAGCCTACTGCCGGAGACATCCTGGTCAGCGGTGAACGGGCAGGCTTGCACAGCACTCGGGTTGGCTACATGCTGCAGCAGGATTATCTCCTACCCTGGCGGACAGTCCGGGAAAATGCGCTGCTCGGGTTGGAGCTAATGAAGGAAGTTAGAACGGAGCGGGAAAAAAAGGTAGAGGCTCTCCTCGAAAACTATGGTTTGGGGCATTTTTTACACCATCATCCCCAGGAACTCTCGGGAGGGATGCGGCAGCGGGTTGCCCTGGTGCGCACCCTGGCCGTCGAACCAGAGATCTTTTTGCTCGATGAGCCCTTTTCTGCCCTCGATTACCAGACGAGGACGACGATCCAGGAAGAGGTTTGGCGGGCACTGCGGGCGTCAAGGCGGACGACGATCCTGGTCACTCATGATGTAGTCGAGGCGGTAGCCATGAGCGACCGGGTGATCGTGCTGTCCGCCCGGCCGGCCGAGATAAAACGGGAACTGGTCATAGATTTTGGCGTCGAACGACCTGGGCCCTGGCTGGCCCGTAAGGCGGCGCGCTTCAATGAGTACGTCGACGCCGTTTGGGCGGAATTGAAAGCGTACGTTGCCGTAAATGCGAACGGGAACTCGACGGAACCTGGACGTGAAACATGTTGACGGGGATAGAGAGAAGGGGGATGAGCCGTGTCGACGATTCCCCGCCAGGAGTACCTGCGGCGTTTGCGCAGAGAAAGATGGCTCATCATGCTCATCCAGGCGGGATTGCTCACAGCGGCGCTTGTCGCCTGGGAGGTCCTGGCCGACCTGCGTATCATCGATCCCTTCCTCGTCAGCAAGCCCAGCCAGGTGGCTGCGCTGTTGGCGAAAGTGGCGAAGGAGGGTGAACTCTGGCATCATGTTGGGGTCACTGTCGGCGAGACGGTGGCCGGTTTTCTTCTGGGCACGCTTCTGGGCCTGGGAGTCGCCATCCTGCTCTGGTGGTTTCCCGCGCTGGCTCGTTTGGCCGATCCCTTTTTGGTTGTGTTGAACAGCACCCCAAAAATTGCCCTAGGGCCGATCTTCATCGTCTGGATGGGCGACGGCGTCGGCGCTATCTTGACGATGGCCCTAACGATATCAGTGATCACTACGATTACCGTGATCTATGCCGGATTCACCGAGGTGTCTGAAGGGTATGTGAAGCTCATCCGTGTCTTCGGTGGAACCCGTTGGGATATCCTGTGCAAGGTGATCCTGCCGGCGTCGGTGCCGACCATCGTGGCCGCCCTGAAGGTGAACATCGGTCTCACCCTGGTCGGCGTCATCGTCGGTGAATTTCTTGTTTCCAAGGCCGGACTGGGTTACCTGATCATCTATGGCGGCCAGGTCTTTCAACTGACCCTTGTCATCGCCAGCATCGTCATCCTGGCGCTGATGGCGGCTGTCATGTACCAGGCGGTGGTTTGGCTGGAGCAGCGCTGGGTTGCCGGCGGAGCGCCGGGGAATACTCGCACCCGCCTTGGCTCAGGCGGTTAGGACGGTTATTTGGCGTCCCTATTACCGCAAATGGTGCTTGTGTAAGTACTCAAACAAGAAGAGATAATAGATCTGTGGAACAAGCGACGGAGCGGAATAATGGGTAAGGATGGGGCAATTTGCAGCGAAAAAAGCGGCAGCCGTTAAGGAGCGAAAGAGTCCTTACAGACATCGAAAAAAATATCCAAAAGCTCCGTGCTGATTTCGAACGAAGCGACGACCTGCGGATCCGTCGCCTCCATGTGGACATGGATGGACAATCCACACCTGTTGCCCTGGTCTTTCTCGTGACGGTCACAGATATGCATCGACTAGATCGGATCATCATGTCCCTGCAAAAAGATCGCGCTTCAGCTGACATCATGCCAACGGCCCTTTCGGATCGCCTGAAACGCTTTGAAGAGGAACTATTGACAGGCGGATCAGTACTCGCTATCACCCATTGGAATAAGGCGACGAAGGAGTTGCTTTTTGGCGCAGCGCTGTTGTTCGTCGACGGAGCCGCAGTCATATACGCCCTGCGTATCCCCAAAAAGACAGGGCGCTCCCCGGAAGAGCCCGAATCGGAACAAGTGGTGCGCGGCCCACACTACGGATTTGTGGAAGACCTATACGAGAACATCGCCCTGGTCCGCAGGCGCATGAACAGCCGTTCGCTCAAGGTGGAGGTTACGGAAGTGGGGCGAATTTCACTGACGAAAATCGCCCTCCTCTACATCGAAGGGGTCATTGACCAGCGGGTGCTGGCCGAAGTGAAAGAACGACTGGCCTATATCGATATTAACGAAGTGGCTTCCAGCAACACGATCGAAGAATGGATCGAGGATCATCCCATCTCGATATTGCCGCAGATAGCCCATACCGAACGGCCCGATGTAGCCGCCTCGGCGCTGGCTGACGGGCGATTTGTCATTCTCGTCGATGGCTCTCCGTCGATCCTGATTGCGCCAAGCACCTTTATCGAGTTTTTTCATTCCCCAGAAGACCAGTATGAACGATACTACTTTAGCAGCTTTACCCGGATCCTTCGCTACCTCGGCGCCTTTATTTCACTTGCCTTTCCCTCCATCTATGTGGCCTTGACAACCTTTCACCCGGAAATGCTCCCCAGTCTCCTGTTGTTTTCCATTGCCTCTTCCAGGGCCGGGATCCCCTTTCCAGCATTAATGGAGGCGCTCATTATGGAGAGCATCTTCGAATTGTTGCGGGAGGCGGGGCTTCGCTTGCCACGGTCAGTGGGACAGGCCGTCAGCATTGTCGGCGCGTTAGTCATCGGTGAGGGGGCTGTTCGAGCCGGGCTCGTCTCACAGGCGATGGTCATTGTTGTTGCCATCACCGGCATCACCTCCTTTGCCATCCCTGCTTTCAATCAAGCCCAGGCCTTCCGTATGCTTCGCTTTCCACTGCTTTTGCTGGGCGGCACCTTGGGCGTCCTCGGGTTGCTCTGCGGCTTGTCGCTTCTGCTCTTGCACCTCTGTGGCATCCGATCCTTTGGGGTCCCCTATTTAAGCCCCCTATCCCCACTAGAACCGCTCGCGTTGCGATCAAAGTTGTTGCGCTTTCCCCTTTGGACGATAACAAAGCGGGACGACTATTTGGCGCCTTCCTACAATACAAGACGAATCGGCAAAAGCGCCGGGCGAAGGAGGATGGCCTTGATGGCTCCAGATGGGCTATACAGCCTTCCCGTTGACAAAAGGCGGCCATTTACGCCCTTGAATCAAATGGTGCGCCTTCCGAAAGGAGGGGTGGAGGGGAGGCACGATGGGGATCAGTAAGCCACGCAGGGGGCTGGGCATGCTCCATGTCTTGCTGCTTGCAGTTCTCTTGTCGCCCCTAGTCGCAGGCTGCGGCGAGAAACAGGAATTGGACCGAGTGGCCTTCATCATCGCCGTTGGCATTGATAAGGTGGAGGAAGGGCGTTGCCAGTTGACGGCGCAATTCTTCAAGGCCCCGGCCCGGATTGGTGTGGAAAGCGAGAAGATGAATCCTTTCTGGCTCATTACCGTCGAAGGGGAGAGCATGATGGACGCCTCGCTGAAGCTGCGACGACGTGTGGACGGTCCGATCAGCTGGCATCAAGCAAGGACCTATATTATCGGTGAGGAGGCGGCCAAAGAAGACATGAAGGATATCGTTGACTTTTTGGTCCGCAATATAGAAGTGCGCAAGGGGGCCAATATGGCGATTGCGGAAGGCAGTGCCCGCGATTACATGGTCTTGGCGCCGGAATTTGAGATGAACATTGCCCAGGAGACATGGCGCATGATCGAAAACTACCGCGAATGGGGTGGAACGACGCGTTTGCGAATGGGCGAATTGATCCTGGCCTCCTATGAACCGCAGACGGGCGTTCTTTTTCCGTACTTGCGCAAGGACAAGCCCACCCCTGTAGAGTCCATGAAAGGAAAAAAGGAAGAAAAGCTGGAGTCCTATGCCGTCCCAGCCGTGAGCGGCGGCGCCATGGTTCGTGATTTTCGCATGCGCGGTCAGTTGAATGAAGAGGAGACGCGAGGCTACCTGTTGGTTCGAGCCAAGGAGAAGGCCGTAGCGCCTGTTTTGTTGGATTGCATGGATGAAGAAGCAGTTGGACAGGCCACCGTCGTCCTTTCATCGATCCGCCGGAGGATAGAGATGCACGATAACGGTGGGATCCCTGCTTTTCGAATCGAGATTACCGCCAGCGGCAAATTGATGGAGTATCATTGCGAAACGCCGCTGGTCAAAGACAGAGTGAAACAGTTGGAGGCGATGACGTCGGAAAAAGCACGCCACTATGTGCTCGCGGCCTGGAACCAAGCGCAACAGTCCGAAACAGACCTATTCGGGTTTAGCCGAGAGTTGAAGGCGTTCTACCCTGAGATCTGGAGGAAAGAAAAAGAGCAATGGTCCCAACGGTTGCGAGAGATCACGCTGGACGTCAATGTGAATGTCCGTCTTTCCAACGTAGGGACCATCGACAAGGGCGTCATCTCGGAGAATCAAAAAGCGAAACAGGGGGATGAACGGTGATCATCCTCCTGCTTGGCATTGCCGGCCTGATGCTTCTTGTTCAGGGAAAGTCCCTCGAAGAGGCCTCTAGGACGACGAAAGGGATCTATGTTTTCATGCTGGTGACGGGGTTCTACTACACCCTGATCGGCAGCCAGATGGGAGAGCCGCTGCTTCACCCGACGCGCTGGATCGGTCAATTGTACATGCCCATTGGCGAAAGGCTTTACGATTGGCTTGGCTTCGTCTTCTTCCGGTAGCCAAGGATAAGCGCCCCGAGGGGAAACCCAACGGCCCAGGGAAGCAGGTAAAGGGCGTAGGCTTTATTGACAAAGTCAAAAACGTCGAGGAGATGTTCATAGACAAATAAGGAGAGGCCCACGGTCAACAGCGCCGCCGGTGGGATCAAGAGTGAGCGATCCTTTGTGCTGAGCCAATCGGTCAGATGTTCAATAAAACTATAGAAACAGATCATGCTTTTGATCAGCGATGAGAAAAAAAAGATGGGAATGAACGCCACATCCAGGCGATCAAGAAAAACGCCTAGCTCTTCGTGGCGCACGACACTGAAGAGCGGAAAAAGGAGCGTATCGGCTTCTGCTTGCCCAAAGACGGCGATGACGATCATGTCGCGGAGCGCAAAGAGCAGCGTCGAGAGGATAACAGCGTAGAGGAGCGGTCGCAAGAGGCTCCTGTTTTTGGGGGCATGGGCGAGAAAAGGGAAGAGGAGGATCATCTCGGCGAAGGGAAAAGAGAAGCCGGCCAATCCCTGGCGGAGGAAGTCCCCTGTCGGCGCTTCCAAGAGGGGGAACAGGCGGTGCACATCGAAGAGGGGGATTGCCAACCCGTAAATGGCCAACAAGCCGGCGATGATCAGCGGCAAGAGGAGCAGGGCAAAGCGAGCGATGACCTCCGGACCTAAGGCAGCGCCATAGGCGACAACGATAGTCAGCGGCAAGGAGAGAGAGATGGTTGTAGCAGTAGGGTAAATCTGGTACATGAGAAGGGTGGTCAGGTTGTTCAACACCAGCGCGGCCAAATGCAAAGGAAACCAGAGCCAAAAGACAGCGAGAATGGAGCCGATTCGTCGGCCAAAGGCCTTTCTGGAGAGGCCGATCAGGTTTTCACCGGGATAGAGGTCTTTGACGGCAGAGAGCAAGAGGGCGTAGCCGCAGGCAGGGAGTCCGATCAGCAGCGAGCCGACCCAGGCGTCTTGCTTGGTGATGCGTGACGAGGGCGTCAAAATGATCCACGATCCCAGCAAAAAGATGGTGGCGAGCGCAAAAACCTGTGTGGAAGAAATCAATTCTTTTCGCATACTTCTAGTATGCACCGCGAAAAGAAAAAGGCCTCCAGTCAGACGTGGAGGCCTTTGGAAAAAGGTTCTTATGTTTTGGACGGATTTTCCAGATAATCGTAGCGGTGATCGAAGACCCGCTTCGTCTTCTTTTCGCTGCGCGGCAGCCCCCCATGGGGGAGGACTTCCACATCAGCGACGATGCCGATGACCGACTTGATGTTTTTGCGGCAGGCGCGGGCCACCTCTTCCGGCTGGTGCCCGTTGGACAACTCGACGCGGATGCGGATATGGTCCTTGTTGTCCACCCGCTCCAGGACGATCTGGTATTCGCTGGATACGCCGGGGGTGTGCTTGAGGACATGGTCGATCTGGCCGGGGTAGATGTTGACCCCTTTGATCTTGATCATGTCGTCGGTCCGTCCCAGCACGCGCCGGATCATCGGGAAAGGGCTGCCGCAGGAACAGGCGTGGGTCTCGATGGTGGTGATGTCCCGGGTGCGGTAGCGGATCAGGGGCATGCCTTCCTTGGCGATGGTGGTGATCACTAGTTCGCCTTCCTGGCCCGGCGGGAGGACATGGCCTGTCTCCGGGTCGATCACCTCGAAGATGAGGTAGTCAGACCAGAAGTGAAGGCCCTCGTGGCAAGCGCAGTCGATGGCGATGCCCGGTCCATAGATCTCCGTCAGGCCGTAGATGTCAAAGGTCTCGATCCCGAAAATCTCCTCGATGCGCCGGCGCATCTTGTCGCCCCACCGTTCGGAGCCGAAGACGCCGAGACGCAGTTGGATCTGTTCCAGGATCCCCCGGCGTTCCGCTTCTTCCGCCAACAGCAAACCGTAGGAGGAGGTGCCGATGAGCACCGATGTCTTCAGGTCGGTCATCATCTCCAACTGCTTGTCCGTGTTGCCAGGGCCGGTCGGAATTGTCATGGCCCCCAGCTTTTCCACGCCGGCTTGAAAGCCGATGCCGGCCGTCCATAAGCCGTAGCCTGGCGTCACTTGCACACGGTCGCGGAGGCCAACGCCGACCGTTTCCAAGCAGCGAGCCATCATGACGGCCCAGTCGTCCACATCCTTTCGGGTGTAGGGCACGATGACTGGTTTGCCTGTCGTGCCGGAGGAAGAGTGGATGCGGACAACCTCTTCCTCATCGACGGCCATCAGGCCCAGCGGGTAGGCTTGCCGCAGGTCTTGCTTGGTGGTAAAGGGCAGACGGGCGAGGTCGTCCATGGAGCGGATATCCTCGGGGACGATCCCGGCCGCTTGAAAACGCTCCCGGTAAAAGGAACTCCCCTGATAAGCGCGACGAACTGTTTGCACCAGTTGGGGAAACTGGCTTTGCGCGATAGCTTCAAAATCGATGGGACGGCGCATATCCGCCTGTTCACAGGCGACGGCAGATGGGGTCATGTTTCTCTTCTCCTCTCAAGCTCTACTGATTGGCTCAGGTGGGTCTCCATTGCTCAGGTGCTCGGTTGCGTAATTGTTCAATTGCCCAATTACGCTCAGGTGCCTCTCAGGCATCTCGGCTCGGCTCCATGACCTTTCCATGAATGTTCATGTGTTCATGCGGTTCAATGATCCCGTGCGTCAGAAATGAACCTAACACCTTATTTTTTAGGATACCAAAGGCGCTGTTCCGGCACAAGACCCCAGGCTGCGACCGGCCAGGAAGGCCCGGCGGTTGATCTCGCGCAAACGGGCCGGCAGGATATCTTCTGCCGCCTGCCAGAGCAGTTCGGCGGTGACGGGAAGGCCGGGCAGTGTCGACAGGGCGCCGAGCATGACCATGTTGGTCGTCTTGGCGTTGCCTGTCTCCAAAGCGGCGGCGGTGGCGTCTATCAAGTGGACGCGCTGTCCCTGTTGTTGTAAAAACTCGATAATGGCCCCTTCGTCGTAGCGGGTCAAACCCAGAGAGGCCGCCGGCGGGATGATCGGGCGGCGGTTGATGACAGCCTGACCCTTTGGCGCGAGCTTCGGCCAACCCTTGAGGCTCTCGGCCAGTTCCAGGCTAAGGAGGACATCGGCGGCGCCGTCAGGGATCAGGGCGCCCCAGAGGCGCTCTCCGACACGGACATGGCTGATGACAGAGCCTTCCCGCTGGGCCATGCCGATCGTTTCCGATGTGCGGACCTTGTATCCGGCGGCCAGCGCCGCTTCGGCAAAGACGCGCGAGGCCAGGACGCCGCCCTGGCCGCCGACACCGGCGATGATCAGGTTAAAGGTTTTCATGACTCCACCTCCGGCGAAATGGCCTTCCAGGGACAGACCTGGGCGCAAGCGCCGCAGCCGAAACACTTTTCCCGGGCGATAGCGACAGCCGGTTTGCCCATTTGTCCCTTGTCGCCAGCTTCTCCGCCCGTATCTTTCACCTCATAAAGGGCGGGGCAGCCGAACTTGCGCAGGCAGAGGCCGCAGCGTCGGCAGGCCTCTGCGTCGATCCGATAGGGGGTGGAACGGCGCACGAGGTTGACGCAGTCGCGCCGGGCGATGATGACAGAAACGCCGGGATAGTCCAGAGCCTCCCGGGCGGCGGCGATGGTGGCCGGGATGTCATAGGGGTCAACGGTTCTCACCCATTCGACGCCGCAGCCGCGAGCGACAGCGGCGATGTCGATGGTCGGCGCTGTCTCGCCCGTTCCCTTGCGGCCCAGGCCGGGGTGAGGCTGGTGGCCGGTCATGGCGGTCGTCCGGTTGTCCAGCACGACGAGGGTCATCCGGGCCTGCTGGTAGACGGCGTTGATCAACGGCGGGATGCCCGAGTGAAAGAAGGTCGAATCGCCCAAAAAGGCGATGTGGGGACGATCCGGCTCGATGTGGGAAAAGCCGGCTGCCATGGCCACTGAAGCGCCCATGCAGACGATGGTGTCGGCGGCCCCCAGGGGCGGCATAGCGCCCAAGGTGTAGCAGCCGATGTCGCCGGTGAAGAGGGCGTCACGGCTCCGGGCTGCCTGGATGAAGGCGTAAAAGCTGTTGCGGTGGGGGCAGCCCGCGCAGAGGATGGGGGTGCGCAGCGGCGGAGACGGGAGGGCCGGTGTAACCGCCGAGTTGGCTGTCTCCGACGTAGCCGCCGATTTGTTCGAAGCTGCCGGTATCGTCGTAATCGCTGGTTCAGTCGAAGCTGCCGCATCGGCAGACCTCCCCTGAGCCGCCTGGGCAATCGAAGCAGCCGAGGCAGAGTGCGCAGGCGATCGGTTGCAATGGATCGAATCGGTGACAAAGCGTCTTAGCAGGGGCAACAGCAGATCGGTGCTGAATTCCCCCTCCCGGGGGAGGTGACCCGAGTGTTTGCCGATGATCGACAGGGCAAAGCCGGTCCGGTAGGCCTCTACGGTCAACTGCTCCTCGATTACCGGCTCCTGTTCCTCGACGATCAGCACCGATGTTTTGCCGCGCAGGAAATCGAGGATGGGCGCGGCGGGCAGGGGAACAGGGGCGCCGACCTTATAGACGGGGATGGAGACGCCAAGGGTGTCGAGCCCTTCTTGCACGTAGTTATAGGCCACACCGCCGGCGACGATGGCGAGGTCTTTGGCCTTGTTGGCGCAACCAGCCAAGGCGGTAGGGGAAACCGATTCACCTTCGTCCCAGGTGGGCGTTATCCCGTTCAAGCGTCTCTGCAAAAACCAGCGGCGCACCTCATCCTGGATCGCGTTCAGCCGGCGGTGGCGCTTGGCCGACAGGGCCGGGAGGATCACCCAGCCGGGGTCGCGCTCAAAGCGGACCGGGGGGAGAGGGAGAGCCGGCTTGGGCGGCGGGGAAAAGGGCATATCCTGGCAGACATGGGCTGTCCGGGTGGTGGGTCGGACGATGACCGGGACCTGTAGGTCCTCGGACAATTGAAAGGCCGCTTTCACCATCTCCCGGGCTTCTGCCGGCGTGGCCGGGTCGAGGACAGGGAGCTTGGCGAAGCGGGCGAAAAGGCGCGTATCCTGCTCCGTCTGGGAACTGTGCGGTCCCGGGTCGTCAGCGACGATCAGGACGAGGCCGCCTTTCACGCCCAGATAGGTCAGGGTCATCAGGGGATCGGAGGCAACGTTGAGGCCGACCTGTTTCATGCAGGCCATGGCCCGGTCGCCCGTCCAGGAAGCGGCGATGGCCGTCTCAAGGGCCACCTTTTCATTGACGGACCACTCGGCGTAAATGCCATAATCAGCAGCATGCTGCAGGATGTTTTCTGTTACTTCCGTCGACGGCGTGCCGGGATAAGCGGCCACCACTCGGACGCCGGCCTCGATGGCGCCCCAGGCGATGGCTTCGTTTCCCATCAACAACCGGCGCGGCGGTTCGGCAAGTCTGTTCATCGGCCTGTTCCTTTCTTTTCTGCGTTTCGTTTTTTATTCGACCTGCCGCGTCAAAACCCTTGTTTACCGTCAGGGATGGAAAAACCTTTGATCTTTGGCGATCTTTTCGCCCTTTTTCGGTGATCGAGGCGAATCCCTGTGATACAATAAAACCATCGCGACCGACCGACCGGTCGGCCCTATTCGGCATTTCGCAGGAGGTTTTACCCGGTGCGTATCACGGAACTGGCCCTCAAACGACCGGCCATGATGACGATGGTCGTTCTCTTTTTTGTTGTCATCGGCCTCTACAGTTACCGGAGCATTGGGGTCGAGTTGTACCCCGCCCTGAATACGCCTTTTGTCACCGTATCGGCGGCCTATCCCGGCGCCGGCGCCGAGGAGATCGAGACCCAGGTGGTCAAGCCTATGGAAGAAGGGCTTTCGTCCCTGGCTGGTTTGAAGAAACTCACCTCTGTCTCTGTCGAAGGGCGGGCCACCATCCTTATCGAGTTTGAACTGACCGCTGACGCCAACCAAGCCGCCATCGACGTGCAGAAAAAAGTGGACTCGATCAAGGGACGCCTCCCTGAGGATGTAAAAGACCCGGTCGTCATCAAACGGGACATGAACGCCCTGCCGGTGGCCGCCGTCGCCTTCAGTTCATCAAGACCCCTCTATGAGGCCAACGAGATGGCCAAGGACCTGATCAAGGAGCGCTTGCAGAAGATCCCCGGCGTGGCCGAGGTGACCATCTCCGGCGGCCAGGAACGGGAGATCCAGATCAACATCGACCGGACCAAGTTGGAGCGGTACGGGCTCTCCATCAATCAGGTCACCCGCCGCCTCGATTCGGAAAACCTGAACGAACCGTCCGGCCGATTGGACCGCCCGGAAGCGGAGTACATGGTCCGCGTGCTCGGCCAGTTTCACTCCGCCGAGGAGATCCGCAACCTGGAGATTCCCATGGCGAACGGCAAGACCATCGCCCTGCGGCAGATCGCCGAAGTATCCGACACCTACAAGGAGATTCGCGAGTACACTCGCCTAAACGGCCAGCCGGCTCTTGCCCTGATGGTCTTCAAACAGTCTGACGCCAGCCTCGTCGATGTGGGCGACCGCGTCAAAAAAGAGATCGAAACCCTGAAAACAGAGCTTCCCGGCGACACCCAGTTGATTATCGCCCGCGATTTTTCCCAGTACATACGGCTCTCCGTCAACGGCACCCGTTCCAACATCCTGGAAGGCATTCTGACGACCAGCGTGGCATTGCTCTTCTTCTTGCGTGACTGGCGTTCCATGGTCTCCGTCCTCATCGCCATCCCCGTGTCGCTCATCTCGACGCTGGCGGGGATGTACTTCGCCGGCTTCACCTTTAACGTCATGTCCCTCATGGGGATGGCCATGTGCATCGGCATCCTCGTCGACGACTCCATCGTCGTCTTGGAAAACATCCACCGCCACCTGGCCATGGGCAAAAGCCCGAGGCAGGCGGCCCTCGACGGCCGTTCCGAGATCGGCATGGCGGCTATCGCCATCACCCTCTCCGACGTGGTCGTCTTTGCGCCCATCGCCTTCATGAGCGGCATGGTCGGCCAGTTCTTCCGCCAGTTCGGCCTGACGGTCGTCTTCGCCACATTGATGTCCCTCTTCGTCTCCTTCACTTTGACGCCGCTGCTGGCATCGCGTCTAATGAAGCCCCATGGCGGCGGGGAAAGGCTCCATCCGCTGGCCGGCGTCTCCTGGTACCAAGGGATGCGCAGGTTGTCGGCCCGCTTCTTCACACCGGTGGACCGTTACGCGGCCCGCTTCCGCGACCGCTACTTGCGCATCCTCGAATGGTCCTTCGGCCACCGCAAAAAAGTCATCGCCGTTGGCGTCCTCTTTTTCTTCGCCTCGGCGGCGCTCATCCCCCTCAAATTGATCGGCTTTGAATTTGCGCCGCGGACCGACCAGGGCGACGTCACGGTGAACGTGGAACTGCCCATCGGCACGCCGATCCAGAAGACGGACCAGTCGCTAAAAACCATCGAATCGTACCTGCAGACGATCCCCGAGATCCGCTACTTCCAGACCTCCCTCGGCTCGACAGGCGGCATCGGCATGGGATCGGCCGGTTCAAACATCGGCCGCATCGGCGTCTCCCTCGTCGACAAGAAAAATCGGAAACGGTCCGTCTGGGACGTGTCCGAACAAATCCGCCAGTGGGCCGTCAATTTTCCGGATGGGCGGATCACCGTGACCGAGAGCGACTCCATGGCCTCCGGCTCCGGCTATCCCGTGCAGATCGAGGTCTCCGGATCGGATCCGAAAACACTGATCACCGCCGTCGACGACATCAAAGCGATCGTCGCCGCTACGACAGGTTCTCGCGACACCGACTCGAACTGGCGGGTCGGCCAGCCGGAGATCCAGGTCTCCATCGATCGATTGAAAGCGGCCTACATGGGCGTTTCGGTCAAGGACATCTCCGAAACGCTGCGTACATCCCTGAACGGCAATGTCTCCACCAAGTACCGCGTCGGCGATAAGGAACACGACGTCACCGTCCGGATCAACCGGCTGAACAAGTCTGACTTGGACGCCTTGCGCACCCTGACCTTGACCAACAACGCCGGCAACCCCGTCCAACTGCAGCAGGTGGCCCAGATCGGCATCGGCGCCGGGCCGACGGAGATCCGCCGGGCCGACCGGCAGCGGACGATCACCATCTCCGCCGGATTGCAGGGCCGTGTCCTCGACGACTTCCTTAAGGAGGTCGACAACAAGATCAAGGCCAAGGGCTTGCCTCATGGCGTATCCTACAAATTTACCGGCTCAGCTCAAAGCATGAAGGATTCTTTCGGTGAACTGGTCGCCGCTCTGGCTTTGTCCATCGTCCTTGTCTACATGGTGCTGGTCATGCTCTACGAATCCTACATGACGCCCTTCATCCGCATGCTGTCGCTGCCCTTGGGCATCGCCGGGGCCTTGATCGCCCTGGCGCTGACGAAAAACTCGCTGAACATCTTCTCGCTCATCGGCATCATCATGATGGACGGTCTTGTCGCCAAAAACGGCACCCTGCTCATCGACTACACCCACACCCTGCGCGAACAGGGGCGTTCCCTGAAAGAGGCGCTGATCGAGGCTGGTCAGACGCGGCTCCGTCCGATCATCATGACGACGGTGACCATGGTCTTCGGCATGCTGCCCTCGGCGCTCGCCCTCACCGAGGGGAGCGAATCACGTTCCAGCATGGCCGTGGTGCTCATCGGCGGTCTGGTTTCATCGACCCTGTTCACCCTCGTCATCATCCCTGTTGTGTACACCCTGATGGAGGATTGGAAAGCGGGGCTCAAACGGCGGTGGGGGAAGGTGAAGGGGCGGTTGTACGGCCAGGTTTCCGCCTAAAGTATATTGTTGCAGTGATGTAAAGCGGGGTGTATTGGCTCCGCTCGCTAAGGGCTCCGCGGCTGTTCGCTGGGTTGCTGCGCGGGCGCGCCAAAACTCTCTGGGGTTTTTCTGCATGTCGATGGCGCGCTGATCCGCTTCGCAACCGGCGCTCACGACGCCGCTCCGCCCAAACCGCTCGCTCCGCCAATACACCCGGGCTTTTCCTTACACATACACCGTATGCGTCATATGTTTTTTAGCCGTTGATCGGTCATCCCGGTCAACGGCTTTTTATACCCTTTGATACGGATATCTTGGTAGTACTGGTATGCATTTGCGATTGTCCAACCGCTTAAAAACCTGGCAAGGCCGAATCAAACAAGGCTGAACAAACAGACACGATCAAGACCTCGGCAGCGATGCCGGGGTTTTCTTATTAGACAGGCGCAAAATCCACCTTTCCACATAATATGTCAAAGCCACGGCGGGGAACCGCCAGACAGGTCGTAACATATACTGCACCAAGCCTAATGAAAATGAAAATCAATTTCAGAAAGCAGGGTGACAGCCATGTGTGGTATCGTCGGATGGGTCGACTGGGAGGCCGACCTCTCCCAACAAGGAGCCATTTTGGACGCGATGGTGGAGACGCTGAACCATCGCGGCCCTGACGCCTCGGGGACATGGATCTCGCCGCAGGCGCTCATCGGCCACCGGCGGCTGAGTGTCGTCGACCTCATCGGCGGCATCCAGCCCATGATCCGGGAGGTGGGCGGGCGGCGTTACGTGCTGACCTATAACGGAGAACTGTACAACACGCCGGAACTGCGGCAGGAGTTGGAGGCGCGCGGCCACCGCTTCCGCACCCGCTCGGACACGGAGGTGCTGCTCCTCGCCTTTATCGAGTGGGGTGAGGATTGTGTTCAGAAGTTCAACGGCATTTTCGCCTTCGGCGTCTGGGACGAGGCCGAGCGACGCCTGTTCCTGGCGAGGGACCGCATGGGCGTCAAGCCCCTCTTTTACGCCCGCCGGGGCAGCGCCATCCTGTTCGCCTCGGAACTCAAAGCTCTGCTGGCTCACCCCGACATCCGGCCGGAGTTGGACGCCGAGGGGTTGGCCGAGGTCTTCGCCATTGCTCCGGCCCGCACGCCCGGCCATGGCGTCTTCAAGGGCATCCAGGAAGTGCGGCCCGGGTATGCGCTCACCATTGATGCCCGGTCATTGCGGCTAAAGCCTTACTGGACGCTGCAAAGCCGGCCCCATGAAGACGACCTGCAACAGACGACGGAGCGGGTCCGGGAACTGCTGCTCGACGCGATTGAGCGGCAACTGGTCTCCGACGTGCCCGTCTGCACCCTCTTGTCGGGCGGTCTCGATTCGAGCACCCTAACGGCTGTGGCCGCCCACGTGTACGCGCGAGACGGACTGGGCCCCTTGGACACCTACTCCATCGACTACCGGGACAACGACATCTACTTCCGGCCGAGCGCCTTCCAGCCCAACGCCGACGCCCCCTGGATTAAGCGCGTTTCCGCCCACCTCGGCACCGTTCATCACGACGTGCTCATCGATACGCCCGAACTGGTCGACGCCCTCAAGCCGGCCCTGTGGGCGCGGGACCTGCCTGGCATGGTCGATGTGGAATCGTCACTCTATCTCTTCTGCCGGGAGATCAAAAAAGGCGCCACTGTGGCCCTGTCCGGCGAATGCGCCGATGAGGTCTTCGGCGGCTACCCCTGGTTCCACCGGCCTGAACTGCTGAACGCCGGCACCTTTCCCTGGTCCCGCCGCATCGCCGAACGGGCGGACCTGCTCGCGCCGGAGATGCGCCAATATATCCAGCCCGAGGCCTACATGGCGCGGCGCTACGAGGAGACGCTGGCCGAGGTGCCGCGCCTGCTGGGAGAAGACGCGGAAGAGGCGCGCCGGCGCGAGATGTTTTACCTCAACATCAACTGGTTTATGACCACCCTGCTGGACCGCAAAGACCGCATGAGCATGGCCCATGGCTTGGAGGTGCGCGTTCCCTTCTGCGATCATCGCATCGTCGAGTATGTCTGGAACATCCCCTGGGCGATGAAAACCTGCGAAGGGCGGGAGAAGGGTATCCTGCGCCGCGCCTTGCGGGGCATCCTGCCGGAAGATGTGCTCTGGCGCAAAAAGAGCCCCTACCCGAAAACTCACCACCCCGCCTACACGGCCGCCGTCCGCCAGTGGTTGACAGAGATCCTCGATGACCCCGCCTCGCCCCTTTTGCCGCTCATCGACGTCGAAAAGGTGCGCGCCTTGGCGACGGCTGACGCGGTGACGACCGACCTGCCCTGGTTCGGCCAACTGATGGGGCTGCCCCAACTCTATGCCTACCTGGCCCAGGTCGACCTCTGGCTGCGCAATATGCAGGTCAGCATCCGGTAAGCCGAGGATAATAGACGGAAATAACCCTGCAAGCAGGTCTCTTTATTCCTCCGCGTAGAGTCAAAATAGCGTGGGCGGAGGCGGGGAAAGGGACATGCAGCGTACGAAAAAGGAAATAAGTGGGATATTCGACCCCGGGACGCCTATCCCGGGGTCTTTTGACTTTTTTCTGATTGCATTATGTATTGAATATTTCAAGGAGGCATATACTATTTCCAAAATACGAACAAACTCAAGGCGACGGAAGCCGGTAAACAGATTCGGAAAAGCCGCCTTGTGTTGATGGAGGGTGAGTTGTGATGACAGGTTTCCCCAATGACGTAGCGACACGGGAAAAGGCATTGCAGACGCTGGACGAGGAGTACCGTCGCTACCGCCAGGCGCTGGAAGCCGCCTTCACGATGGCGGAGACGATGATGCAAAAGGCGCTCGAACCGGTCCGAACGGAACTGCAGACCATACGCGAACGACTTGAATCGATGCCGACCACGCCCGACATCCCCCAAATCCCCGGCCAGGGAATCCTGACGGACCTGTCGGAGAGCGCCCCTAACCTGGCCGCGCCGGGTTCAGCCGAAAACAGCGCCGGCAGCGGTGAGGGCGGCGCCGCCCGGCGACCCCGCAGCCGCAAAAAGGAAAAGACCGAGGAAAAGGCCAAAGCCCCGCGCATCCGTTGGGGGACGACCGATGAGGAAATCCGCCACACCGTCTTTGAGCAGTTGCGTTCCCTGGAGGAAAAAGGGAAGGACATCACCATCACCACGATCAAGTCAGAGGTGCCCAGCATGATGCGGTATGTCTATGGGGATAAGGCCTTGTTCAAGGGGATCGGAGAACTGTTGGAAGAGTACCGCAGTGAGGGCGTGAAGAAAGAGCCATCCTCCATCGCTTCCCAGGTGATCGAACTGCCCAGCCGGAGGGAGGGGAGCGACTTTGACGGCCCCGAACCGGACCCCGCGCCGATCAGCGCGCCCATGGTGACCGTTGAAAGCGAGGCCGCGCTCTTCAAGCCCGATCTGCCTGTGGCGCCGGTGGGGAGCCTCCTCGACCTGTCCAAAGTATAATCATTCTCTGCAAGGAGCACCGGGAACAAGCAATAGAATGCCGCCAATGGCGACGGTTGGAACTTTCCGTCACATTGGCGGCATTTTTTGCAATCAGCAGGGGGACAGGCCGAGAAAGTCCAACAATCAGGAGAAGCGATGACGGTTGTGAAATCTGTTTCTAATGCGTTTATCCATCAATTTCTACCGTTTACGGCCGTTTTTGACATAAAAAGGCCAAATTGTTCTTGTGGATCGGACATTGTTTTTTATTGACGGACAGATTGTCGAACCCTATAATTAGTGCTAAGATCGTCAATCGCTTAAAGATTGGCAACTGAAGGAGGAGAAAAATGGGTAAAAGCAAATGGCTGAAAGGCCTGGGCGTCGTGCTCAGCCTGGCCTTGCTGGCCGGCTGCTCGGGGCAGTCAAAAGAGGCCAAGGCGCCAGGACAAGCGGGCGATGAGATTCTGATTGGGGCGAACTTCGAGCTTTCGGGGGACGTTGCTACATACGGGACGTCGTCTCTGAACTCCGCCATGCTCTACTTCGATGAAGTGAACGCTAAGGGCGGCATCAACGGCAAGAAGATCAAGATCGTCAAGTATGACAACAAGTCGGACAAGGCCGAGTCGCTGAGTGTCGTCACCCGCCTGGTCACCCAGGACAAGGTCTCCGCCGTCATCGGCCCCGTCACCTCCGGCAACACCCTGAGCGTAGTCACCTTCGCCGACGACAAGAAGGTGCCCGTCATCACCCCGACGGCCACCAACCCTGATGTCACCGTCGATCCGAAGACCGGCAAGGTCCACGACTACGTCTTCCGGACCTGCTTCCTCGACTCCTTCCAGGGCAAGGCGGCCGCTGAATTCGCCCTCAAAAAAGGCGCCAAGAACGCTGTCGTCCTCGTCAGCCAGGCCGATGAGTACTCCAAAGGCCTCGGCAAGTTCTTCAAAGAAACCTTCACCGCCGGCGGCGGAACCATTGCCGGCGAAGAGGCCTTTGACAAGAACGACAACGACTATCTGGCCATCCTGACCAAGGTAAAGGGCAAAAACCCCGACGTGATCTACCTGCCGGCCTACTATGAAGCTGTTGGCAAGATCGTCAAACAGGCCCGCGGCCTTGGCATCACGGCTACCTTTGTCGGCAGCGACGGCTGGGATTCGCCGAAACTGACCGAAGTGGCCGGTAAGGACAACCTGAACAACTGCTTCTTCACCAACCACTACACCCCCGAAGATCCCGATCCGGCCGTCCAGGCTTTTGTGAAGGCCTACAAGGAAAAATACGGCCAGGTTCCCGACGCCCTCGGCGCCCTTGCCTATGACGGCGCCCGCCTGCTCGTCGACGCCATCGAGCGGGCCGGCAGCGCCGAACCGCAGAAGATCAAAGAAGCCCTGGCGGCGACGAAAGACTTCCCGGCCGTCACCGGCAAGTTCACCCTCAACGAAAACCATGACCCCGTGAAAGACATCGTCATCGTCGAACTGAAAGACGGCCTCCAAACGGTCCATTCCAAGCTTAAAGCCCAGTAATCACTGTTCGTTCATCACCCTGCCGGGGAGAAGAGACCCGGGAGCAACAAGGTTCTTCCGGGTCTTTTTCTTCATTGACAGGGAAATGTACGCAGAAGTACAATTGCAATAGGTGTAATGGTTGCAGCTATGGTTACCGGTGAAATCATCAACAAGATTCACCAGTGAAAGCAGTCCAGCGGCAGAGGATTCCCCGAAAGCTCCCTACGACGGGGTCGGACAATGACGTTCGCCGTCAACATGACGACGGAAGTTTGCGCCCGACCTTGTTTTTATGTCCAGCGGTTGTTCTCTCTATCACTGCAAGGGGATTCTAAGCCGATGCGGACCCGGCCGGACAGGGGAGGTGGCGCGAGATAGGTTCCGGCGAGTGGTTCCTGAGGACATAATTTATCCGGACATATGTTTGTGTAGGAAAATGAAAGGGGAGGTCACGTTCGTGCAGTGGAAAAAAAGTTTTGTGGCGGCTGTGTCCCTCGTTGTTACGGCCAGCCTGCTGACCGCCTGTTCTGGCGGAGGGAGCAAAGATACAGCAGCCAATGCGCCTGTCGCCAATGAGTTTGTGATCGGCGGCAACTTCGAACTGTCCGGTGGACAAGCCACCTTTGGCAAAGCCGCTGTAAACGGCGCGAAAATGGTCTTTGACAAGGTGAACGCCGAAGGCGGCATCAACGGCAAGAAGATCAAATTCGTCGTCCTGGACAACAAGTCCGAGGCCACTGAATCGACGAACGTGGCAACCAAGTTGATCAACTCCGAAAAGGCTGTCGCCATCCTGGGCTGCACCACCTCCGGCGATACCCTCGGCATGGTCCAACTGGCCATGGACAAGAAGATCCCCGTCCTCTCCACGTCGGCCACCAACCCGAAGGTGACCGTCGATGAAAACACGAAGAAGACGAACGACTTCATCTTCCGCGCCTGTTTCATCGACCCCTTCCAGGGAACGGTCATGGCCAACTTCACCTTGAATAACCTGAAACTGAATACGGCAGCCGTGCTCACCGACAACCAAGCCCCCTATTCGAAGGGCCTGGCCCAGTTCTTCAAAGAGTCCTTCGCCAAAGGCGGCGGCGAGATCGTCGCCGATGAAGGCTACGTAACGGGCGACCAGGACTTCAAGGCGACGCTGACGAAGATCCGCGGCAAGAACCCCGATGTGCTCTACGTCCCCGGCTACTATGAAGAAGTCGGCAAGATCGTCAAGCAGGCCCGCGAACTGGGTATGACCATGCCGATCATGGGCGGCGACGGTTGGGATTCGCCGAAACTGACGGAGATTGCCGGCGCGGCGGCCCTGAACAACACCTTCTTCTCCAACCACTACTCCTCTGAAGACACGGATCCCCTGGTTGTTGACTTCGTCAAGCGTTATAAGGAACTGTACGGCGATGTGCCCGACTCCATGGCCGTGCTCGGCTATGACGGCGCCCTGATTATGGTCGACGCCCTGAAGCGCGCCGGCGAACCCAACGCCGTCAAGATCAAAGAGGCCCTGGCCGCCACCAAGGACGTCCAGACGGTCACCGGCAAGATCAGCTATGACGAACAGCACAACCCGATCAAAGCAGCCGCCATCATCGAGATGAAAGACGGCAAGCAGACCTTCAAGGACAAAGTGGCTCCGAAGTAATCGCAATTAAAAAGCGCCTGAGCAATCGTTATCAAAGGCTCCCAAGTGACCGCTAATTTAAAAAGGAAAGGGGGAGTTCTCCCCCTTTCCATTCTGACAAAGGAGGGGCTGACAGACGTGGAAGTATTTATTCAACAACTTATCAACGGCCTCTCCCTGGGTAGCATTTATGCTCTCATCGCGCTGGGGTACACGATGGTGTATGGCATCATCCGATTGATCAACTTCGCCCACGGTGATGTGTACATGGTCGGAGCGTATGTAGGGTTTTATGCGACGACCCAGGGATGGGGATTCCTTCCGTCGCTTGTTATTTCGATGGTTGTCTGCGCGATCCTGGGGGTCGTCATCGAACGGCTCGCTTATAAACCCTTGCGTGGGGCGCCGAAGATCGCCGTCCTGATCACCGCCATCGGGGTGTCCTTCTTCCTCGAAAACGGCGGTGTTCTGGCCGTCGGCGCGAAAATTCGCACTTTCCCCAACGTCTTCCAAGAGGTGCAGTACCACTTCTTCAACGGCAGCGTCGTCATCACCAACCGGCAGATCGTCATCATGGTCGTCACAGTGTTGCTGATGCTGTTGCTCCAGTACATCGTCCACTACACCAAGACCGGCAAAGCGATGCGGGCCGTCTCCCACGACACCCAGGCGGCCATGCTGATGGGCATTAACGTCGACAACACCATCTCCGCCACCTTTGCCATCGGGTCGTCGTTGGCCGCGGCAGCGGGCGTACTGGTGGGGATTTACTATAACGCCATCAACCCCTACATGGGCATCATGCCTGGCTTGAAAGCCTTCGTCGCGGCCGTCGTCGGCGGCATCGGCGTCATCCCTGGGGCCTTCGTGGGCGGACTGTCCCTCGGCGTTATCGAGGCCCTCGTCAGCGGATACGGCCAGTCCCTCTACCGCGACGCCGTAGCCTTTGCGCTGTTAATCATCATCCTTATCGTTAAACCGTCGGGGCTGTTCGGCAGCAACGTGCGGGAGAAAGTGTAGGTGAGCGGCGTGAAAAAACTGTTGAACTTGCCCAACCTGATCGTCGCCGCCATGCTGCTCCTCTTCTTCGGCTTGGTCAGCTTCGGCCTCGAAGAAGGCTTCATCGACGACTATTATAAGTTGAACCTCTTTTTGATCTGCATCAACATCATCCTGGCCACGTCCTTGAACATCATCAACGGCATGACGGGCCAGTTCTCCATCGGCCACGCCGGCTTCATGGCCATCGGCGCCTACGGTTCGGCGATCATGACGATGAAGCTCGGCTATCCTTTCCCTGTCGGGATCCTCGTAGGCGCTCTGGCGGCCGCCATCGTCGGCGTCCTCGTCGGCATGCCCACGCTGCGCCTCAAAGGCGACTACCTTGCCATCGCCACCCTCGGCTTCGGCGAGATCATCCGCGTCATCATCTTAAACATCGAGTATGTTGGCGGCGCCGCCGGTTTGAACGGCATCTCTCAGTACACGAGTTGGGAATGGATCTTCTTCCTCACCGTCGCCACGGTGCTGATCATCAAGAACTTCATGACCTCCACCCATGGCCGGGCCTGCATCGCCATCCGTGAGAACGAGATCGCCGCAGAGACGATGGGCATCGACATCACCCGCTACAAGGTCATCGCCTTCACCATGGGCGCTTTTTTCGCCGGCATTGCCGGTTCCCTCCATGCCCACTACTTTTACACCATTCAGCCGACCACCTTCGGCTTCATGAAATCCTTCGACATCCTCGTCTTCGTCGTCCTTGGCGGCCTGGGCTCCCTGACCGGTTCGGTCATCTCGGCCATCGGCCTGACCATCCTGTCGGCCTTCTTGCAGGAGTATGCCGAACTGCGCATGGTCATCTACTCGCTTCTGCTTGTCATCGTCATGCTCGTCCGTCCCCAGGGCCTTATGGGCACGGCCGAATTCAGCTTCGCCGGCATGCGCCGATTGTATGAGCGGCTGACCGGCAAAGGAAGGGGGACTGGCAATGATACTGCTGTCGGTTAATCACCTGAGCAAAACCTTCGGCGGCTTGAAGGCCGTCTCCGACGTCAACATGGAACTGAAGATCGGCGAACTGGTCGGCCTCATCGGACCGAACGGCGCCGGCAAGACGACCCTCTTCAACCTGCTGACAGGCGTCTACAAACCGACAGACGGCGACATCGCCCTGCGCCGGGAGACGATCGTCGGCTTGAAACCCTACCAGATCAACCAGAAGGGAATCGCCCGGACCTTCCAGAACATCCGCCTCTTCTCGAACCTTTCGGTGATGGACAACGTCAAGATCGCCTACCACCAGCACCGCAGCTACAACATGTTCAGCGCCATCCTTCGTCTTCCTTCCTACTTTAAAGGGGAAGAGGAGATGGACAAGAAGGCGGAGAGCCTGTTGGAGATCTTCAAGCTCGGCCACAAAAAATACGAACTGGCCAAAAACCTCCCTTACGGCGAACAGCGCCGCCTCGAGATCGCCCGCGCCTTGGCCGCTCAGCCGCAACTGCTACTCCTCGACGAGCCTGCGGCCGGCATGAACCCCCAGGAGACGGCCGAACTGATGGAGATGATCCGCTGGGTCCGCAAGGAGTTCGACCTCACGATTTTGCTGATCGAGCACGACATGTCCCTCGTCATGGGCATCTGCGAGCGCATCTATGTCCTCGACTACGGCCAGATCATCGCCGAGGGGACGCCGGAGCAGATCAAGTCGAACCCGAAGGTGATCGAAGCTTATCTCGGAGAGGATGTGTCCCATGCTCACGGTTAAAGACCTGCACGTATACTACGGGGCCATCCACGCCCTCAAAGGCATCTCCCTGGAGGTCCAGCAGGGCGAAATCGTCACCCTCATCGGCGCCAACGGCGCCGGCAAGACGACAACCCTGCACACCCTGTCCGGCCTGATCAAGCCCAAATCGGGCGAGATCCGTTTCCAGGACCAGGACATTGCCGGCAAGGCTGCCCAGAAGATCGTCGCCATGGGCATGTCCCAGGTCCCGGAAGGCCGCCGCATCTTCGCCAACATGTCCGTCCTGGAGAACCTGGAACTCGGCGCCTTCCTCCGCAAGGACAAGGACGGCATCAAAGAGGACATGGAAAAGGTCTTCACCCGCTTTCCACGCCTGAAGGAACGGACGAGCCAGCTCGCCGGCACCCTCTCCGGCGGCGAACAGCAGATGCTGGCCATGGGCCGCGCCCTCATGTCCCGTCCCAAACTGATGCTCCTCGACGAGCCCTCCATGGGCCTGGCGCCGCTCCTCGTCCAGGAGATCTTCGCCATCATCAAGGAGATCAACAAAACCGGCACCACCATCCTGCTCGTCGAGCAGAACGCCCACATGGCCCTCTCCATCGCCCATAAAGCATATGTCCTGGAGACCGGCAAGATCGTCCTCTCCGGTCCGGCAAAAGAACTGGCGGAGAGTGAAGAGGTGAAGAAGGCCTATTTGGGCGGGTAAAAAATTGGATTCGACGTAAACAAAAAAGCACTTACTGTTTAAAACGGTAAGTGCTTTTTTCATTACAGGAGCATTTACAGGAAAATAGATTTTTTACAACCTCAAATACCTGGGAATCCACGCCTCAAACTTATTCTTGGCGTTACAGTTCGGACACACGCAAAGGATCTCCGCCATCGCGTGGCTCTCATCGGCGACGCGGTGGGTGGAACCGATGTAGACCACATCCAGGGGGGCGGTGTGGGGCAGGGCTTCGTTGTGGACAACCCCTTTGATGC
This sequence comes from Heliomicrobium undosum, assembly GCF_009877425.1. Classification (NCBI taxonomy): domain Bacteria; kingdom Bacillati; phylum Bacillota; class Clostridia; order Eubacteriales; family Heliobacteriaceae; genus Heliomicrobium; species Heliomicrobium undosum. The sequence goes on along the minus strand of NZ_WXEY01000001.1, from coordinate 112,263 downwards.
TAAGTTCAAAGCGCTCCCTGCAGGCCCGGCATGTCAAAATGACTGCTTTTTGTTTAGAAATAATCATCACTGCACCTCCGCTAAAAATCACTGTGTCACTAAAATGAGTGTACGGCGTTACAAGAAACGCGGGGTTGAAGGGGAAAGACGATTCGAGAGGGAAGAGTGGTTGAAGCGCCTTACGAACGAAGTAGATGGGAAATAAAAAAGACCTTTCGATCGTGCTGCGATGAGCAGTCAATCGAGAAGGTCTCAACGACGAGACAACGGTGTAAAATGCGGCGTTGAAGCAGGATATGTCCGTATCGGGTTGAATATGACCTTATCATATGCAATTCTTCGACCACCGTCAAGGGGGGATGTGAACAAAGGGGTCCAATATGTTACCCCTATCAAAAGGATACATATGGGTTGCAGGCACATATATTTTCACCATGGGCATATCGTCTCCGTCGCCATCCTTTTAAAGATAGGGCATGGATTGGAGTTGGTTCCATGGCGCAGAAATTGTCCAGTAAATACAACAGGGGAGATACACTCAAGTACAACATCGTCACTGCCAACGGAAAGATGCTGTTGCCTGAGGGAATTGTTCTGACAAACTATTTTTACAATCAACTGCTGATGTGGGAAGCAGAAGGCATCGAACTGTATGAAAGAGAAAACAGCAAAGATTATGAGCACCAGTTCCAGGCGTTGAAACAAAAGGCCACGGAAAACCTGTTGTTTACGGAAGCTGTTCTTGGGCTAAAAGCGCTGATGTCCGACATCATGCAACAGAAGCACCAACCCGATCAGGCGGATCGGTTGGCGCGCGCGCTCGTCAACGCCGTTAGACAACATCCGGAACGGGCATTGCGGTTGCCCCGGTCCTGTCGGGATGAAGACTTGGTCTACTATCATTCGGTCAGCGTCTGCCTGATCAGCATGCTGATCGGCCTTGACCTGGAATATGACAATGAAAGCTTATGCGCGCTGGCTCTGGGCGCATTGCTGCACGATTTGGGAAAATTGTATATCCGGCCGGAGATCCTATTGAAGCGAGGCGAGTTGTCACAAGCAGAAAGGGAGGAAATCAAGGAGCACCCCATCTTAGGCTATGAGGCGCTCCGAAAGTTCGAAATCCCTGAAACGGTGTTGCAGTGCGCGTTGCAACACCATGAAAAGTGCGACGGCGCCGGTTATCCCTTTGCCTTAAAGTATGCCCAACTGGAGTTGGACGCCAGGATTGTCGCCGTGGCCGACGTCTATACAGCCTTGACGGCCTCTCGCCCCCACCGTCAAGAGTATGACTATCTGGACGCCATTGAGATCATCCATGCCGACTTCCGGTTCGGTTTAGACAGACAACTGCTGGACACCTTGTATTGTGTGGTGCTGAAGCAACTGGCCAACGCCACCGTTGAATTGAGCAACGGATACACCGGTTATATCGTCCAGATCGATGAGAGGGACGTCTATCATCCCATGGTACTGGTTCTTGAAAAAGGGGGGGCGAAAGTGGCAAGCCCCTTTATTTTTGACTTGAAAGAACATCGGGGCGTGGCGATCGACCGGATCATGCCGGGAAAAAAAGCAGGCAGCCTGTCTAGATAATCTCGGCGATGTTCTGGATGTTCTCAGCGGAGGCGGAGAGTTGTTGCATTGACGCCGAAATCTCCTCGGTGGCCGCGGCTTGTCGTTCACCCAGTGAAGCCGTTTCACCGAGCACCTGGACCACACCGGTGACTTTCTGTTGGATCGTTTTTAGGATGTCGCTGATATCCTTGACGGCTTTACTGCTGTTTTCGGCCATCTTGCGGATCTCTTCGGCAACGACGGCGAATCCGCGGCCGTTTTCTCCGGCGCGGGCCGCTTCGATGGCGGCGTTGAGTCCGAGCAGGTTGGAGTTGGTGGCTACATCGCTGACGAAACGCAGGATGTCATCGGTCTTCTTCACTTCTGCGATGACCTGGTGCCCCGTGTTTTGCAACTCTGCCAGTTTGGTCGCCAACATGCCGGCGGTGGCGGCCACTTCCTGGGTACTCGCCGAGATCTGTTCTGATGTGGAGGCGATCAGTTGGGCCGACTCGGACAGGGTTTCCTGAGCCACGAGGCTGGTCGCCGTTCCGATGACGCCGACAAAATGACCGTCATCCATGATCGGCATGCTGATGGCTTTAATGGAGACACCGTATAAGTCTTTGGGCAGCGTTTTTAGCACCGCCCGTTGAGTGCGGATGCATTCGCCGACAGAACCTCTGTCAGGTACTTTGGCACCCACTTCACTTTTCAATGTAAATGATTTTGCCTGGACCAGCCGGAGAATAATCCCGTTAGCGTCGGTGACCATGACACAGCAGTCCAGCGGGGACAACGCCTGAAACAATTCGGCAGTGGAAGATAGGCTCTCCAGTTTTGACATTTTGCACCCTTCTTTCGTTTCGCTAAAACCGTGATAAAAATAGATGCGAGCGATATTCGGAGAACTTATGGTAGACTATTTGCCAGACTGAGGCATAGTTCCTTCGTGCATCTGTATCTTTTTTTTATAAAAAAACGTTTATGTTTTCGTGAAGAAAAGCCCCGTGCCCGGATTCAACCGGTCACGGGGCTTTCTACAACGAATGATCTCGCTGAGGTTGCGGTATGATGGGCGCTACTACCGCTCCACGACGAAGCGCTGCACCAGTTCGCTGAGCCCTCGCGCCGTGTGGGCCATCATCTCGGTGGAGGCGGCGATTTCCTGCATGGCGGCCGTCTGTTCCTGGGTGGAGAGGGCGATGCGGTGGGAGGTGTCATTGTTGCTGCGAGCGATGGAGGAGACATGGTCGACGGCCTCAAGGACCTGTTTTTCCTCGCCAGCCAGTTCGATGACCGCCGCAGAGATGGTCTGCATCTTACAGGTCACATCGGAAACGGCGGCGATGATCTCCTGGAAGGATTCGCCCGCGCGCTGGACGACGTGGATGCCGGCCCGCACGACCTCGGTCTCGCTTTCGATCGAATCGATGGCGCGGGCGCTTTCCGACTGGACCGAGGCGACGAGGCGGGCGATGTCCTGGGCCGCATGGCGCGACTGTTCGGCGAGCTTGCGCACCTCTTCGGCGACAACGGCGAAGCCCCGGCCTTCATTGCCGGCGCGGGCCGCCTCGATGGCCGCGTTCAGGGCCAGCATCTGGGTCTGGCCAGCGATGGCGGTGATCGTCTCGACGATGCGCGAAATCTCCTTCGACCGTTCACCCAGTTGGTGAATCACACCGGCAGACTGGAGCACTGTATCGTGAATGACCTTCATCTGCCCGGTGGCTTCATTGATCGAGGTCTGCCCTTCCTTGGCGCGGCGCTGCGCCTGGGTCGTCGCCTCAGCCACTTCCGTCGCCGTATTCGAGAGGGCCGACAGTTGGGCCGTCATGCGGCGGACGATGTTGGCGGTGGCTTCCGTTTCTTTTTCCTGGCCGGCGGCCCCGGCCGAGACCTCCTGGACGGCCCGTGCGATCTGTTCGGAAGCATCCGCCGTTTGACCAGCCGCCGATTGGAGGTTGCGGGCGAGGCGGTTGACCTCGTAGGTGCTTTTCATGATACCGTCGACGAGGGTTTTCACATTGGCGATCATATAGTTGAAGGCGTTGCCCAGATTGCCCACTTCGTCTTTTTGGCGGATGTCGACGGCATGGGTGAAGTCGCCTTCGGCCAGACGCCGGGAGACGAGAACCATGGCGTTGAGGGGCCGGATGATGATGATGGCGATGATCAGGACATTTGTGCCGGCGAGGCCGACAAGGGCGACAGCGGCAACGGTCAATAGTTTCCAAAAGAGTTCCTTGGTGCGGGCGGCGATGAGCATGTCGGCCCGTTCCTTGCTGATGGAGAGGCGGAAACCGCCCCAGTGGCGGCCGTCAAAGTACAACGGGTAGGACATATCCCACATGGTGACCGTCTTTCCCTCGATCTTTCGTTCGTAAACGGTTTTCAGCGGTTTTTCCCGATCTCGGTTGGCGGCGGCTGCGCCTCCGGCTGTGTCGTTGAAAATCCGGTTCGAACGGTACTTCTGACTGAGGATTCCCGTGGCGCCCCAGGGGTCGCGGGAAAGGTCCGGGTCGGTGGGGCTGTAGAAGGAGTTATGGGTGGAGATGTATCCCGTTTTCGCCGGATCGGATGAGTGTTTGGTCGCCAGGGCGAAGACGACATCAGGATCGCTGCCCATGAAAGAGTCGATGTAGCGCTGCCAGTACCGGTCCGTATAGGGGTCGGCTTTGGATAGGTACTTGTACTCGTACTCTCGCATGGGAACGCGGGCGCCGTCGAATCGCACGACGGTCTCCTCCGGTCGGTACCGTTTGTCCGCTTCCGCCTTGCTCTCCGGGATCAGGGTCAATTCATCGTCAAAGAGCAGGCCCTTGAGTTCTTCGCCGCGGACAAATTGGCCGGAGGGGAGTTCGACGCCGTTGCGGATGTGGCTTTCGACCATGGCTTCCAGGCCGTTGGCGGCTGACATGACGAGCGCTTCCCCTTTGGCGGTAAGGTCGCGCTCCACCCGAGCTTGGACGCTCTGGGTCTCCATCCAACCGTAGACGGCCAGCGTCGTCACCAACCCGATCGACAGGGTGGTGCAGGTCCAGGCGGTCAGTTTTGTTTGCAGTCTCACCGCTGCGCCACCCCTTTTTCAGAATTTTCGATATAGTCCTATTTTACTGGATTTTCCGGAATGGCGCAACAACCGATGATTCCTACTTGCACGCTGGAGGGGGAAGTTTTTTGCTTTGCCCTAAAGGTCGAGGCATCTTTTGACGATAAAAACAGGTAGGAGGGGATAGCCTTGACCACACCGATTCAGCGGTTTATGGATACATCCGGTCTGCTCAGCACAGCCAGAGGACAGGCGGCGCTGACAGAGGCCAAGGACGGCGCGCTCTTTCAACGGTTGATGGAAGAACAATTACGTAAGACTGCTACCCCGGCTGATTCTTCTGGAACGGCTACGGATGCAAAAACAACGGCGCAAAACGCCAGCGCTGCGTCCCCCCCTAAAGCAGCTAATCCCACCGCTGGAGCAGCCGATTCCGCCGCAGGGTCCACCCTGTCCGAGGCGGAGAAGGAAAAAGAGCGGAAGCGACTGCGCGAAGCATGCCAGGAGTTTGAGGCCCTTTACATCCACCAGATGCTGAAGGGAATGCGCAGCACCGTCCCGAAATCGGACCTGATCGAAGAAGCGCCGGGCCGCAAGATCTGGGAGAGCATGCTCGATGAGGAATACGCCAAGTCGATGGCCAAGCGTGAGGAAGTCGGACTGGCCAAGATGCTGTATAAGGAATTGAGTCGTCCCCTTGAATAGGGGGCGGCTTTTTTATTGTTTATTGGGGGCGCAGGAACACCATCGGCCTTGCGCGAAATAGATTGTTCATAGGGGAGATAAGGAGGAATGGCGAATCGTGTCTGCCATGAAAGCGCTATCCGCCGCTCAGTTGCAATCCCGCCGTTTGCCGCTTGACCGGCTGACCGTCCGGTGCGCGCCGGATATCTTTGAGTTTTCCTCCACCCGGGAGATCACGCCGCTGGAAGAGGGGATCATCGGGCAGCCGCGGGCCGTCAAGGCGATGGAGTTCGGCCTCGGCGCCAAGCATCCCGGTTTTCATATCTATATCTCCGGGCCGATCGGCTCGGGAAAAACGGGTTTTGCCGTGACAAAGGTCAAACAGGTGGCCCAGTCGGGGTCGACGCCCGATGACATCTGCTATGTGAACCATTTCGGCCAGCCAGACCGGCCCATTGTCTTGACCCTGCCGGCCGGGATGGGCAGTGAGCTGCGCCGGGACGTGAAGGAACTGGTCGAGGAGTTGCACGCCGAGATCCGCAAGGCACTGGAGGGCGAGGCGCACGAGAAGCGCCGGTCGGCCTTTTTGCGCCAGGTGGAGACGCGGCTGACGGCCATGTTCCGGGAGATGGAGGAACTGGCCAAGGAAGAGGGCTTTATCCTGCAAAAAGGGCAGTCGGGCATCTTCACCATCCCCATGACCGAGGAAGGCAAGCCCATGTCCAAGGACGACTTTGACGCCCTGGAGGAGAAGACGCGCCAGGAGATCAATGATCGGGAGCATCACCTGGAAAGCCGGCTGGCCGACGTGCTGCGCCGCTCCCGGAACCTGCAGAAGGAAGCGAACAACCACATCAAGGAGATCGAGCGCGACACGGCCCACCAGGCGACGAAACACCTGGTGGAGGCCTTGAAGGAAAAATACAAAAACCACGCCAAAGTGGTTGAGTTTTTGACCAACGTGCAGGAGGATGTGCTGGAGAATCTGAGCGACCTCAAAGGGGGCGTCTCCTCCGATGAGGAGGAGAGCACCCCGGCGCAGTTGATCCTGCTGGCGCGGGGGCAAAAGCCCGCCCAGCAGACGCGCTACGAGGTCAACCTCTTCGTCGAGAACGGCGCCCAGGTGGGCGCGCCCGTCATCGTCGAGTCCAACCCCACCTTCACAAACCTCTTCGGCAAGGTCGAATACCGCAGCTCTTTTGGCAGCATGGCCACCGACTTTACCATGATCAAGCCAGGCGCCGTCCATCAGGCCAACGGCGGCTACCTGATCCTGCAGGCGCTGCCGCTACTCGCGTCGCCGGGCGCCTGGGAGGGACTCAAACGGGTGCTGAGGACGCGGGAACTGCGCATCGAAAATCTGGGCGAACAACTGGGCCTGCCCTCGACGGCCACCTTGAAGCCCGAGCCGATGCCCATCGATGTGAAGGTGATCCTGATTGGCAATCCGCGCATCTACTACCTGCTTTACAACATGGATGAGGATTTCCGCAAGTTTTTCAAGGTTCGCGTCGATTTTGACAATGTGATGGAACGGAATCGGGAAAACATACGCAAGTACGCCGCCTTTGTCGGTTCCGTCTGTGAGCGGGAAAGGTTGCTGCCCTTTGCCGCAGAAGCTGTGGCGCGGGTTATCGACTATTCGAGCCGACTCGTTTCCCACCAGCGAAAGCTCTCCACCTCGTTTCACGACATCAAGGACATGATCGTGGAAGCGGCCATGTGGGCCGATAGCGAAGGGGCCGCCGAGGTCCTGTCCGCCCATGTCGACCAGGCGATGGAGGAGAAAAACTTCCGCGTTAACCGCGTCGAGGAGCGTATCCAGGAGACGATGCGCGACGGGATGATCCTTGTCGATACGGACGGCGCCGTCGTGGGACAGGTGAATGGCCTCGCCGTCCTCGACCTGGGTGATTACGCCTTCGGCAAGCCGAACCGGATCACCGCCCGCGTCTATCTCGGTCGCGAGGGCGTCATCCACATCGAGCGGGAGATCCGCCTGAGCGGCCAGAGCCACTCCAAGGGTGTGTTGATCCTGACGTCCTTCTTCGCCTCCCGCTTTGCTCAGGACCGTCCGCTCTCCCTGTCGGCGGCGCTGACCTTCGAGCAACTCTATGACGGCATTGACGGCGACAGCGCCTCGTCGGCAGAACTGTACGCCCTTCTGTCGGCGCTGTCGGGCCTGCCGATCCGCCAGGACATCGCCGTCACCGGCTCCGTCAACCAGCGGGGCGAGGTGCAGCCCATCGGCGGCGTCAACGAAAAGATCGAGGGCTTTTTTCGGCTCTGCCAGGCGCGCGGGCTGACGGGGTCGCAAGGGGTGATCATCCCGGCGCAGAACGCGCCGAATCTGATGCTCGTTCAGGCGGTCCTCGATGCTGTAGAAGCCGGCGACTTCCATATCTACGCTGTGTCTCATGTCGATGAGGGGATGGAAATCCTCTCCGGCGTTCAGGCGGGACAGCCGGACGAGGACGGGAAATACCCGCCCGGAACGGTGAACGCGCTGGTAACGGAAAAACTGTTGCACATGGAGGAAAAGTGGCAAGAATCGTCGAAACAGGCAAAAAAACCTCGTAAGCCTGTCCCGATTCGTTCCGGGGAGCGTTCCGGTGAAAATGGATAAAAGATAGGAAGTCCCCTATCTTTGAAAGCAAGCCATTGTTCATTTTTAATGAAAGAACTGTTTCCAATCAGAAGAACTGTTTTTTGGGAGGCCGCCGTGTTCAACGAAGAAAACAAACCCTTCTATCTGCTCCTGTTCGGCATCTTGGCGCTGGCCTTTATCCTTCGCGTCACCGTGATTTCCCTGCAGGGCTCGACCCTCTTTTTGAACAGCGACGATTTGGGGTATATCCAGTGCGCCGCCAAATGGCTGGAAACGGGCGTCATGACTTTCGGCTCGGACCAGCCGACAGCCTTCGTGGGTCCTGTGTTCCCCGGTTTTGTGGCGATGGTATTTGCCTTTTTCGGCAGCGATGACGCCGGGGTGCAGGCGGTCCGCTACACCCAGGCGCTGCTTGGCGTGTTCTCCGTCTTTCTCACATACCGCCTCGTCGAGCGGTTGAGCGAAAGGCGAACGGCGCTGCTGGCTGCCTTTTTCATGGCCGTCTACCCCTCAAACATCCTGGTCAACGGGCTGATCCTGACGGAAACGCTGTTCACTGTCTTGAATCTCGGCTATATCTTCCTGCTGGTGAAACTGAGCCATGAGGAGCAACTCAGCGAAAAGGCCGAGATGTTCCTCTTCGGGCTCTTGGGGGCCTATACAGCCCTATTGACGTTGGCGCGGGCTACGGCGGCCCTCTTTCCGATGGTTTTTATGGCCTACCTGCTCTGGCGGCGGCGGTACGCCTTTCAGAACTGGCTTCGCAACGGTCTGATCGTGCTGATGGTGTTTACGGTGTGCATGTCTCCCTGGTGGATCCGCAACTACATCGCCTTTGACCGCTTCATCCCCTTTTCTTCAGGCGCCGGCGAGCCGCTGCTGCTCGGCACCTATATCGAGATGGAGGGGCTCGTCGACGGGGCAGCGCCGGACTGGCCCGTTGGCGATGATGAATTAGACGCCCAAGAGAAGTATAAGCAATTTGCCATCGAACGGTTGAAGGAGAATGTGCCCAAGGAACCGCTGAGGTACCTGAAATGGTACACCTGGGGCAAGTTTATGTACATGTGGGGCGGCGCTTTTATGTGGGAGCCCATCTGGACATCCATCCGCTATTGGGTCGATCTCATCCACCAGTTGTTGATGGTGTTTGCGCTGGGCGGGATGGGGACGGCGCTTTGGCGCTGGTGGAACCGGCGGGAAGAGTTGCGCGCCCATGGCGGTTTGTTGCTCGATGAGGTCCCTGGCGATCGCTGGGGCGCCGGGGGACGGCTGACAGGCCTGCTGCTGCTGTTGTCCATGCCCGTCTACTACACGGCGCTGCACAACCTCTACTTCGGATTTACTCGCTACAACATCCCCTTTCTGCCGATCATCTTTTTCTTTTCCGCCTATGCTGTTATAGAGGCGGTAGACGCCTTGCTGGGCGCGCGCAAGGGTGACTATGGACGGAGCGGGCTGTTCCGCTAAATGGAGAGGATGAAAAAGGGATCCCGAGCATCGGCTCAGGGATCCCTTTTTACCTATTGTTTGGCTGTTATGCGGTTATTTCGGGTGTTTGCTCGGCCATGGGCCAGGATCGCTCGGCTTGTCGACGGCCGGTTGGTGGTCGATCAGGAGATCGTCGCCCAGGTTGTTGGCCTCTTCCGTAACCGCCATATGATCCAGGCGGGTAAACCGGGACCGTGGCTCCGGCGATTCCGTAGGCAAGATCTCCGACGATTCCTCCGGCAAGCCTTCCGGGGATTCCTCCGGCAGGTCTTCCAGAGCGTCCATGGTTACCACGTTTCGACTTCAGGTTCTTTGCAGGCCGGGCAGTTGTCCATTTTCTTGTTGGGGGTCAGTTCATTGGCGGCTTCCATCTGGTGGGCGTTGGTGTTGGCAGCCTGTTGGCCGCACTTGTCCTTCATGTCCAAGTATCGTCACCTCCATTGGCTAGTTTGCGCGGGGGTGAAGGGGAACATACATTGGAAGGCATGCCAGTTTAGGCGTAGTGGCATAGCGCGCGTTTGACTAGTGCATCTGTGTGGATGACAGTCCGAGGGCTTTGCGCTTGACTTCGATCTCATCGAGGTAGATCTGGACGGTCTTTTCGGCATCCAGTTCGACGACGACCTTGCCGAGGCCGAGGGTGGCCGTGGTCTCGGTAAGGGTTTTGACGACGACGTCGCTGCCGGTGATGGAAGGGACGGGGGCGACGTGGACCACCCAGCCGAGGGCGATGGCGGTGCAGGCGTCGGCGACGGCTTTTTGCTCCAGGTACTCGGGCGCGCCGATGACCAGGGGCAGTTGGTTCGTGTCGATGTCGAGGGCGTCGGCCAGTTCCTTGGCCGTGAGGGTCATCTTGCCGATGTCGACGCAGGCGCCAAAGGAGAGGACCGGCGGGATGCCGAGGGATTCGCAGACCTTGCGGAGGCCGGGGCCGGCTTCGGCGGCGGCGGCCGGGTCGGTGAGGCCCGTGTACTCCATGACGCTGGAGGTGCAGCCGCCGGAGAGGACGAGGACGTTGTTCTTGATCAGGCCCTGGGTGATCTTGAAGATGTTGCTGCCGCCCTGGCCGTAGCGGGCGGTGGTGCAGCCGACGATGGTGGCGATGCCGCGGATGTTGCCCTGGACGATCTGGTCGATGAGGGGCTTGAAGGATCCGCCCAGTGCCGCCTTGACCGATTCGGTGGAGAAGCCGACCATGCATTTCTCGCTGACATAGGGCGGGATGTGGATTTCCCGGTTTTCGGCCTTGCGTTTTTTGAAGGCTTCCAGGGCCATCTCCAGGGCTTTGTCGGCCTGCTGGGCCATGATCTCGGGGCGGAAGTCGAGCATATCTGTATCAGGCATGCGGATGACGGGGTCTACGGAGAGCATCTTCACGCCGTAGCGCTTGGCGTAGAGCGGCAGAGTGGGGATAGTGCAGTTGTAATCGAAGGTCCAGAGGTCGACGGCGCCGGTGGCGAAGAGGTACTCCTCGGAGAGCCACTCACCCTCTTGGCCGCCGTAAGCCTTCTGCTCGTGGACGCCGTCGTAATTGATCATCTGCTGGCCTTCGCAGACATGGCCGAGGACCTGGATGCCATCGGCGCCGGCGGCGCGGGCTTTTTGCTGCCACTCGTCCGAGGAGGCCCGCTCGACGATCAGGTGGGCCAGGAGGGGCATGTGGCCGTTGGTGATGATGTTGACCATCTCTTTTTTCAAGAGGCCCATGTTCTGCTGGCGGACGATGGGCTTCTGGGTGCCCATGAGGATCTCCTGGAGGATGTCGAGCATGAGCAGGCCCTGGTACTCGTTGGCGATGCCGAGACGGACAGCTTTGAGCAAGAAGTAGATGGGGTCGGCGTTGAGGTTGGTCATGCACATGGTCTGGGCCATGGCCACCTCGGCGTTGGCGCCGCCGGGGAAGAGGTCGAGTTTTTTCCAAAGTTCCTTGCGGCGGGAGGGGGCGAAGGCCTCTGTCGTCTGGGAGGGTTCGTAGTGGGGGCGGCAGATGTCGGCGATGACCCAGTTGGCGAAGTCGACGGCCAGGTCGTTTGTGTTTTTGTTCGTGTCGAGGCCGGCCAGGGAGGCCCAGTGCTTCAGCTTTTCCGGCTCGCGGATCTTGAGGCCTGATTCGGGGTGCTGGGCGGCGGCTTTGAGGGTGCGGGCGGCCTGGTGGCAGTGGTAGACGTTGGCGGCCGTGCCGATGGTGACGTGGCGGTACATGAAGTTGCGGGCCACCATGACATGGGCGTCGACGCCGCAGACGCCGCGCTGCACCTTGCCGGAGATGCGGCAGGGGCCGTTGGCGCAGAGCTGGCAGGAGAGGCCCTCGACGCAGAATTTGCAGCGGAGCTTTTCCTGCTCGGTGAAGCGGTCAAAGACGTTGGTCAGGCCCTGTTCGTGGACCGACTTGTACATGACCCGCATGGCCGGGTCGATGATCACGTTGAGGGGGTAGCCGTCCTTCGGCTGGTCGTCTTTGTGGGCCACATGCTCCCGTTGCCAGCGGTGCACCTCGCCGGGGGGAGGGGAGACTTTCTCGTCGATCATGAAGCGGGGCACTTTGTCATGATCGTCTTTGTGGGCCGTCGGGTCGTTCGTGCCTGACGAGGGGTGGCTGGTGGGGGCGTGTTCCAGTGTCTTGCCGGGGATCATGGGGTCGGTGGCGTGCTGGAGGTCTTTGGCGGAATAGTCGCCCGAAGGGGAGGGGGCCATCGATTTGCCAGGCTGGCCCTGGCCGGGGTAGTGGCGGTCATCACTCATCGGCGATTGCTCCTTACGCGTTTGCATCAGTTTGGGAAAAGGTGTTTATGAGAGAAAAGGGCGGCTTCTCAATAGAAGCAGCCCTTTTTCGATGGTAGAAGACTGTCAGGGGAAAGGCATGCTCAGGGTCAGGGTCCATTCGATTCGGGCGTGCGCTATCCCCTTGCGACTGCGAACGGGTGTTACTGAAGGGATCCGCCAAAACCGCCGAAGCCCGAAGCGCTCATGCCCGTTCCGCCGAAGCCGGTGCTGCCCATGCCGATGTTGCCGCCGCCGAAGCCGGAAGTGCCCATCGTGGCGCCGCCAAAGTTGGAACCACCCATGCCGGCGCTGCCGAAGCTCGATCCGCCGGTGGTGGAACCCATGGCGTAGGGCGAGGGGTCACCGACAAAGCCTTGCGATGGGGTCATGGACGACGCCGACAAGCCCGTCGAAGGGGCATAGGGCGAGGGAGAGCCGACGAAACCGGGGGTGGGCGTCATGGCGGAGGCGGAGAGCCCCGAACCACTGATAGAGGAGAAACCGCCCAAACCGCTCATCAGGCCGCTGCTGCCCATGCCGATGGAACTGGTGGCGCCGATACCGCCGGTGGAAGTGAATCCGCCACCGCCCATGGACATGCCCGTACCGCTTCCACCCATGGACATCCCCATGCCGCCGCTCCCCAGGGCTGTCATGCCGGTGCCGCCTTGGGTGGAGGGAGGTTCACCCATAAAGCCGGGTGTGGGGGCAAAGGCGGAAGCGGACAGGGACGAACCCTGCGCATAGGGGCTTTGTTCGCCCACAAAACCGGGGGTCGGCGCGAAGGTAGAAGCAGTGCCCATCCCGATGTTGCTGCCGAAACCGCCGGAGGTCCCGCCAAAGTTGGAAGTCCCGCCGATACCGGAGGTTGTGCCCAGGCTGGAGGTTCCGCCGAAGCTGGAAGTCGTGCCCAGGCCGGAGGTGCCTCCGAAGCCGGAGGTTGTACCCAGGTCGGAGGCCCCGCCAAAGCTAGCGGTGCTGCCGAAGCCGGAAGTTGATCCGAATGGCGTGACGCCGTAGGTAGAAGTGGATCCGACGCCAGAGGAGCCGATACCCAGACCGGCAGTGACGTCTGTCGAGGGAGAGGCCATCTGCATGATCGTGGAGGCGTACTGTTGCGACTGATTCGACAGGTTCTGCAGTTGCTGTGTCATCTGGGAGCACACGTTTTGCAACTGCTGCAGTTGGGACTGGGTTTGCGCTTCCCGCTGGGCCAGCGAAGTCAACTGCTGTTCATTGCTCCGTTCGATCTGGCGCATCTGGCCGACGACGGATTCGACTTGACGCAGCGTGGACTGCATGTTTTGGATCTGCTGGGTGATCTGTTGGTTCACGTAGACTCCTCCTATTTCGAATGGGATAGTCTAGCCATACAATTCCCCGCAGGGAAAGGCGGTAACCGAGGAGTTTTCTGGTAAACCGTTTAAAAGCGCCGTCAAGTCGTGTACATTGGAAGGGAACGCTAGTCGCAGCAAGATGCGCAGGAAAGGACTGGAACAAACAATGGACTCTTATCGCGAACGAGCCGTCGTCATCCTGTCCGGCGGATTGGATTCGACCACCTGTATGGCCTTGGCTGACTGCCGGGGTGAAGATATTTTTGCGCTCACCTTCGCCTACAACCAGCGGCATATCCGGGAGATCGAATCGGCGCAGGCGGTGGCCCGTCATTATGGGGCGCACCATCAGATCATCGATCTGGGCGCGGTCTTCGCCGCCAGCGCGCTGACATCGGCGGAGATCCGGCCCGAAGTCGCTTCCTTTTTGGGCGCGGCCGGCGTCACCCCTTTGGACGCGACGGGCCGTGCAGAAACGACCCCGCTTTCAATGCCGGCTTCCATTCCGGCCACCTATGTGCCGGCGCGAAACATTCTTTTTTTGGCCTATGCCCTGTCCTTTGCGGAAAAGGTGGGCGCCCGGCGCATCTACACCGGCGTGAACGCCCTGGACAACCCCGGTTATCCCGACTGCCGGCCCGAATTCATCGCCGCCTTTCAACGGATGATCGACGTGGGGACGAAGGCGGGCACAGAGGGGCGGAGCGTGGAAGTGTTCACGCCGCTGATCGAGATGAACAAGGCCGACATCATCCGCTTCGCCCTGGAGCTGGACGCGCCGCTACACCTGACCCTTACCTGCTACTACGGCGAAAATCCGGCCTGCGGCGAGTGCGACAGTTGCCGGTTGCGCCTGGAAGGGTTCAAGCTGCTGGGGCAAAGCGATCCGATTTCTTATCGGAAGGGATAGGTTGTGACGGGCATAGACGAACGTGGCCCGAAAGAGTATGCCGGTTCGAAGGAGTAATCGCAGCAAGGGGTTAAGATAGGGATGCTCCATTACCGTTACGATGGCGAGTTCGATGGTTTGCTGACGGCTATCTATGAGGCCTATTATCGCCGGCAGGTCCCTGACGATATCCGCCCGTCCGGGTGCGCTGAGACGAATCTCTTCGCCGAGGAGGTGGAGATCGCCACCGATCCGGAAAAGGCGGAAAAGGTCTTCACGGCCATGGCGGCCAAAATCTCGCCCGATGCCCGCCGCCACACGGCTTATGCTTTCCTGTCTGAATTGCCGGGGATGGAAAAGGCGATCTATGAATACCTTCGCCTCGGCTTTCGCATGGGCGCCGCCGTGGACGCTCACCTGACCGACGAGCGGGTGCTGCGGGTCCACCGCTTAAGCCAGAAGGTGCGGACGGAACGGCACCGCATGCTCGGGTTGCTCCGCTTTCGCCTATTAAAAGGTAACATCTACTACGCGCCCATGGAGCCCGATCACAACATCACCGGGCTGCTGGCCCCCCATTTTACCGATCGGCTCGGCGACCAGAACTGGATCATCCATGATCTTCGGCGGGGGCTGGCGGCCCTGTACAACCAGAAGGAGTGGATCCTGACCGAACTGGACGACAGGGCTGACTTTTCGCAGGCGACAGTGGAAGAGGTGTACCAGGATCTCTGGCGCGACTATTTCCGGAGCGTGGCGATTACTGGTCGGATCAACCCGCGCTTGCAGCGGCGGTGCATGCCAGCGCGGTACTGGAAGCACTTGATTGAGAAGTAGGGCGCCGAAGCGGGATATTTAACGGATGGAAGTGGACAGGCTGAATACAACGGGAGCGAATTTTCGCTTGGTGAGGAGGGTGAATCCAGATTAAGAGGGATGAATAAAGAGAGGCGATTTTTCCGCTTGAGGTGAAGGATTTCCATGAAAAGGGAGGAATGATCGAATGGACAGCCAGGAAATGGCGGGGCTTGTTTCGGACCTCTTGCTGCGAGACAAACGGTTTCAAGCGAGTGTGATCAAAGGAAACGAATTGCTCGTCCAATTCAATGACTTGGAGGAAGCGGGGCCGGTATCAAACTGGGTCGGCATCCAGGTGCGCCTGGGAAATAGCATCGAAGAGATGGAAAAGCCGGCGGGCGGATGCGGGTGCCCACACCGGCAGGGGTAGGGAGCGAGTTGGAGTAAACAGGGCCTTTGCGAAAATCCACGGGGAGGGAAGGATGACGATGCCGGTAATCGCTGAAGTGACCGTTGTTCCGCTAGGAACCGGATCGCCGAGCCTCAGCCGCTATGTGGCGGATTGCCACCAGTTGCTCCGGGAGGCTGAAGGGATCCGATACCAGTTGACGCCGATGTCGACGGTGATTGAGGGGGAACTGGACCGAGTGGTCGAGGTCGTCCGAAAAATGCATGAAGCGCCCTTTACAGCCGGCGCCCTGCGGGTGTCAACGACGATCCGCATCGATGACCGCCGGGACAAGCCGCTGTCCATGGAAGGGAAAGTTCGGGCGGTGGAGGAGAAGTTGAGCAACATATAAAGGTAATGCCCCAATGTGGACGAAAAACGATGGCAAAATGGGTTTTCCAAAACATGGTGTTTTCGCAAAGGGTGGGGGTTTTCGTGCAGAAGTGGCCCTTTCGAAAAAATGGGCGGTTTTCGAGGAGGGAGAAGGGCTTAGGAGGCTTGATTTTACTAGGTTTTTGCGAGTTGACCCCGTGCGGTTTCAACAGATGACCCGAGGAATAGGGGACTGAAACTTTTTCTGGCAGGCATGGTATGGCTGGTCAAGGCACGGTTTCAACAGATGACCCAAGCAATAGGGGACTGAAATGGGAAAATTTCTGTAGAAAGGACTGTGCCATATGCCTAACGAAAGAAAAACGGCGCAAAGCCCGGTTAATCAGCGAAACCGAATGTCCTTTTTTCGAAGGAAAGCGCAAAAGGGGATGACTCTGCTCCTGGCCGTTTTTGCGATCTATGGGGCGTATGCGATTTCACCGGATTTGTCTCTTGGCAACGAGACGGCCAACCCAGAAGCCATGGAAGCTTGTACCGTCTATGAATGGATGCCTATCCCCTTGTCTGCGGCCGAGATAGAAAAAATAGCCGAGAACCTAGGCGAAGAAAGAACAAAATCACTCCTCTACAATGAAGCAACGGGCACACTCCAGTACATCAGGCGGGTTACCGAAAACCCGCAAAAAGCGGTTCTTCCCGATGAAGCCGAGGGGACGAGGATCGCTCTCGATTTCCTCAACCGGATCGGATTGCAATTAACAGAACAAAACGTACTACATATCGATTACGACATGGCTGCAGGCGGAGACGATAGAACCCCCGGTAAACAATTCAGGACTGGCATGACAATCGGCTTTGCGCAACAATGGGATGGCCTCCAGCTAACCGGTCCGGGAGCGAATACGTCTGTCACTGTGGGTGACGATGGGCGAATTGACCGTTTTATTGTCAGCATGAAAGCCTTCCATCAGGCAGGCAAAACCAAGGTGAAGCCGGTTCACGGGGTTGTTGCCCAGTTACCTAATGGTACTCTTCCCCGAAACGTCACCCCGGAGAACATTGAACTGGCCTATTACGTCAGTTCGGACAACAATAGAGTCCTTCCCGTATACCGTTTGGCTGGACATGATCACCAGCAGCAAAGATGGGAACAGTCGGTGTCGGCCGCTGTGGACGAGTATGTGGACATCCCACTTCCCAAAAGTCGAGGAATGGTGATTTTTTATATCGGTCGCAACGACTACAACATATCGGAACTACAAAAGACTATGGATGTGGCCCCCTACATCAAAGACAATCGCGCATACGTGCCGCTGCGTTATCTCGCCGACGCACTGGGCATCACCGGCAATAATATCCGGTGGAACGAAACGGATCAGACGGTTTCGCTGATCGATGGTGCGAAGACTCTCCAAATGACCGTTGATAAACCCGCAATCTTCGTAAACGGCGTAGAGGAAAAAACTGACGTGGCGCCGGAAATCGTCGATGGTCGGGTCATGCTTCCAGCAGGGGTTGTCTCGAAAAAACTAGGGTTTGCTGTGGCATGGGATGAGGCAACGAAAACAATAGCTATCCATTAGGAATGCAAGATAAGCGATTTAGCAATAGCGAGTAATGGTCGCAGACATACAAAAAATGATTTTTCTTGGGGGGGGCAGCCAGAGATGAATGTGACCGCCATCCCAGGGGTAAACCGGTTAATCGAAGAACTGAAGAAAAGGCCGGAAGTCGAACGAATCATTCTGTTTGGCTCCCGAGCCCGAGGCGATCATGAGGAGCGCTCTGATATCGACCTGGCTATCGTGGCGCCAGATGCCACCCAACGACAATGGTTTGATATACTGGATGCAGTAGAAGAAGCAGACACATTGTATTCCATCGACGTCCTCCGCTGGGAAGAGGTATCTAATGCGCTGAGGGACAGAATTGCCAATGAAGGGAAAGTGCTGTATGAGCGAGGAGCAGAAAGCTGCGCAGAGCCTGCTCAATCTGGGCAACGCCCTAAAGCGGTTGAAGGAGGCCTTGCGAGAACCTGAAGCAAACACCTTAGTCATTGATGGAACGATTCAGCGTTTTGAATTTGTGATCAAACTGTACTGGAAGACACTTAAGCGATTGCTGTTATTAGAAGGGATTGAAACAACCACTCCCAGAGAGGCCTTACGTCAGGCCTTTAAGGTAGGCTGGATTCAGGACGAAAATGTTTGGCTGCAGATGTTGAAAGACCGTAACGAAACCTCCCACATATATGATGAAACTGCGGCGAAGCGTATTTATCGGAACATACAGAGCAACTACGGGATCTTAGATGAAACTTATCACTTTTTACTGGACAAGTTTAGTAAAGAGGCGCAAGGGACAAATTGATGATTATCTCATTAAGCGCCGCTCTGCCCCTCGTTGACAGCTATTTGTACGTGAGTTGAAGAAAACGTAGCATTCGCAAATCCAAAATTCTACGATGTGCAGAGCGTCTGGACCCATGAATCGGGACACCTGCTCGGTTTAGACGATCTGTACGACAGCGCCGATACAGAGAAGACGATGTATGGGTACCTGAAGCTTGGCGAGACGAAGAAGCGAACCCTTGACGCTGATGACATCGATGGGCTCAACAGCATATACAAAACAACCGCATCTGAATGGGTATGACATTGAAAAAGAAAGTCGTTGGCCTGCTCATCACAGGCGTTCTGTTGGGCGCCGCCGGCGCATACGCCGTGGCAGCAAACCCTGTGACCGAACAGACCATCTTTACGAACGCCCTATAGCGCCGAAAAAGTCCTGGTCAGGGTGGACTACGGCAAGGTCGTTCGTCAACCCCCATGGAGAAAGCGATTCCATCGTCATGTCAACTTTCAGGATGAGATAAAACAGGAACTGCACAATGAAAAAGTGAACCCCAAAAAGAAAATGACCAAGGAAGAAATCCGCATCCAAAACGAAAAGGTATTCGGAAAGTAGCAATACGAGAGGAAGCGTCCACATGTGGAACGCTTCCTCATTTTTTCAGACATCCGGAGACGTCGCCCCAATAACAGGCCAGGTTTACACCAGCAGAAGTTTATATCTACGACAATTACTTACTGTTATATAAAAAATAAGCAGGGATAAAGTGTAGAGATGCCGAAAAGACAAGTACATCCCTCGCTTAAAAAGTCAAATATAATGAAAGGAGATGAACAAGGATGGCTTACTTCATTGACCCCGACCGTTGCATTGAATGTGGCGCTTGCATGAACGATTGTCCGACAGATTGCATTACTGCCGGCAGCCCTTATACAATCGAGCCATCAAGGTGCATTGAATGTGGGGCTTGTTTTGATATATGTCCCACCGATGCGCCCAATCCAAAATAAAAGGCGATGCAAATCAATTTGAGTGAGGGTGGTCAATGACCGCCCTGCTTTTTTGTCTCCCTTCTGGGACACCCAAAATTCCTGCCAACAGAAGGTAATCTGCCCAACGCCGTCGAACCATTTTTCAAAAAATCGTTTTAGGAAGGTGATTGGGATGCTGAAAAGAGGGATAATCCTCGCTCTCGCGTTTTTGCTCTCCCTATCCCTTATTGGGTGCGGCGGCCCGTCGAACAGCGGTTCCAAGTCCCTGATCGTGCAGGAAAAGGGACAGACGCAGCAGGCCGAGTCCGACAAAGCGACGCCGAAGAAGAAGATCGCCCTGGTCATGAAGACCCTGACCAATCCCTTTTTCATCGAGATGGAAAAAGGCGCCCGCCGGGCGGAAAACGAACTGGGCGTTAACCTGATCGTCAAGGTGGGGGCCAAGGAGACCTCCATCGAACAGCAGATCGCCATTGTCGATGAGTTGATCCGCGAAAAGGTGGACGCCATCGTCATTGCCCCCGGCAGTTCCACCGAACTTATCCCGGTGCTCAAGAAGGCCCAGGACGCCAAGATTCCCATCGTCAACATCGACAACCGGTTGAACCCGAAACTGTCCCAGGAGATGGGCCTCGTCGACGTGCCCTTCATCAGCGTCAACAACGAGCAGGGCGCCTACCTGTCGGCGAAGGCGATCAGCGACAAGATCAACCGGCCCACAGAGGCGATCATCCTCGAAGGTATCCCGGGCGCCGACAACGGCGAACAGCGCAAGCGCGGGGCGCTGCGGGCTTTCAAGGAAAACGCCAACATCCGCCTCGTCGCTTCCGAGACGGCCAACTGGAAGATCGACGAAGGCCATGATGTGACGGCCAAGCTCTTTGAGCGGCATCCCAACATCGGCGCCATCTTCTGCGCCAATGACATGATGGCTCTCGGCGCCATTCAATACCTCGATAAAACGGGGAAGAAGGGCGTCCTGATCGCCGGCTATGACGCATTAGATGAAGCGAAAAAAGCCATCCGCGCCGGCAAAATGCAGGTGACCATCGACCAGCAGGCCGACCTCCAGGGCTATAGGGGGATCCAATACGCCTACAAAGCAATCCAGGGCGAGAAAAACCCCCTTGAAACGATGGTCGATGTCAAGGTGATACAAGCCGGCAACGTAGAATAAGGTTGGTTTTTGTAGGACGGGGAAACGATGAAGAAATCGCCGAGCCTGAACATTACGCAAAAGTTCATCCTCTATCTCCTGCTGATGAGCATCATCCCCCTTGTCGTGGTGGGGATGGTCTCTTTCAGCATGTCCAAACGGATCATCCAGGAAGAGGTCAGCGCCTATACGCGCGAACTGATGAGCAACCAGCGCGACTACATGGGGCGCATGCTGGAAGAAGTGGAGAGCCTGATCGCCAACATCTCCAGCATTGAAGACATCAAAGCGGTCGTCGATGATCGCGGGAATCGGCCGGACGACTACACCAGTTTGGCCACACAGGCGAAGATCGGCTACATCCTGAGCGGCTACACGAACTTAAAAGGGCTCGTCTCCATCGACATCTTTTCCCTCGCCGGCGCCCACTACCATGTGGGGGACACCTTGAACGTCCAGGCGATCCGCACCGATCTGAAAGACCGGATTTACCAGCAGACGTTACAGTCGGAAAAAACCGTCCTCTGGACCGGCATCGAGGACAATGTCAACGCCAACTCCAAACATAAGAAGGTCATCACGGCGGCCAAGGCGCTCAAGACGTTGGACACGGAGACGATGCGCGAAAAACCGATCGGGCTGTTGTTGGTCAACTACAGCGTCGACTCCTTTTACGATCACTTCATCCAGACCAACTTCGGCAAAGACGCCTTCATGATTATCGTCGACAGCCAAGACCGGATTGTCTTTCACCCGCACAAAGACAAGATCGGCAGTCAGATCAACCCGGAACTGCTAAAGGCGTATAGCGGCGATATCCAGACCTTTGTCGAGAACATCGACGGTCAGGAGATGTCTATCACCTACAGCCGGTCTGCCGCGAACAACTGGAAACTGATCAGCTTCATTCCCATCGACAAGCTGATCGCCAGGACGAGCGACATCCGCGACAGCACCCTCCTCGCCCTGGCCTTGTCCATCGCTTTTGCCGTCTTTTTCGCCTTCCGTTTCAGCAAACAGAACGTGGCCCCCATCAAAGAGATCACGCGGTCCTTTCAGGAGATCGGCGAAGGGACGATTGACGTTCAAAAGCGACTTCCCGAGGGGTCCGGCGACGAGATCGGCGATTTGATCCGCTGGTTCAACACCTTTTTGGACAGCCTGGCTGAAAAAAAGCGGACCGAGCAGGAACTGCTGCAGTCGATTGAAAAGCAAACCCAGTTGACGCTCCACCTGGAGAAACTCAACCGGGAACTGACGGCCGCCAAAGAGGAAGCGGAGAAATCGAACCAACTGAAGTCGGAATTCGTGGCCAACATGAGCCATGAGATCCGGACGCCCATGAACGCCATCATCGGGATGACCGGCCTGCTGCTCGACACCCCCCTGAACGCCCAGCAGCGCGAGTTTTGCCTGATCGTCCAGGATTCGGCCAATTCGCTGCTGACCATCATCAATGACATCCTGGACTTTTCCAAGATGGACGCCGGCAAGATGGAACTGGAGCTCACCAGTTTCAACCTGGTCAATGTGGTCGAGAGCATCGGGGAAATGATGGCCTCAAAAGCCTTTGAAAAGAACCTCAACCTGTACACCTTCGTCGACCCCGGCACGCCGCCGCTGCTGCTCGGCGATCCCGTTCGCATCCGGCAGATCCTGCTCAACCTCGTGGGGAACGCCATCAAGTTCACCAACCAGGGGGAAGTGGCGCTGCGCACGTCCGTTCTCTCGCAAACAGAGCAAGGCGTCACCTTGCGCTTTGAGGTCTCCGATACGGGCATCGGCCTCTCCGAAGAAGCCCGTCGCCGCCTCTTCCGTCCCTTCACCCAAGCCGACGGCTCGACGACCCGCAAATTCGGCGGCACCGGTCTGGGCCTGTCCATCTCCAAACGGCTGGTGGAGATGATGGGGGGAATGATCGGCGTCGACAGCGAACTCGGCAAGGGGGCGATCTTTTGGGTGGAGATCCCCTTCCCCAAAGGCAGTCAGAAGGCGGAATCGGAGGAAACAAAGGAAACAGAGGAACCAGAAGAGTTCCTCCGGGGACGGCATGTCCTGATTGTCGGCGCCAGCGGCGGCAGCCGCGACAGCCTTCGCCAGTATCTGACGGCCTGGGGAATGACGACGGGGATCACCGACGACGGAGAAGAGGCTGTTCACCGGCTGAAGCAGGCCGCCGCCGCCCAGGCGCCTTATGATCTCGTCATCGTCGAGTCGGGGATGCCGGGGCTGGACAGCACCGCCTTCGCCCGTCAGTTGCAGACCCAGTTCCCCAGCGCCAATACGAAGCTGATCATGGTGACGGCCTTCAACGCCCGTGAAGAAGGGGAGAAGGCCCTGGAAAAGGGGTACAACGGCTACCTGACCAAGCCGGTCAAACAGTCCCAACTGCTGGACTGCATCGCCAGCGCCATGGTCGGCCCAGGGCCCGATCAGGGCGATCACTGGCGGCAAAAGGAGCGTCCGCTGCCGCCGTCGATATCATCACCGCCGCAGCAAACGCCGCAAATTCCGCAAGCCCTGCAAATGCCACCACAAATGCCGCAAACACAACAAACGACCCGAATCGCGCAAGCGCCGATAACACCATCACCATCGCCGTCAACGCCGGCGTCGCCCGTCGAGGGGCCGCAACCGCGTATCCTGCTGGCGGAAGACAATCACGCCAACCAGCGCCTGGCCCTCTTGTTGCTGAAAAAATTCGGCTTCGAGGCCGACGCCGTCGGCAATGGCCGCGAAGCGGTGGAGGCCTGCGCCACCGGCAAGTATGCCCTGGTGTTGATGGATTGCCAGATGCCGGAGATGGATGGATTTGAAGCGACACAGATGATCCGCGCTGCTCAGTCTGCCGGCGGGCCGGCGACGCCCATCATCGCCATGACCGCCAATGCCATGCAGGGAGACCGGGAACGTTGCATCGCTGCGGGGATGGATGATTACATCAGCAAGCCGATCAACCGGGACGCCTTGAAGGAGATTCTCAGGAAGTGGGTTGCTGAAAAAGACGATCCCGTACGCCGCGACTGATTGCGGCGGGCTGCGGTTGTTGTAACGAGTTATCGCAAAATTGGTTGAGGGCAGGAGGGAATCAGGCTTTTTCGTCGTAAAGTCTAGTAGACGGCAGGAAAGGCTGGATAACAGCCAATTGAGCATAGTGGGGTGGATCGGAACACGAGGCCTTGCACTTTGCTCCAGGAGGGAAAACGTTTGTCCCATCTACGCTTTGATGTGACCTTTTGGGGGGTAAGAGGTTCCTTGCCCGTGCCGGGACCACTGACGACTCAATACGGCGGCAACACCTCCTGCGTCCAGGTGCGGATCGGTGAGCGCGACTTTATCATCGATGCGGGATCCGGTCTCTACCACTTGGGACAGGCCTTGAGCAAAAACAACAGCAGACCGATCCAGGGCGCCTTTCTCATCTCCCACATCCACTGGGATCACATCCAGGGATTTCCTTTCTTTGGGCCTGCTTTCGCTGACCAAAACCGCTTCGCCCTCTACGGGCAGGCAAAGTTGGGACGCATCTTTGCTGAACTGTTCCGGGGGCAGATGCAGCCCCCTTACTTTCCTGTCCTCTTGGACACTATGGGGGCGCGACTCGATTTTCACGACCTGTCCGGCGGCGAAGTTCTTGAATTCAGCGATGGAATCACCGTGCGGACGGTCTTGACCAACCACCCGGATGGCTGCCTCGCTTACCGGATTGAGCAGGGCGGCCGTTCCTGCTGTTATCTGAGCGACACGGAACACTACGCCTGGGTAGACCCGGTGCTGAAAGATTTCATCGCCGGCGCTGACTTGGTCATCTACGACGCCTGTTACACCGATGAGGAATACAACGGTGAAGGGGCGCAATCGTCTCGGAAGGGCTGGGGGCATTCAACCTGGCAAGAAGGTGTCAAACTAGTGCAGGCCGCCGGGGCCAAGACCTTGATCCTCTTCCACCATGCCGTTGAACGAACCGACGCCGATATGCAGCGGATCGAAGAACTGGCGAAGGCAGCCTATCCCGATTGCCTGGCGGCGCGGGAAGGGATGACGATCAGCCTGTAGCGCGTCCGGCAGCGAAGCCGGGAACAGGGGCGGAGGAAGATTCTAACGCCTTGACAGCCTTTTTAGCGCATGCTAAGATGGGTTCAAGTTCACCACAAGTTCATAGATGCCTCATCTTCGACAAGGTGAGGTAGAGGCGCGGTTGATCAAAAGTAACTCCGGGAAGGTCCAACGGCATGGACAGTGCACCGGAGGGAAAGGGATCGCCGCCGAAGTCCAGATTTGCCACACCTGGGCTGGGTCTGCAGTGAACAACTGCAGGACTGTCACCGTTGGAACATTCCCACTTCTGAATCGGCGTATTATGCTGGATGACGAAGGTTTCACGGTGGAGCGCTATCTTACGAGATGATTGGGAATCGGAGAGAGGCATTCGCAGGCGTTGACAAAAACCGCCGCCGGGAATGACCCCGGCGGTTTTTGTTTTGCCCTGAACAAATGCCAATAAATTACAATCGCCCATATAAAGAAATTAAGCACATTGTGATGAGGGGAGTCGGCAACATTGAAACTACATGGAACTGCTGCCATCAACGAGCGGGGTAATTTGGCCATCGGAGGCTGTGATGCCACAGACTTGATCAAGGAGTTCGGCAGCCCCTTGTATGTCATGGATGAAGCCCAACTGCGGGAAAACTGCCGGAAGTACCATCAGGCCTTCAGCGCCTCCGGCGCCGGCGAGGTGCTCTTTGCCTCGAAAGCATTCATGAATATGGCCATGTGTCGCCTCGTTGAGCAGGAAGGGCTGGGGCTCGATGTGGTCTCCGGCGGCGAACTGTATACGGCCCGCCGCGCTGGCTTTCCCATGGAGAAGGTCTATTTTCACGGCAACAACAAGACGCCGGCTGAACTGCGGCAGGCAATCGAATACGGTGTCGGCCACATCGTCGTCGACAACCTCTATGAAGCCGATCTGCTGAACGCCATCGCCGGCGAGATGGACGCCCGGGTGCGGGTGCTTCTGCGCATCACCCCCGGCATCGATTGCCATACCCACGAGTTCGTCCGCACCGGCCAGATCGATTCCAAATTCGGTTTCACCCTGCCCACCGGCCAGGCCCTTGCCGGCGTGAAAGCCGTCCTGGAGCGCGGCAATCTGATCTATGACGGCCTCCACTGCCACATCGGCTCCCAGATCTTCGAGTTGGAATCCTTCAGCTACGCCGCTGAGGTGATGATGACCTTCATCGACGAAATCCGCCGGGAAACAGGCGCTCAGACCGCTATCCTCAACCTGGGCGGCGGCTTCGGCATCCGCTACACTGAGGCCGACACCCCTGGCGATGTGGCCGAATACGCCCGCATCGTGCTCTCCGCTGTCGCGCTGGAGGCCGAAAAGCGCAGCCTGCCCACGCCGAAGGTCCTTGTCGAGCCGGGCCGATCCATCGTCGCCACGGCGGGCACGACCCTCTACACCGTCGGCTCCGTCAAGGAGATTATCGGCGTCCGCAAGTATGTTGCCGTCGACGGCGGCATGACCGACAACCCCCGTCCGGCGCTCTACGGCTCCCGCTATGAGTCGATGCTGGCCAACAAGGCCACCCAGGAGGCCGAAGAGGTCGTCTCCGTCACCGGTAAGTGCTGCGAATCCGGCGACATGCTCCTCTGGGACGTGTCCCTGCCCAAAGTCGAGTCCGGCGATATCCTCGCCGTCTCCTGCACCGGCGCTTACAACTACACCATGTCCATGAACTACAACCGCATTGGCCGTCCTGCCGTGGTCTTCGCCCGCGATGGCAAGGCGGCGGTGGTTGTCGAACGGGAGAGCCTCGACGACCTGATCCGCAATGACCGGATTCCCCCGTACCTGCAACGGTAAAGTAAAAAGTACTGACAGTTACTGATGACATCATCGGTAACTGACCGTCCGCCTCATTGACGGGTGCCAACGAAAGGTGGTGAAGCACATGTCGGAAAAGTTCTACGAGTTGATGATTGAATCCATGAATCAGTCCCAGAATCCCCAAGCGGTACGCCCGGGAACCGACGATGCCGCTGACACCACGCCCGAAAAAAGCGGCCGGTAATCGAATCATATATAGCCCTATGTAGAATGAGAAAAAGTGAAGTGAAAACGGTGGCGCCGATGCCGCCGTTTTTCTTTTCTCTTTTTCTTCACTGTCTCCATCCCGGCATAAAGGGCAAGAAGTGGAAAAAATCAAAGTTCCTATGCTATAATGTACGTTATGAAATGCGCGGGGAGGCGGCCAACGGTGGAGATCATCCTCACACACAACAATACCGATTTCGACGGCCTGGCCGCGTCTTTCGCCGCCTCCAAGCTCTATCCCCGGGCGATCCCGGTCCTCGCAGGCAAGTTGAGCGCCAATGTACAGGAGTTCATGGCGCTGCATAAAGATACTTTGGGGTTCAAGACGATCAAGGACATCCCGGCCCAACAGGTGAAAAGGGTCATCCTTGTCGACACGAAGATGGCCTCCCGGGTGGGGCCGCTGGGACAGTTGACGCAAAAGCCGGATGTGGATGTGCACATCTATGACCACCATCCCGCCGGCGCCGACGATACGCCGGCGTCGCAACTGGTGCGCGAGGATGTGGGCGCCGTCACGACAATCCTCGTCGAGATCCTGCGTCGCCGCCACTGCCGGCTCACACCCTTTGAAGCGACGGTGCTCGCCCTGGGCATCTACGAAGACACGGGCGGACTCATGTTTTCCACCACTACCGAGCGCGATGCCGCCGCCGTGGCCTACCTGCTCGGTCGCGGCGCCAACCTGTCTGTCATCAACGAGTTTATCGACCGCCCCCTCTCTATGGAACAAAAGGAACTGCTCCGGGAACTGACGTCGCGTTCCGTCGTCCTGGTCATCCACGGCATCCGGGTGGTCGTCACATCGGCGGAACTGGACGAGTATGTGGAGGGACTCTCCCATCTCGTTCACCGTTTGGGTGACATCGAAAGTCCCGATGTGATGGTTGCCGTCGTGCGCATGCATGACCGGGTCCATGTGGTGGCCCGCAGCCGCATCGAGGCGGTGCGGGTCAATTCGCTCGTTCAGCCCCTTGGCGGCGGCGGGCACGGCTCGGCGGCGGCCGCCTCGATCAAGGGGGGCGACGCCGCTGTGATCCTGGAGCAACTGGTGCACAGCCTCTATGATACGATCCGGCCCCAGCGGGGCGCCCGGGAGATCATGTCTTCGCCGGTGAAGACGATTACCCCCGATACGACCATCGATGACGCCGGCAAGGTCATGCTCCGCTACGGCCATACAGGGCTTCCCGTCGTCGAGGGCGACCGGCTGGCGGGCGTCATCAGCCGCAGAGACTTCGACAAGGCCTATATCCACGGCTTGCGCCATGCCCCGGTAAAGGGGTTCATGTCCCGCAACGTGATCACCATCAACCCCGACACATCGCTGCGCGACATCCAGCGCCTCTTGATCGAACACGATATCGGCCGCCTGCCGGTCCTCGAAGGGGGAAAGCTGGTCGGCATTGTCTCCCGCACCGACGTGCTGCGCACCCTGCACGGCGAGAACATGCCGGTTCGCTATTGGACCAACTTCTTGAGCGCGCGGGCCGGAGAGGCGGCGCCGGTGGGGCCCGAACAGCAGGTGGTCGATCGCATGCGCCAGCACCTGCCGCCCCATATCCTCGACCTCTTCGAAGACGTGGGCCGTCTGGCCGACGGAAACAGCGTTCAGGTCTATGTGGTGGGCGGCTTTGTGCGGGACCTGCTCCTGGGCGTGAACAACCTCGATATCGACCTGGTCGTCGAGGGCGACGGCATCCGTTTCGCCGCCGAACTGGCCCGCTTTTTAAAAGGAACCCTACGCACCCATGAGAAATTCGGCACCGCCGTCATCCGCTGGGGCGATCAGAAGATCGACGTGGCGACAGCCCGCAGGGAGTTCTACCAGTATCCGGCCGCCCTACCCCAGGTGGAGGCCTCCGATCTGCGCCAGGATTTGTACCGGCGCGATTTCACCATCAACGCCCTGGCCATCCGCTTAAACCGCGAGCGTTTCGGCGAACTGGTCGACTTTTTCCAGGGGGTCAAGGACCTGGAACAGGGGCTGGTCCGCGTCCTTTACAACCTGAGTTTTGTAGAGGATCCGACGCGCATCCTGCGGGCGATCCGCTTTGAACAGCGCTACCGCTTCACCATCGAACCGCAGACGATGGGGTTCGCCCGCGAGGCCATCGCCCGCCATATGATCCGGGAACTTTCCTATGAGCGCATGGTCGACGAACTGATCCTGATCCTGAGCGAGGAAAACCCGGCGCCGGCGCTCCGCCGTTTGACCGAATTGGGACTCTGGGAGTATCTGCTGCCGGGATTGGCGTGGACGCCCTGGGTGGAGGTGGAGGTGTCCGCCGCGCCGCCGATGTTGAAGGCGCTCGCAGAGGCGGGCCTGCCTATCTCCCGGCGGCCCTGGGTGGTCTACTTCTACATCCTCGCCCGGCACCTCTCCATGGAAGGCGTCCGTTTTGTCAACGACCACTACCCGATGAAGCAGGTCATGCGGGACGGCCTGTTCAAACTGCATAAGGAAGGGAAAGATACCAACCAGGCCCTGATGAACTGGCTGCGCGCCGATAATCCCTTGAGCCGGCTGGAGTCGATCCTCCGGGACTGGCCCGAGGAGGCCATCCTGGCCTTGCGCGCCGGCTTTTCCCTGCCCGATACGCTGCGCCTCTTCGAAGCCTGGCGGCGGATCCGGGAGACCCATCCCCGGCTGACAGGCAACGACCTGAAAGCGCTCAAGATTCCGCCGGGACCGATCTACGCCCGGATCCTGAACCGGCTGCGCCTGGAGCGCCTCGACGGCCGCTTGGCCGACGCCGGCGCCGAGCGCGACTTCGTGCGCCACCTCTTGCGGGGAGAAGCACCGGCGCTGGAGACAAAAGGAGGAAAACATGTTTGATTTCGATCTGACGAGCCTAGTGGCCCGGGCGCCGGCTATCCTGATCGCCCTGGCGCTGCACGAATACGCCCACGCCCGCATGGCCGTATGGCTGGGTGACCCGACACCGCGCTGGGAAGGCCGGCTCACCATCAACCCGCTCTCCCACCTGGATCCGATCGGAACGCTCATGCTCATCTTCGGTCCCTTCGGCTGGGCCAAACCGGTCGGCGTTAACCCCTACAACTTCCGCGGCAACAAACAGCGGGGGATGATGCTCGTCGCCCTGGCTGGTCCGCTGATGAATGTACTCCTGGCGATCATCTCGGTGGCCCTTTTCGTCGGTTTCGGCGATGTCGCTGAGGCGCGCCCCTTGCTGCGGAGCATGATCGGAATCAACGTAGGCTTGGCCGTATTCAACCTGCTCCCCATCCCGCCCCTCGACGGTTCGAAAGTCCTGGCCGGACTCCTGCCTTCCCGAAACCAGGGCTGGCTGCGTCAGTTGGAACAATACGGCCCCATCCTCTTGCTGGTGCTAGTCTTCTTCCCGGCGCTGTCAAACGTTATATTTTGGCCCCTTTATGAAGCCTTGTATAATGTGGTCTTCCCCGTGGGCATTGCCATCGGACAAATTATATTCTAGGGAAAATAAATTTAGGGAAATCACCTTTCGGGGAAATTGCATTTCTAGGGAAATCATATTCTAGGCAAATCATATTTTGGGGAAATCGTATTTTGGGGAAATCGTATTCTTGGAAATGATATTCTTATGGAAGCGGTTGCTTTTATACAGGAAGGAGTCTTCACATTGAAAAAGGGAAAGATCTTCAGCGGCATGCGCCCGACGGGCCAACTGCACATCGGACACCTGAGCGTGATCGAAAACTGGATCCGGTTGCAGGACGAGTATGACTGTGTCTTTGGCGTCGTCGACTGGCACGCCCTGACCACATCCTTTGACGATGTCCAGGCGTTGCAGCGGCGCATCCGCGATATCGCCCTTGACTGGCTGTCGGCCGGTCTCGATCCTGAGAAGAGCCCCATCATGGTCCAATCCCAGGTAAAGGAACATGCCGAACTGCACCTGCTCTTTTCCATGATGACCCCCTTGAGTTGGCTGGAGCGGGTCCCCACCTACAAGGACCAGATCCAGCAGTTCGGCGCCCAGGGCAAAGACATCAGCATGTACGGCTTCCTGGGTTATCCCTTGCTCCAGGCGGCTGACATCCTCATCTACAAGGCCACCCATGTGCCGGTGGGCCAGGATCAGATCCCCCATATCGAGTTGAGCCGCGAGGTGGCCCGCCGTTTCAACCACCTCTACCAGACGGAGGTCTTCCCGGAACCGCAGGTTCTCCTCTCCGAGGTGCCCCTGCTGCCCGGGATCGACAACCGCAAGATGAGCAAGTCCTATGGCAACGACATCTCCTTGTCGGCTTCCCCCGAGGAGATCAAGGAAAAGGTCCGCCTGATGGTCACCGACCCGGGCCGGGTGCGCAAGACCGACCTGGGCAACCCGGACGTCTGTGTCGTCCACACCTACCACAAGATCTACAACGATGTGGAGGTCTGTGACATCGGCGACCAGTGCCGCAAGGCTGGTATCGGCTGTGTGGCCTGCAAGCAGCGGCTGGCGGCCAAACTGGAAGCCGTCCTCGGCCCCATCCGGGAGCGGCGCGCCGACCTATTGGCCAAGCCTGGCCGCGTCGATGAAATCCTGGCCGAAGGTTGCCTCCAGGCCCGGGCCAAGGCGGCCGATACGATGGAACAGGTCCGAGAGGCCATGGGTGTCCTTGGGGTCATGGACTGACCGGCCATGGCATACCGGGTCAGCCTGCCCGTTTTTGAGGGTCCCTTTGACCTGCTCGTCCACCTGATTGAGAAAAACCAGGTCAACATCTATGACATCCCCATCGCGCAGATCGCCGCCGAGTACCTGGCCTACCTGCAGCAGATGGACGAGCTCGACCTGGAAACGGCCAGCGCCTTTTTGCTCATGGCGGCCCAACTGCTGGCGATCAAGGCGCGCATGCTCCTGCCCAAACCGCCCAAGGCCGAGGTGGAGGCGGAAGGGGATGAGGGCGAGGATCCGCGCCGGGAACTGGTCGACCGATTGATCGAGTACCGCCGCTATAAGGCGGTGGCGGAACTGCTCAAGGAGCGGGAGGTGGACCGGAACCGCGTCTACAGCCGCGTCGTCGACCCGGCCACCTTGGCCCACCTCTTTGGTGAGGAGAACCCGCTGGAAGGGGTGATGATCGGCGACCTGCTGGCAGCCTTGCGTAAGGTCTTGAGCCGCCAGGACAAGGAAGACCCTGTCGCCGACATCCCCCGCGAAGAGGTCTCCGTGCAGGCGCGGATGCAGGAACTGCTCGCGTCAATGGCCCAATTGCCGCCCCAGGCGCCGATCGCTTTTTCTACCCTCTTTGCGGGGCGCTGGCGCCCGGCGGAGATCATCGTCACCTTCCTAGCCATGCTGGAACTGGTGCGACTGAAAAAAGTGCGCGTGCTCCAACGGGAGGCGCTCGACGAGATTTACTTGATGGCGTCGGTGTTGTAGATACCGGCGCCAATGGAAATAGCCGGCGGGGATGATTTTGCCGTCAAACCGTATACGCAACGGCTCGTGGAGGGATTTCGTTGACTGCCATCTTTCCCAATTCGATGAGCCGCGTGATCGAGGCGCTCCTGTTTGTCTCCAGCGACCCCCTGTCCATTGAGACGATTGCCGAAGCGACAGGTTTTGCCGCCGAAGAGGTGCGGGAACTGCTCGCCGGGCTCAAAGCCGAGTACGATGGCCAGGAGCGGGGGTGGCAGTTGGAAGAGGTGGCCGGCGGGTTTCGCCTGTCCACCCGGGCCGAGTTCGCCCCCTACATCGAACGGCTGCTCCGGACGCCCCAGCAGGGTCTCTCCAACGCCGCCCTGGAGACGCTCTCCATCATCGCCTACCACCAGCCTGTCACCCGCGCGGAGATCGAGCAGATTCGGGGCGTCAAAGCCGACCGCTCCCTGGCGACGCTGCTGGGCAAGGGGCTGATCCAGGAGGTGGGGCGGAAAGAGGCTCTGGGCCGGCCCATCCTCTATGGCACGACGGACAGCTTTCTTCGCCACTTCGGTCTGCGCAGCCTGGCCGATCTGCCCAAACTGGAGGAGGTATTCCTTCAGGAGGAACTGCCCTTGACGGGACGGGGCGAACATCACAATCCGGAGGGATAACGCCGATGCAGCCTGAACGCCGAGAAGTGACGCTGCCTGGGATTCACCTCTCCTACCTGGAATGGAAGGGAAAGGGGACCGAACCGCTCCTGCTGCTGCACGGTCTGGGCGACCACGCCCTGATCTGGACGCCGCTGGCGGAACGGCTTGCCGACCGTTTCCACATCATAGCGCCCGACATGCGCGGCCACGGCGAGAGCGACAAGCCCGGCAGCGGATATACCTTTCGTGAAGTCATTGCCGACATGGAAAACCTGATGGATCACTTGGGTTGGCCAGACGCCCACATCCTGGGACACTCCTGGACGGGCAAGTTGGCGCCCATCTGGGCGCGCGATCACAAAGCGCGCTTTCGGAGCATGATCCTCGTCGACCCGATCTTCATCGTCAAGATGCCGGCGGTGATGAAGCTCTCCTTTCCCATCCTCTTCCGGGTCCTTGACAGCTTGAAAGGAATGGGACCCTTCGGAAGTTACGCCGAAGCGGAAACCCTGGCCAAAAGCCTTCGCCAGT
Organism: Heliomicrobium undosum; assembly: GCF_009877425.1. Taxonomy (NCBI): domain Bacteria; kingdom Bacillati; phylum Bacillota; class Clostridia; order Eubacteriales; family Heliobacteriaceae; genus Heliomicrobium; species Heliomicrobium undosum. The sequence continues at coordinate 79,150 of NZ_WXEY01000001.1, read as the reverse complement.
ACCAGGGGTGGAGCGATCACCAGCAAAGGGTCTTTCGGGAAGGGCTGGAGCAAAAACCAGATGGCCGCTGGGGCAGCAAATTTGTCGTGCCGGCGCGCAACCAGATCTTCGACGATGTGATGCGCGTCGCCGGCCTGATCGAGCCGATTAATGTGCCCACCCTGTTCGTGCAGCCTGAAAAAGGCGTCAACCGCGCTGATTTTCAGATGAAACCCTACATAACCTACCTCAAGAACCTAGAGGTCCGTCGCATCGCCGGCAACCACTGGCCCATGCTAGTGGAACCGGAAGTCTTCAACCGGACTGTCGAGGAGTTTCTGATGAAGCGACTGGCGCAGAAGAAATCCCGGGAAAAGTAGGGGTGGATGGGCCTGCGAGCGGTTTGGGCGGAGCGGCGAGAGCGAGCACAGGCTGCTGAGCGGTAAGGGCGCCATGGTTTACATGCAGAAAAGCCCAGAGGTTTGGCGCCCAGCGAAGCAGCCAAGCGAGCCCGCCGCGCAGCCCTTAGCGAGCAGGCCCATCCACCCCCGAATATTCGCGAATGATTGCTAGGAACTACAAAGTAAAGCACCGCAACGTCACGGACGACTTGCGGTACTTAAGAGGGAGGTGGGCGCCAATGACGGCCCAATACATCGACGGCAAGGCCATCGCCGCCCAACTGCGGGCGGAAATCAAAGCAGAGGTCGCCGGCCTCCGTGAACAGGGGATCGCGCCCAAACTGGCCGTCATCCTGGCCGGAGACGATCCGGCGTCAGTGGTCTACGCCCGCTCCAAAGAAAAAGCGGCGGCCAACCTGGGCATCGCCTTTGAACTGTTCACACTGCCCGGCGACACGGCCGAGGCTGATCTCTTGGCCTTGATTGAAAGGCTGAACGCCGACGCCGCCGTTCACGGAATCATGGTCGAACTTCCCCTGCCCAAGCAGATCGCCAAAGAGAAGGTGATGGAGGCCATCCACCCCCTCAAGGATGTGGACGGCGTCCACCCCCTCAACCGGGGCTATCTTATGTCTGGGCAGCCCGGACTCGTGCCGGCGACGCCGATGAGTTGCGTCGAACTGTTGGAGCGTTCCGGCATTGAATTGGCCGGCAAGCGCGTTGTCATCATCGGCCGAGGCGAGACGGTCGGCAAACCGCTCTTTTTCCTGCTCCTTCGCCGCAACGCCACCGTCACCGTCTGCCACACTCGCACAAAAGACCTGGCCGCTGAGGCGCGCCGCGCCGAGATCGTCATCGCCGCTGCCGGCAAAGCCGGCCTGGTCACCGGGGAGATGATCGCGCCCGGCGCGGTCGTCATCGACGCCGGGATCAACGAGGGCGAGGACGGGAACATTGTCGGTGATGTGAAGACGGCAGAAGCGGCGGAAAAGGCGTCTCTGATCTCGCCGGTGCCCGGCGGCGTCGGCGCCTGCACCACGGCGCTGCTTTTCCGCAACGTCCTGCTCGGGTTGAAACTGCAAGGGGGAATGGCCCATGAGTGACATCTTTGAGCGGCCGCTGCGGGAGGTCATTGCCGAGGCTGCGTCGGCAGCGCCCACACCGGGCGGCGGTTCTGTCTCGGCCATCACCGGCGCCTTTGGCGCGGCCATGGCGGCCATGGTGGCCAACCTGACCGTAGGGAAGGAAAAATACCGGGATGTGGAACCCCAGGCGCGGGAGCAACTGCGGCGGCTGGAAGGGATCACCGCACGGTTGGAAGCGCTCGTCCAGGCCGACATGGATGCCTTCGAGGCCTTCATGGCCGTCTACAAACTGCCCAAAGACACGGAGGAACAAAAAGCCGCCCGGGCCAAGGCGCGTCAGGCAGCGGCGATCCAGGCCACCGAGGCGCCCCTGGCCATCGGCGACGCCTGTATCGAGGCTTTAGAGGCGGCTGTGGCGTTGGCGGCCATCGGCAACAAGACGGCCATCTCCGATGTGGGTGTCGGCGCCTACCTGGCCGAAGCCTCCCTGAAGGGGGCGCTGCTCAGCGTCGACATCAACCTCCCCGCCATCGACGACGCTGCGTATGTGGACAAGGCCAAAGGGCGGCGGGACCGGCTGATCGCCGAGGCCGAGCGCCTGCGCGCGCAGGCCGTCGGTATCGTCGGCAAACGGATTCAGGGGTAGGATAAGTTAATTTCACCAGAGAATGGAATATTCTAGTGAGCTTGGTGGGATGCTATTCTTCCGAATGGGAGGGTGGCGGCTCCATGACCAAGCTGTTGTTTTGGACCCTCATGGGCGGCGCTTTTGTCGTTCTCATGGGGGTCCTTATTGCATATCTGCCCTTTACCATGCAGATCCGTTACCGCAGGAACGGCGAAGACGATGACTTTGTCGTCAAATGGATCTTGTTTGGAATTCCCCTGAATTTGATTACTCTGCCGATGGCGGGCTTGAAATCAAAGAAGACGCCGCCAACCATTCTGTTCCGCGTGAAAAAGCTGCATCAACGCAACGCTCACAAACAAGAGAAACGAGTCGATCAATTCCTGGGTATTTTTACGTCCGCTTGGCCGCGATTGAAACGGGTTCTTCAGATTGTTCGCCTAGAAAAACGCAACTTTAGGCTTCGCCATTTACGGTGGGAGACACGCATCGGCGGAGGGGACGCTTTGGACACGGCCCTCCTGGCGAGCGGCCTGTGGTCCATAAAATACATGCTGGCGGCATGGCTGGAGCGGTTTGCCGACAACGTGGACGGCCGGCCGAAGGTAAAGGTTGTTCCCCTTTACGGAAGCAAAAGGTTGGACGTCCATTTCGATTGCACGTTCACCATCCGGCCCGGTCACATCATCGTCGTCGGCTTATGGAATGCCGGTTACTTTCCAGGGAACATGCCGAAAGTTTTTTCCAAAGCAGGAACGAAAAAAAGGAAGCCCTCCCCAGCAGAGGCGCCTGCTGTCAATCGTGAGGATCGGCAGAGGGAGGATCAACGTCAATACAGCCCCATCAGTGTTCGAGTTTCTCAACCGGTTGCCAATCGCCTAAATAGAAGAGAGAGAAAGTTGAAAATCAGAGAAAATGCAAAGAAGAAAGGGAGTAAATAAGAAATATCTCCGATGCTGTCTCTGAAAAAGGATAATTAATAACTGAGGTGATTCGAAAAAAAGTTGAGACTAGATTTTGGGAGAAAGTATTTTGTATATTTATTTAGCGTCGTACTGTAATTTTTTGTTGTTCGACTGTAACGAATTGAGAAAAAGTCAAGAAAAACAGATTAAATAAAAGAGCGTATAACCGTAACTTGGAATAGCCATAATAGCCCTAGCAATGAAATAGGGGGATGAAACATAGTGAACCACCCCATTGAAGCATTGATGAGAACCGCCATGCAGAGCATCAAGGAAATGGTCGATGTAAACACCGTCGTTGGAGACGCCGTAGAAGCGCCGGACGGCAGCCTGATCATCCCCGTATCGCGCGTCGCCTGCGGTTTTGCCGTCGGCGGCTCCGAGTTCGCTGAGCCGAAGGGACCGGAAATTCCTGACGCGGAGGCGGTGCTTCCCTTCGGCGGCGGCAGCGGCGCCGGCGTCTCGGTGCAACCGGTCGGTTTTCTGGTCGTCCATAATGGAACCGTTCGCCTGTTGCCTGTTGACGGCAATGCGGTGATGGACCGGTTGATCGACCTCGCCCCTCAGGTGTTGGACCGCATCCGGGACATTGTGAGCGATAAAGACGAAGAAAAAGAAGTGCCGATCACCGTCTGTGATGAGGCCGAGGAAAAGGCCCACTGACTAGGCGCGTCGCCTGCTGGTTTGCCGCCGGTGGCTCCGAGTTCACAGAGTGGAAGGAATCGCACAAAAGAGCGGCTACCCGAATGATCGGGTCAGCCGCTTTTTTGTGCCAGTGCCTATTCAAAGAGGACCCAATGTTCCTCTGGCGGATCGATGTGGCGCTCCTGGGGCGCCGGCCTTGACGCCGGTGGTTCTTTGACGGTGTGCCCCAGTGGAGGGCGCTTCGCGGATTCAGATGATGCCGGCCCTCCTAGCGGAGATGTTCCGGGTACGGGACTCTGTGGCGTCGGCGTTCCCGAAGTTTGTGACGACGGGGAGGCAGGCGATGGCGGTGGAGTGTCGGAATGTGGGGAATCAGCGGTTTCTCCCGAAGACGGAGCGGGCGACTGCGGCGACTGCGGCAACCCCGGCGGTGTGAACCACCGCGCCGATGCATCAGGCCTCTGTGAGGCTTGGCCCGGCGGCATCGACCCGTCAACCGAAGGAATCGGAGATGGCGCGCCCCCGGTGCCGTTTTCCGCGATCTCTCCTTCATTTTCACCAGGGCGAACCCACGGGTCTACATCCTTCGGACCCACATAACGGGCACTCCGGTGCGCCTGATACCCCTCCGGCCTGGCAAACGCTTCTACAGGATAATCGTGAAGGGACGTGTTCAGCACTTCCCGGAACATCTGTGCCGGGTAAGACCCGCCGTAGACCTGCTTCAGGTAATGCTGTCCGTCGGTGCGGTCATAGCCCATCCAGACGGCGCAGGTCACCTCCGGGGTATAACCGACAAACCAGGCGTCCTTGTTGCCCTTGACGTTCTTAAACTCCGGCAGGGGCGGCAGTTCCGTCGTCCCCGTTTTACCGGCAACAGGGCGGCGCATCTGCGCCCGGTAACCGGTGCCGGACTGGACGGCGGTGATCAGCATGTCTGTCACCCGGTAGGCGGCAACGGGCGACAGCACTTCTTCCTGCTTCGGCTCAATCAGCTTTTCATTTCCCAAGGCGTCAACGACGCGCACCACGGCGTGGGGCTCCACATAAACGCCGCCGTTGGCCAAGGCTGAATAGGCGCCTGCCATATGCAGGGGCGCCACCCCTTGGGTCATCCCGCCGAGGGCGAGAGAAAGGTAACGGTCATTTTCAGTGAGGGGGAGGCCGACCCGCTTGGAGATTTCCACGCCTTGATTGGCACCTACCGTTTTCAACAGGTATACGGCCGGGATGTTGACCGAGTAGGCCAGCGCCTCACGGATCGTGATGGCGCCCCGGAACTTGCCGTCATAGTTGGTCGGCGCGTAGCCGTTAAAGTCCATCGGCCCGTCATAGACGATATCCTCCGGGATGAGGCCGTTTTCCATAGCGGGGGCGAAGACCATGATCGGCTTGATGGCAGACCCCGGCTGGCGGCGCAGTTGAGTCGCCCGGTTGAAACTCCGGCGGCCGTCATAGCCGCGGCCTCCGCCGACGGCGAGGATGTCGCCGTTCTTGTGATCGACGACGACCATGGCGGCCTGAACCGGTTGATCGGCAGGTCCTGGCGGATAGAGGGAGTCATCATTGATCACCTCTTCGACGCGCCGCTGGACTGCCGGATGAAGCGATGTATAAATCTTCAAACCGCCGCGAAAGACCTGATCCTCCGTATAGCCGTGGCGGGCGCAAAGCTCAGAAACGACGTGGTCAATGAAGGCGGCGAACTGGCGGTTTTGGGTAAAGCCGTGCAGTTGCTGGGGGAGGGGCGCTTTTTTGGCCTGCTCTATCTCTGATTCGCTGGCGAAGCCGTTTCTGGCCATGATGGAGAGGATCGTGTTCCGCCGGTCTAGGGTCGCCTCCGGATTGGTGATGGGCGAGTAATAGCTGGGGGCCCGGGGCATGGAGGCCAGCAGGGCGGCTTCGGTCAGGGTCAAATCGGAGGCGTTTTTGCCAAAGTAGGTCTGGGCCGCCGCCTGCACCCCATAGGCGCCGTTGCCAAAATAGATGCGGTTGAGGTACATTTCCAAGATCTGCTCTTTGCTGAAGCGCGATTCGATTTGAAAGGCCAGAAAAGCCTCCTGCACCTTCCGCTTGATCGTCTTGTCGGTGTTGAGAAAGGTGTTTTTGACCAGTTGCTGGGTGATCGTGCTCGCGCCCTGGGAGAAGCGCCCATCCTGAAAGTTGGTCACCATCGCCCGCGCGATAGCCCGGAAGTCGACGCCTTGGTGGTCGTAGAAGCGGAGATCCTCGGCGGCCACGATGGCGTTTTTCATGGTCGGCGGGATTCCGTCCAAGGTGATGGGGATCCGGTTTTGTTCGCCATGCAGGGCGGTGATCACGGCGCCTTCCCGATCATAAATGAAGGAAGTGGCTGCCAGCGAACCGAGGGTGGAGGCGTTCAGTTCGGGCCGGTCATGAAGATAGTAGAAGACAAGGCCGAAGAGGCTGACGAAGAAAAGGAAGAAAAAGCCCAGGGTCACTTGAAGGAGCCGTTTTCTTAAGGAACGGAGAGGACGGGGCGGGGGGCTTCCGGAGGGCGGGTTTTCATCGCTCCAAGACGGATCGGGCGTGGACCTCGGGTCCATAGGGACACCTCCCGCTTTCAGTCTTCGCGCTTTCCTTCGAAACCGTCATAGGACCTCTATGATTTGGAAATTTACTGTAATATATTAACATAAATAGAAAACAAAATCCATTTTAATTCTCCAACTCATAAAGCCCTTTCAACCGCCGCCGCTGGTTCTAGCCTGTCCCTTCCGGTCATAGTTTGTACCGTCGAGGGGGTATAGGGATGAATGCCATCTGGCTCTTTTTTCTATTAGGTGGTATCGGGATCGCCGCCGCGCGGGGTGATGTGCAGAAAGTCACCGACGGGGCCTTAAAAGGGGCGGAGATGGCCGTCGAGGTCGCCCTGGGGCTGATCGGCGCCATGGCACTCTGGCTGGGCATCATGCGCATCGCCCAGGAAGCCGGGTTGATCGATCTGGTGGCCCGGATCGCCCGGCCATTTTTGATCCGGCTCTTTCCGTCGATTCCGCCGAACCATCCGGCGCTCGGCCACATCCTCATGAACCTGAGCGCCAACGTGCTCGGTCTCGGCAGCGCGGCCACACCCTTCGGCATGAAAGCCATGCAGGCCATGCAGGAGTTGAATCGAAACCGGCCCGAGGCGTCGGAGGCGATGTGCACCTTTTTGGCGCTCAACACCTCCTGCATCACCTTGATACCGGCCACGATCATCAGCGTGCGTGTGGCTGCCGGCTCGGCGAATCCTACGGAAATCGTCGGTCCAACCATCTTAGCGACGATGGTCGGCATGACGGTGGCGGTCACGGCGGATCAGTTGTTGCGCAGCTATTATCGGCGACGGGGGGGCTGACTATGCCCGCAGCGATCCTGGACACCTTGTCCCAATGGACCGTTCCGGCGCTTTTTGCCGTCGTGCTCGTGGCGGGAGCGTTGCGCGGCATCAAGGTCTATGACGCCTTTGTGGCTGGGGCCGAGGAGGGCTTTTCCATCGCCGTCAAATTGATCCCCTACCTGGTGGCCATGCTGATGGCCATCGGCATCTTCCGCGAGACCGGCGCCATGGACATGCTGATGGCTCTGTTGCATCCGGTTACATCCTTCCTGGGGATCCCCGGCGAAATCCTTCCCCTGGCGGTGATGCGTCCCCTCTCGGGAAGCGGCGCCCTGGGCGTCGCCACCGAATTGATCCAGACTTATGGCGCCGATTCCTTCATCGGTCGATTGGCGTCGACCATGCAGGGGACGACTGACACGACCTTCTTTGTCTTGACCATTTATTTTGGCGCCGTCGGTGTGCGCCGGTACAAATACAGCCTGTACACCGGCCTGTTGGCAGATGTGACTAGTTTTTTAGCTTCTGTCTACTTTTGTAGAATTTTCTTTAAATGATTTGCAAAGTTGTTCAAAAAGTGCTTTCCCTCACAAAACGATTATGGTATGATTACAACCAGAAAAGAGTTGCGCGTCTATTCTGAAAAAAAGAAATTCGTAGAAAAATGGCACCGGTTTGTGGTATTTTTTTTCAGGAAAACAGGAATCCTCTACCTTGAAAAGCTTATTGTTCTAAAAATTGGAAGGAAGGTGCGCGAGTCATGCCCACGTCCCCGTTCTTTCAAGCCGGAGATCGCGTCATTACCTACAATGCTCAGCCGGGGACCGTCGTTGATGTCATCACCGACGACGACAATACGAAAATCCTGTTGATCAAAATTGACAACATGCCTGGGGAATATGCCTACGAATGTACGGAAGTCACCCATGCCCAATCGACAGGCAACTACAAAGCCACCAAATCGGATCCTCTGATGGATTTCAACATCAAGATGAGACGTCACTACGCCTGAGCGGAACGTGTACACCTTTTCCGGGCGCCCGGTCATATTCGGGAGATAATCTTTGCGAAATGCGATGGGTGATGAAAGGGGCCTGCTGTGGTGCGGGCCTTTTTTGTATGCCCCGATGGTGTTTTCATGGTATAGTGTGGGCAGACAGGAAAAACTAAGCCGGAATCGGATCCGGGAAATGAGGGCGTCTATGGACAGTCAAACCGTTCGTTTGCAAAAACTGCTGGCGGCGCACGGTGTCGCTTCTCGCCGAGAAGCGGAAGCGATGATCCGGGCAGGTAGGGTGCGCATCAACGGGACCGTCGTGCGGGAGCAGGGGGTTCGCGTCGACGAAGCCCAGGATGTGATCGAGGTGGACGGTCGCGCCCTGGAACGGCGCGAAGCGCCCGTCTACTACGCCTTGTACAAGCCGAGGGGGGTCGTGACCACCTGCAAGGATCCCCAGGGGCGGCAGACGGTGATCGGCCTTCTTCCCGGCGTCAACGAGCGGGTGTATCCCGTGGGCCGGCTTGATCAGGATACGGAAGGGCTTTTGTTGTTGACTAACGACGGTCAGTTGGCCTTCCGGCTCACCCATCCCCGTTTCGGTGTCGAGAAGACCTACCGCGCGCGCCTGCGCGATGATGTGAGCGATGGGGCGCTGAAGGCGCTGGCGGAAGGCATTAAGCTGGAAGACGGGGTGACGGCGCCGGCCGAGGTCCGGTTGCTCCGCCGGGAAGGGGGCGCCACCTGGATCGAGATCAAGATCCATGAGGGTCGCAAGCGCCAGATCCGCCGGATGGGCGACGCCATCGGTCATCCGGTCATCGATCTGGAACGGATCTCTTTTGGACCGATCACCCTGGGCAAATTGAAGCCCGGCGAAGTCCGCCCGCTGACCCCGGCCGAACTCCGGGCGTTGAAGTCGGCGGCGGGGATGAAAGAAGCGACCGCCCCTGGCAGGGACGAGCGCAGGCAGACGGCTAGGCCAGCCAAGACGGCTACGATGGCAAAAGCTGCCTCCGCTCACCGGGATCAAAAAGGGGCAGTAAAAAGAACAGAAACAGGATTAGACAAGAGATCAGTTAAGGGACCGGCAAAAGGAGCGGCAAAGGGACCCATAAAGGGAACTGCAACGGCTCCTGCAAAGGGACCCATAAAGGGAACTGCAACGGCTCCTGCAAAGGGACCCATAAACGGACCTGCCAAGGGACCCGCCAAGGACAATGTTAAGGGCACTGCCAAAGGTCCAAAGGGTTTTCGGGAAGCAAACAACGGAGGCGATGGACGTGGCAAGAGCGCGTCTGGAAAAAGGTTTGATTCAGGTGTACACGGGAAATTCCAAGGGAAAAACGACAGCGGCCCTCGGTCTCGCCCTGCGGGCCCTCGGTCACGGGTTTAAGGTCTATATCATCCAATTCATGAAAGGCAGTTCCTATTATGGGGAACTATTTTCCTTGCAACGGCTCTCTCCCGATATTCAACTGGCCCAGTACGGCCGCAACTGTCCCCATGACCCGATGATCCGGCAGGGGGAGATGCAGTGCGTCGGCTGCGGCGGTTGTTTTGTGCGCAAGGGAGCGGCGACTGAACAGGACCGGTTGATGGCTGATCGCGCCATGGAACGGGCGCGGGCGGTAATCACCGGCGGCGAATACGATATCGTCATCCTGGACGAACTGTCCAATGCCCTCTGGTTTGAACTGGTCACCCTGGAAGCGGCGCTGGACCTGCTCGCGGCAAAACCGGACCATGTGGAAGTGGTCATTACCGGACGGAACACGCCGCCGGAGATCCTGGAGAAAGCCCATCTGGTGACAGAGATGCGCGAGATCAAGCATCCCTACCAGATCGGGGTGCCGAGCCGCCGGGGCATTGAATACTAATCCCATCGGTCCCCTGGACCGCAGCGCCATGGCCGCCGCGCGATCCCGCTGGGACGGGCTGATCAAGCCGCCTCACGGGCTGGGCTCATTAGAGGAGTTCGTCATCCACCTGGCCGGGATCACCGGCAATCCGGCGCCGAGTCTGCAGCGCCGGCGGGCGCTGGTGATGGTGGCCGAACATGGGGTGGCCGAGGCGGGCGTGAGCGCCTACCCGCCCGGCATGACCCGGGAGATCGTCAAGGCCTTTTTGGAGGAGAAGTCGGGGACGGCTGTGTTGGGCCGGGAGACGGGCACGGAGGTTCACCTCGTCGACGTGGGCCTCAAAGACGACTGCGGACCCGGCTGCCGGCTCTTCTCCATGCCCGGCCTCGGTCGGGACAGGCCGGTGACATCGCTGCGCTGTCGCAAGATCGCCCCTGGAACGGACAACTTTCTCCACGGACGGGCGCTGTCGCGGGATCAGGTCTACCAGGCCTTGCAGACCGGCTCTTCTCTCGTCCGCGAGGCGGTCCGGGACGGGATGCAAGGGCTGGCGCTCGGGGAAATCGGCATCGGAAATACGACCGCTTGCAGCGCCATCACGGCGGCGTTGCTGGAACTGCCGCCGGCAGAGGTGGTGGGGCGGGGTTCAGGCCTTTCGCCGGACAGCATGGAAAAGAAAAAAGCCGTCATCGAACAGGCGCTGGCGCTGCACCGCCCGCCGGCGCATGATGTCATTGAGGTGCTCTCCATGGTGGGCGGCCTGGAGATCGCCGCCCTGTCCGGCGCCATCTTGGAGGCGGCGCGTTGCCGGACGCCGGCGGTGCTTGACGGCTTTGTCACCTGCACCGCCGCCTTGTGCGCCCACCGCCTCGATCCGGCCATCGGCGATTACCTGCTGCTCAGCCATCGTTCGAAAGAGAGGGGGCAGCAGAAGATCGTCGAACACCTTGGCCTCCAACCGCTGTTAGCCTTTGACCTGCAATACGGGGAAGGGGTTGGTGCTGTTCTCGCTCTCCACCAGGCTTACCTCGCCACCTGCGTCTTGCGTGATATGGGGATGTGGCCGAAAAAAGAGGGTTTTTAGCCCTATATCTCGAATTATGGAAAAATAGGAAAAGACGTGGTTGGAGTGGTGGCTGTATGGTCGCTGGACTGACTGTAGTGTGGAGTGACAACAGTGCTTAACGGAATCAGCGGGGACGAATGGCGCCGTCCGGCCTTACGGGCGCGGGTGCGCCTCGACTTTCACACGCCCATTCGCAAAAACAGGCTTTTTTTCGGGACCCCGGATGTAGATAAAGAGGCCGAGGCGATCCGTGAGCAGCAGGTGGCATTGCTGCGCAACGTGCCCATCCAGGGAATCACCGTCGAGGATATCGATATGGCCATCGATATCTATATCCTGCTCGATGAGGACACAGGCAGGGAGATCGCCTTTGCGCCTGTCATTGTGACCATCGGCGCCGACACACTCGAGGATCTGTTGCGGTTTACTTTGCGCGACGAATTTCGCAAGATTGAAATGCTTGAACCGGAACAGGTTTTTCTCCACCGTTTTGAATTGGAGCGGTTCGTCTACCGGATCAATGAGGACCAGCGGCAGTTCAGGCAGGCGCTGGAACGGCGACTGACGGCGCGCTGAACACAGATTCAATAGGAGGCTGCGACGACACTGGATACGGCAAGGATCATCGTCATCGGAGGGGGGGCCGCCGGGCTGACGGCGGCCATCATGGGGGCCAGAGCAGGGGCGCCCCTTTTGCTTTTGGAGAAGAACGACCGGCTCGGGAAAAAATTGCTCATCACCGGCAAGGGCCGCTGCAATGTGACCAACGACACCGACACCGACGGGATCATCGCCAACCTGCCGGGCAACGGCCGGTTCCTCTACAGCGCCCTGCGGGCCTTCGACGCCAGGCAGACGATGCGCTTTTTCGAGGAAGAACTGGGACTTCCATTAAAAGTGGAGCGGGGCAACCGCGTGTTTCCGCAGAGCGACCGGGCCGCCGACGTGGTCGACGCCATGGTCCGCGAGTTGAAGCGGCTGAAGGTGGAGGTGCTGACCGGGCGGACAGTGACATCCATTGAACGGGACGCCGGCGGCGCCATCCGGGGCGTCCGCACGAGCGACGGCCAATTCCATCCAGGCGCCGCCGTCATCGTGGCGACCGGGGGGAGCACCTACCCCGGCACAGGCAGCAGCGGTGACGGTTTCCGTTTTGCCGGCGAACTGGGCCATACCGTTACCACCCTGCGGCCCTCACTCGTGCCCTTGGTGTCTGCCGATCCCTGGGTCAAGGACCTGCAGGGGCTGACGCTGAAAAACGTGCGGGTAACCCTCCAGGACAAGGCCGGTAAAAAGCTGGGCGAGGAGTTCGGTGAGATGATCTTCACCCATTTCGGCGTCTCCGGTCCGGTCATCCTCAGCCTCAGCAAGCACGCCACGAACTACTGGGAAAAAAGCGGCGCCCCGGAGAAACACCCGCTCCACGTCAAGATCAACCTGAAACCGGCTCTGACGCCGGAGCAGTTGGACGCGCGGATCCAGCGCGATTTCGCCCAGTTTCAGCGCAAGCAGTTCAAAAACGCTCTGGGCGATCTGCTGCCCAAGTCGTTGATCCCCATCGTCATCACCTTGTCAGGCATCTCAGAGGACAAGTTTGTCCATCAGATCACCAAGGCGGAGCGGCGCAACCTCTTGGAGACGCTGACGGCGCTCACTGTCACTGCGACGGGCCACCGGCCCATGAGCGAGGCCATCGTCACCGCCGGCGGCGTCGACATCCGTGAGATCGATCCGAAAACGATGGCCAGCAAGCAGGCCCCCGGCCTCTTCTTTGCCGGCGAGGTGGTTGATGTGGATGGCTACACCGGCGGTTTCAATCTGCAAGCGGCCTGGTCGATGGGCTATGCGGCCGGACGGGCGGCTGCCAAGCTTGTCAAGGCCCCGCCGGGAGGGCTATAATGGGCATACCCGGTGTCAAGCCGGGGAGAATGGGAGGACGGTCCATGGGAGGCAATCCGGGAAGCAAACGCGTCGCAGCAGCCGCCTTGCGACTGGCCATGAGCGAGAGCCGTGAAGACGAGCATCAACTGCGCCGCCTCTATGCCGAAGAGGGGATCCGGACAGCGGCTGTCGATTACGGCGGCGAGTTCATTCCGGCGGTGAAGAAGATCATCGAGCGGGCGGTCGTGGCGGCCAAGCGGGAAGGGGTCATCCGGGAGAGCCACCCGGAAGAGGGCGCCGTCGCCGGCGCCACCCACGAGGCGTTGACTCAGATCCTGCCGAAGGCCGTGGGGCTGAACATCGGCGGCAAGGTGGGGATTGCCCGGTTCCATGATCACATCAGTGTGGCCGTCTTTTTCGGCATAGGCCTGCTCCATCTCGATGAGGTGGCCGTCGGCATGGGCCACCGGGCGGCATTGTAGGACAGCAGTATGGTAGGGGGGATAGACATGACGGTCAATTATGTGCGCGGCATACGCGGCGCCGTCACTGTCGAGGAGAACACGAAGGAAGCGATCCAGCAGGCCACTAAGGAACTGCTGCGAGAGATCGTCGAGGCCAACGGGTTGCGGCTCGAAGACATCGCCTCGGCCATCTTTACGGCGACGCCGGACCTGAACGCCGATTTTCCGGCCTATGCGGCCCGGGAGGCGGGATGGCACCAGGTGCCGCTCATGTGCATGAGCGAGATCAACGTGCCCGAAGCGCTGGCCCGCTGTGTGCGGGTGTTGATACATGTCAACACGCCGAAGGGACAAGAGGATATGGTCCATGTCTACCTGGGCGGCGCCGTACGACTGCGGCCCGACCTGAACCGGTGAACATAAGGCCCAAGCTTCTCCACCGATCCTCGCTGAAGGCATCCAATACAATAAGGTGTATAACGCGGCCGCCCCTTTTTTGTGGGGCGGCTTTTTCTCGCATTTTTCCGTGAAGATTTGAAACAAACCGATGTTCGAAAAAGGGATCGCCCCTCTTTTTATAGAATGTTATTATTATGTTTTATCAGGATTTGTTCTAACTTGAACGCAAACCCATACCTCTCGTGTGAGCGGAAGTAAACAGTCGGAGGGCCCTGTGATGAGCCAAATGGTTGGGATGACGGACCAAGCGGCCTGTGATCGCCACGGTGATGACGTCCAGGAATCGCCTGCCCTGAAATCGGCAATCCCTGACGGCAGCGTTTGCGGACGCAGGGATTTTGAAGCGGCGCTCAAGGACAGTGAGGAGCGCTACAGTCTGGTGATTTCAGGCGCCAATGACGGGATCTGGGACTGGGACTTGCGGACGAACCGCGTCTTTTACTCCCTTCGTTGGAAGGAGATGCTCGGGTACGGACCGGATGAGATCGGCGATCAGATCGAGGACTGGAAACGCTTGCTTCACCCGGAGGACGCCGAATGGGTGAAGGGCGTTCTCAAGAGCTATCTGGCCCGGCATATGCCGACCTTCGAGATCGAATACCGCCTCTCCTGCCGGGACGGGAGATACCGCTGGATCCTCACGCGCGGGCAGGCGATCTGGGATGACGAGGGCAAGGCTGTTCGCATGGCCGGTTCCAATACAGATGTGACGGAACGCAAACGGGTGGAACTGGAACTTCAAGAAGCAAAAGAAGCGGCCGAAGCGGCCAGCCGGGCGAAAAGCGAATTTTTGGCCACCATCAGCCATGAGATTCGGACGCCGATCAACGGCATCCTCGGGATGACAGAATTGTTGCTCAATACGCCCTTGTCTGCCGAGCAGCGGGAGTTTGCCGCCACGGCCAGCGATTCCGCCTATCAACTGTTGCACATCATCAACGATGTCCTTGACTTCTCGAAGATGGAAGCCGGCAAATTGCGCCTGGAGCCTGCCGATTTCGAGATTCGAACGCTCGTGGAGGATATGGCGAAAACCTTTGAAGCCAAAGTCCGGGAGAAAGGGCTCGAACTGCAGGTTGTCTGGAAAAATGCGGTGGAGGGACTGCGGCGGGGCGATCCCCTTCGCCTGCGGCAGGTGCTTTTCAATTTGCTCGATAACGCCGTCAAGTTTACGGAAAAAGGAAGCGTGATACTGACCATCGGCTGTGAGCGAGGCGATGAAGGCGAGACGGTGATTCGCTTCGACGTCGCCGATACGGGCATCGGCATTTCGGCGGAGGCCCAGGCTTGCCTGTTCAGTCCTTTTACCCAGGCCGACAGTTCCACGACGCGCAGGTATGGCGGAACGGGGCTGGGACTGGCCATCACCAAACGGCTGATCGACTTGATGCATGGGCAGATCGGGGTAACCAGTGAAGTGGGAAAAGGCTCAGCCTTCTGGGTTTCCCTTCCCCTGGAACGCAGCCCCGCGCAGGCTGCGAACCCCACAGGTTCAGTTTACGAAAAAGAGGAAGGAGAAGGTGACGTGCCTGAAGTTGCGCCGCTTGTCCAAGAATCCGGTGCGGATCCGATGATCCTCCTTGCCGAAGACAACCCCGTCAACCAGAAACTCGTCTTGTTGCAGTTGAAAAAGTTGGGCTTGCAAGCCCATGCCGTCATGAACGGCCGGGATGCGGTGGAAGCGGCGCGGAGCGGCCGCTACTCACTGATCCTGATGGATTGCCAGATGCCGGTGATGGATGGTTATGAGGCCACCCAGACCATCCGTTCCTACGAGGGGAAGCAGGGCGCGCATACACCGATCATCGCCATGACGGCCTATGCCATGCAGGGCGACAAGGAGCGCTGCCTCCAGGCGGGGATGGACGATTACCTGAGCAAACCTTTTGTCATCCAGGCCTTGCGCCAGGTGCTTGAACGCTGGCTTCCCGCCGACCCCGGCATAGGGGGCGCCTGCGACACAGACGTCATCGACTGCGGTGTATTGGACAGCCTCCGGGAATTGCAGGAAGAGGACGAACCGGACATCGTCGCCGAGGTGATCGAGATCTTTTTACGCGACACGCCGCCGAAGATCGAGGCGCTGCGAGAAGCGGTCCGCCAGCGGGACGCGCGGGCGATGGCCAACCTGGCCCACAGCCTCAAGTCCAGCAGCGCCGGCATCGGCGCCAATGCGTTGTCGGCCTGCAGCAAGGAGTTGGAGATCATGGGGCGGCAAGGTTGCCTCGATTCGGCGCCGGTCAAGGCGGAGCAGGTGGCCCGCGAGTTCGAACGAACCCAAAAGGCCCTTCGGCACCTTGTGGGTCATCACCCGGGATAAGCGGTTTTTTTCTTTATATGCAGGAATCGACAATCCTGTATGGAATATTGTCCTAATGGATACAAGTGCGCAGCTTCGTGAGTTTCCCTGACAGAAGATACTTTGACGACAGGAAGAGAGGGAAGGCCATGAGCGATCAGTACAGCCAGATCAGTAAAATATTTGAAGACAAACTGCCGCAGTTGTCGGAGGCGATCCTGGTGCGCCAATCGGTGGCGCCAACGGAACTGACGGAGAAATTTAACGACATCGGGCGCTTGCGCGCCCTGCAGGACATCCGGGCGCAACTGTCCTTCCTCTCCGAGGCGGTGGCGACGAAAAGCCCGTCTCTGTTTACGGATTATGTCTCCTGGGTGAAGGTCCTTCTGTCTGGCCGTGGCATCCCTGTCACCGACCTGGCAAAGAACTTATCCTTTACCAAGGACGTTCTCCGCGAGATGCTGCCCGTCGATGTGGGCGACATCGTCTCTGAATACCTCGATCTGAGCATCAACGGTCTCGATGAGTCGCCGGCCGATCCGCCGACCTATTTTACGCCAGATGCGCCCTTGAGCGATCTGGCGCGGCAGTACCTGGACACGCTGCTGCAAGGGGAACGGCACGCCGCCGCGCGGTTGATCTTGGACGCCGTTCAATCGGGCGTTTCTGTGCGGGACATCTATCTCTTCGTCTTTCAGCGCAGCCAGTACGAGATCGGCCGCCTCTGGCAGATGAACCGGATCAATGTAGCGCAGGAGCACTACTGCTCCGCGGCCACCCAGATGATCATGGCCCAGTTGTATCCCTTCATTTTTTCTGGTCCCTCTAAAAACCGCCGGCTCGTGGCCACCTGTGTGAGCGGCGAACTTCATGAGATCGGGATCCGAATGGTGTCGGACTTTTTGGAGATGGACGGTTGGGACACCTACTACCTTGGGGCGAGCACGCCGGCGGCCAACGTGGTCCAGGCCTTGCGCGATAACAACGCCCAGGTGCTCGCCGTGTCGGCGACGATGACCTTCCATGTGCGGATCGTCGAGGACCTGATCCGGGTGGTCCGCGCCGCCAAGGATGTCGGCAACGTGAAGATCATGGTCGGCGGCTATCCCTTCAATATTGAAAAAGATTTGTGGCGGCAGGTCGGCGCCGACGCCTATGCGACGGACGCGCTGGATGCGGTGGATGTGGCAAACCGGCTAGTGACAGGCGAGTGATGACGGAGGCCCCCCTCGCCAAAAAAGGAGTGTTCTCCCTATGAGCGCAGTGGAGAATGGCAACGGAATCACGCTGCTCTGTGATTGGCAGGGCATGATCATGCGCGTGAACAGCAACAGGCTGGGATTCTCTGCGCGGATCCGGGCGGGTCAGCCCTTTCCCGGCATTGTCGACCGGAGTTGCACCGACAAGGCCCTCAACTTCTTGGCTGCTCTGCGCAAACAGGGTTCCGTCTTCAACTGGGAACTGAACGTTCCCTTGGGCGATCAGGTGCTCGGCCTCTACTTTGCCGGCTGCGCCTCTGAGGGAAAGATGCTCATCGCCGGGGCGAGGACCCGGTCCACCATGGCGCGCCTCTATGAGGAGATGGTCGACAGCGGCAGCCAGGCGCCGGCTTTGCGGTCGACGCTGAAGGACCTGGCCGCCCAGACGGGCACTCAGGCCGACTGGGACAGTGAACTCTATGAAGAGGTGACACGCCTCAACAACGAGTTGGTGAACCTGCAGCGTGTCCTCGTCAAGAAATTGGAAAAGAGCGAGGAACGTTACCGGCTCTTGGCCGAATACGCCTCTGACCTGATCTCCCGCCATACGACGGAGAACATCATCCTTTACGCGTCGCCGGCGAGCCGCTCCCTTCTGGGTTATGAGCCGGAAGAAATCCTCGGCCGTTCGGGATACGAATTTCTGCACCCCGAAGACATGGACCGGGTAGGCGACAACCTCCGTGAAGCCATGGCCCGCCTGGAGCCGCGCCTGTTCCAATACCGCATGCGGCGCAAGGAGGGGCGGTATGTCTGGTTTGAGTCGACCGTCCGGCCTGTGCAGAACATGGAAACGGGGAAGGTACAGGAGGTCATCTTCGTCACCCGTGACATGACGGAGCGGAAGCGGGCCGAAGAGGAACTGCACACGGCCAAGGAGCGGGCCGAAACGGCAGACCGGGCCAAGAGCGCCTTTTTAGCGACGGTGAGCCATGAGATCCGCACGCCCCTGCACGGGATCATCGGCATGATCGACCTGCTTCTCGACACCTCCTTGACGGAGGAACAGTCCGACTACGGGCGCACTATCGGCGAGCTTTCGCGGCTGTTGTCGTCGATCATCAATGACATCCTCGATTTCTCCAAGATGGAAGCCGGCCGGATCGAGTTGGAGGCTGTCGACTACGAACTCCGCACCGTGGTCAACGATGTGGTCAACCTCTTGCGCGTTCGTTCGGAGCAGAAAAACCTCGACGTTACCTGTGACATTGACGGAGAGATCCCCCGTTTCTTGCGGGGCGATCCCATTCGTTTGCGGCAGGTCTTGATCAACCTCGGCGGCAACGCCGTCAAGTTTACGGAAAAAGGGAAGGTGGCCCTGCGGATCACCATGGCTTCCCAACTGGGGCAAAGCGATCCCATGAACGGCGCCGCCCGCTTTCTTCGCTTTGAGATTCACGACACGGGCATCGGCATCACCGATGAGGTGGCGCCCCGCCTCTTTCAACCCTTCTCCCAGGCCGACATGTCGACGGCGCGCCGGTACGGGGGAACCGGTTTGGGGCTGGCCATTTCCAAGCGGCTCGTCGAGTTGATGGGCGGCGAGATCGGTTTTCAGAGCATCCCCGGGCTAGGAACGACCTTCTGGTTTACAGCGCCGCTGTTGGAATCACCCTCTCAGGCCGCTGAGGACAGCCGCGTCCAGGAAAATGTCGATTTGCTCTTGCCTGATCTGCCGGAAAAACGGATCCTGCTGGTGGAAGACAACCCTGTCAACCAGAAGTTGGCCTCCATCCAGTTGAAAAAGTTCGGCCTCCGCCTGCTTGCCGTCTCCAATGGCCGCGAGGCTGTCGAGGCCATCCGGCGCGAGAAATACAGCCTGATCCTCATGGACTGCCAGATGCCGGAGATGGATGGTTTCGAGGCTACCCGGGAGATCCGGCGGATCGAGGCGGAACAGGGCGGTCATGTCCCCATCGTGGCCATGACGGCCCGGGCGATGCGCGGCGACCGGGAGGAGTGCCTGGCCTGCGGCATGGACGATTATATCAGCAAACCGATCCGCACGGCTGATCTGCATAGGATTTTGAATCACTGGATTTTCACGATCGATACGGAGAAGGGGGAAACGCCTGATACCGGCATCGATCCAGGCGCCAAGGCGTAAAAGAGGCTCCCATCCGCAAAAGACGGAAGGGGGCCTTTTTGATTTACTTTAGTTTGGCGTTGACGACATCCCAGAAGCTCTGATCCTCGAAGCCGAGGCGCCAGATGCCGATGCCGCCGAGGCCGTACTGGTTGACAAGGTCCAGTTTGTACCCCGTAGACTGCGGGTTTTCATACCACACCGTATGGCTGCGACCATAGCTGTCGGTGTAGTTGAACCAGGGCGATTTGGAGACGTCGTCCCATTTGGGCGTCACACCGTACTGGCTGAGCAGTTTGGGTACGGTGAGGTAGTTTACTGTCTTCGTGCTGGTTCCATACCAGTCATAGCCGTAGGTGGCGATGCCGAGGAGGATCTTTTCTTTGGGCATTGTCGACATGGTGTACTGGACGGCCTTGGTCACATAGCCGATGGAGGCGACCGGGCCGGGGGTCCCGCCGGGGTAGTGCTCGTCATAGGTCATGATCTGCACGTAGTCGGCGTACTGGCCGATGGCGTTGAAGTCGAAGGCGCCTCCCCAGTTGGAGGTGGTGTCATTGTAGGTCTTGCCGATGACGGAGAGGATGACCGTATAACCCATGGGGCCGAGGGCTTCCTTCACTTCTTTGACGAACTGGGTGTAGTTGGCGCGGTCGGCCGGGTTGATGTACTCAATGTCGATGTTCACACCGGCGTATCCGTTGGCCGGCAGGATCGTCTTCAACTGGTTGATCACGTTCTGGCGGTTCGCCGGGCTACCGAGCAGGGAAGAGGCGATGCTTTGGTTGAAACCGCCGTTGGTGTAGTTGTGGATCAGGGCGTAGGTTTTGAGGCCTTTGGACTTGGCCAGGGTGAGCCCGTCGGTGGGAACAGTGCCGGTCAGGTTGCCCTGCCCGTCCACCAGATAGGTAAAGGTGGAGATGGCGTTCATGGAACTGCCGTAGTTGACGAGGGAGTTGTAGGCGGTCTTGTCGCCCACATAGTCGACGGGGTAGTAGCCGAGGATGACCTTGCTGGGCGGAGGCGCCGGAGTGATTACCGGTTCGGTAGCAGCCGGTTGGGTTGTAGTGGGTTCCGTTGTAGTAGGTTCTGTCGTAGTGGGTTCGGTCGTAACCGGTTCAGTCGGAGCGGGTTCGGTTGGGGTAGTTGGGCTGGTAACGGTCGTTTTCTTCGGTGCGCCGGGTGTAGTCTCTTTTTTCGCCGCCAAGGCCAGACCGGGAAGCAGCAGGGACAGGATCAGGAGCAGTGGCACGATGAAGCGCAATTTTTTTTGCATGACCTGTGCAACTCCTTTTCTGTGTTGTTTGTTTCGTTGCTTGTCCCCAAGACCAATGTAACATAGGGTAGAATTTTCATATATAAGACCATAGTCCTGAAATGCTTTTAAAAAATAAGAAAAAACCGTCCTGTAGCGGTCGGTTTTTCCGTAGATGTGCAAGCAAATGTTTTAGGATGCCTTTTTAGATTATTCCTCTCTTGGCGCCGTAGGGTCGCAGTTGGGGCGCGGGATCCGGGAGGCCATCGATAGTTTGATCAGGTAGTAGCACTCTTCCCGGGCCATGTGATCAGGAACCAGGGGGAGCACGAAACCGAGGACCTCCTTCGTCCTCCGTGTCGCCTCCACTTCCTGCAAGAATGCTGTGAAGGCGTTGATCTCCTGCTGTACCTGCCGGTTGAAGTAGTCGAGGGAGGGGAAATCGCGCAGCCCTGTGCGCATGAAGCCGGCCAGGGCGACCGCTTTTTTGTAGAGCATGTCGAAGCGGGTTTCGTAAATCATGCTCGAGTCGATCAAGGGTTTTTCCACCGGGTCGAGTCCGGCGGCGATCATGGCGGCGTGTCCGGAGGCGTCGGACAGCCAGAGCAGGTGCAAATGGGGCAGCGAAAGGGGCGGGCACTGGCCAGCCAAGAGGAAGCGGAGGATGCGCAAGTAGTCTTCCACCTCGTTGACCATGTGGTTGAAGAGGGTCGGCGGGAGATTGATCTTGATCGGTTCGGTAAGGTGGCGGCGGATCAGGTGCAACTTGAAGGCGCGGATCTCCTGGGCTTCTCGTTGCGCTCGCTGATTGAGTTCCTGCAGGTCCGTTTCCGGTCCCGCCTGCCGGGCCGCTTGCAACAGCCGGTCAAATTCCATGATAAAGTGACGAGCCCGCTGGATCTCTTGCGTCTCGTCAGGGGCGAGACCCGTATAGATGAAACGGGCATGGTCCCCCAGGATCTGCAGCCAGAAACGGTGCTCGAAGAGCGCCGTTTCTATGTAACTGGCGCCATCCAAATGGATTCCCTCCTTTGCTTGACCGGTCGCTGATGGGAAGCGCCCCACAGCCGTTGCGAGCCGCGCGAAATGGGCAATAGATCATATGCCGGTCAGCGCCGAAAGGTTCCACCTTGGGTATAGGCAACCTTTCCTGAAGGAACATTACGTACAATAGGTTTACTGCGTGACGCAGGGATTAATGTTCAGGCATGAAAAACAACTGACGAAAGGGTGACCCTGTCAGGATGCAAAAACTGCGCGTCGGGATCATCGGGGCCGGCATGGCCTTTGAACAACTCCATTACCCGGCCTTTCAGGAACTGAAGGATCACTACGAGATTAAGGCGATCTGTGACATCAACCGGGGGAAGGCCGCCGAATGGGCGCGGCGACTGGGGCTTTCTGACGGTGATGTGTACACCGATTATATGGCGCTGGCGACACGGAATGATATCGATGTCATCGACATCATGGTGCCCATCGAACTCAACTACAAGGTGACGGAAGAGGTGGCCAAGGCGATTTCGGGCACAAAAAAGGGCATCATCTGTGAAAAGCCCCTGGCGCCCACGCTGGAGCAGGCGAAGGCCCACACAGAACTGCCCAAGAAGTACAATGTGCCGATTATGATCGCCGAAAACTACCGCTTTAATGAAGAGGTCAATATCATCCGCGACCTAGTGCGGACGAAGCGGGTCGGCGATATCTACTACTTTGTGCAAAACCGGGTGGCTTGCTTCCCCTGTGAGCTGGGCAAGCCGAATAAGTTCCCCAACGCGCCCTGGCGGCAGCACCCCGACTATCCGGGCGGCGTGATCATGGACACGGGCGTCCATGACATGGCAGCCCTGCGGCACATCTTCGGACCCATCGACAAGTTGCAAGCCTTTGGCGTGCCGCTCCATAACGGCGAATACGCCCCCTATGCCTCCGTCTCTGTCAACTTTCGCTTCAAAAGCGGCGTTGTGGGCCAGTTCTCCTTCTTCACCGCCGGCAAGGAGATGCAACGGCCGCTGGTGGGCCTGCGCATCTTCGGGACGACAGGGATGATCTATCTGGAGGAGCGGGATTGCGGTTTCATCAACGTGGCCCACAACGACGGCAAGTCGGAACTGATCCAGTACCGGCCACAGCGGGGGTATTACAATGAACTGCTCAATTTCCATAAGGCCATGACTGGGCAAGAGGCGATCGCCGTTCCGCCGGAGTTGGAGTATGGCGACACGAAGACGATCCTCGACATCCTGCAGTCGGCCAAGGAGGGGAGCGTTGTCTCCGTCGATGCGGAGTGGGACTTCATTCCGGCCTATGATGAGGTGCGACGCGATCAAGAGCAACCGGGAAGGCCCATGATGTAAAAGCGAGGCGCATCATGATGGTAATGACCGGTCATATGACAGCTCATAATGAAGGCCCGTAGGTTTCTCATTCTCATCATGCCAAAGTCAAATGCCCTGTACGGCTTCTCAAAGCAATACAGGGCATTTTCCATATGTGCTAGACTTCTAGTGTTCTGGAGCTTTAACGTCCCAGTTCTTTTTAGGCTCGGATGTAGCTATATCCAGCCGCTTGTTTTTCCGCCAGTTCCACGATGCTCGACGAGACGGTAGAGACGAAGGCGGGGAGGTCTTTCACATCGATGTTGTTGCGTCGCAACGCGTTTTCACAAGCGAGGATTTTTGCCCCTTTTTCCACCAACTCAGGCAGTCTCTCGTAAGGGGAAAAGTCACCTTGGGGGTTATCGGTCTTGACGAGGCCTTGCACCCCCGGTCCGTTGGCAAGGATCAGCAGATCGAAGGACTGCGGAGCTACCTGAAAGAACCCGCCCAGACTGTTAAAAACCTTGGGCCATCCTTGCATATCGCCAACATGATAGATGATCTTCACGTGCCTAGAAACTCCTTTTGCAATGAACCAGCTTTTCTTCAAATCAGTTGTGGAATGAGACGTCCTTTGGAGGTTGGGTGATCCGCACCTCTTTAGATTTGTCATAATACTCCACCCGAAACCCCAGTTCCTCACTCAGCAACCGCACCGGCACAAGCACACGATCATCTACAACCGGCAATGGTTCAATATCTGCGCTTGGCTGTTGATTCAACCGCACTTCCCCGCCATCGAGCGGGAAATCGAGGCTTTTCCCATCCACGGTGATGGTTGCCCGGCGGTCAAGCTCCCGGTACTCCACGGTTCCGCCCAATGCTTCTCCCAGGAAGCGGAGGGGAAGGTATGTATGGTCGTCCTTCAAGAAGGGGGGGCTGTCGAGAGGGACCGGCTCATCGGAGACCCAGGCTTCCGGTTGGTCGAGGGTCAGGCGTAGTTGTTTGGACCGGTCGGGAGAGAGGGCATTCTTTGCCCGGATCAGTTGGAGCGGTTCGTACCCGACCATCTGGTTCGGCGTCAAACCCACCTTGTCAACGGGCCGATCCATGGCGGTGGTGTAGCGGGCGATGGTCAACTTCAGCACACCGCCGGCTTTGAGATCGAAGAGGGTCTGGACCGATCCCTTGCCATAGGTTTTCGTGCCGATGAGCACGGCTTTCGCCCGTTCCCGCAGGGCGGCGGCGAGCAGTTCCGAGGCGCTGGCGGAGCCGTCGTCGACGAGGACGACCATGGGGATGGGCGTTTCCTTGCCGGTGGTGGTGAAAGCTTCTTTGGGCAATTTTCGGCCGACCATGTGGTAGAGGGGTCCTTCGGGGAGCAGGAAATCGGCCACATCTTCCGCCGCTATGACCTCGCCGCCGCCGTTGCCGCGGAGGTCGATGATCAGTTGCTTCATCCCGGACGCTTGCAGTTTTTCGTAGGTGGCTTTGAATTCCTTCCCGGTCCGGTCGCCGAAGGTGCTCAGGTGGATGTAGCCGATGGTTCCTTCCAGCATCTTTCCTTCGACCTGCGGAAGATCGATGCGCTTCCGCTTCAGTTCTACCGTCCGTTCTTCCTCAGACTTGGCCGGTTTGAAGGTGAGCTTGACGGTGGTGCCTTCAGGGCCGCGCACTTTTCCGGCCAAATGATCGACCGATACATCATGGGTCGATTCTCCGTTGATGCCGGTGATGGCGTCGCCGCTTTTGATGCCGGCTTTTTCGGCCGGGGAGTCGGGGAATGTTTTTTCTACGACAGGATACTCGGCGCCGGGTGCGATGACCATGCCCACGCCAAAGTAATTCAGATTGACCGATTCCAGCAGTTGTTCGTATTCCTTTTCATCCAGGTAAACGGAGTGCTTGTCTTTAAGGGCTTTTATGGTGTCTTTGATCGTGTTTTTTTGAAAAACCTCGGAGGCGGGCTCATCGACGTAGTAATCGGAGATGAGGCGGCGGACCTCGGCCAGTTTGGGGTCAACTTTGGCAGATGCTCCAGACGCAGCGGCATCGGCAGATGCGAGGGTTGCCGTCGACGCGCTCGCGGCGCCGAAGGGATAGAGAATGGCTGCCCAGCAGGCGAACAGGAGGGCAACCAGGAAGGCGGGGATGCGGAGGGGCCGTTTTTTCATGCTGTTCAGGCGGGTTCACTCCTTTTTATGTAAGGGGTATTTCCATTTAGGGCCTTATGTACAAGGTACTCTATGGGGTGTTTCATTGCAAGCAAAAAAGCGATGGCGCCGTTTCCAAAAATCGTTGACAGTTCCATACAGCTATGGTACTTTTACTGTGAGATGAGTTTTAGAGTAGATGAGCGGAGTCCAGTGGAGTCGAGCGGAGAGGCGGTATTTTCTGATTTTGTCAGGAAACCGGTCTACCTTCGGTGGGCCGGTTTTTTTGTTCGCTTTTTTCCGGTCTCGCTTCACTCTCCGCCAGGAAGGAGGGTGAACTTTGATCCAGCACCGCACTGCCCCTGATGCGGTCGACTTTGTCCGGCTGAGCCGGGAACACCGGTACGTCCCGATGTGGATATCCTTCAGCACCGACGAGGATACGCCGATCACGCTGTATCGCAAGCTGGCCGGCGAGGGCTTGGGCTATCTGTTGGAGAGCGTGGAGCGGGGCACTGTCCTCGGGCGCTATTCCTACGCAGGCGCTGAGCCCCTGGCCTTTTTCTCCTGGCCGCCCGAGCCGTCTGCCGGAGCAACCGGCGCCACTGCCGGCGAGCCCCTCAAATGCGTGGAACAGTGGCTGGCCGACCTGAAGGTCGCCCCCGTTCCGCCCAATGCAGGTTTGGCGCCATTCTACGGCGGCCCGGTCGGGTATTTTTCCTACGATCTTATCCGCCATTATGAGCGGTTGCCCGAGCACAGCGTCGATGACCGGCAACTGCCGGAAATGATGCTGATGATCACCCGCTACACCCTGATCATCGATCACCTGCGTCACCGGGGCACCTTGGTCCTGCTGGCCGAAGCCGGCGATGAGGCCGCCTATCGTTACGGCCAGTCGCAACTGGCGGAACTGCTCGAACGGCTGCGCGAACCGTCGTCGCCGCTGCCCGTAGAAGCGCCGGCGGTGATGCCTGCAAAGACACCGGCAAATACAGCGGCCAAGGCAGGGGCTTCCGGTGAAATGCCGGTCCAGTCCACTTTTGCAGCAGGGAATGAGATGACCTCCACCTTTGACCGCGCCGGTTACTGTACGGCCGTGGAGCGTTGCAAGGAGTACATCGCCGCCGGCGACGCCTTCCAGATCGTCCTTTCCCAGCGGCTCACCCGGCCGCTGCGCACCCATCCCTTGAATGTCTACCGGGCGCTGCGCTCGTTGAACCCGTCGCCCTACCTCTTTTACTTGAACCTGCCGGGGATGCAGGTGGCCGGTTCCTCGCCGGAGGCGCTGATCCGTGTTGAGGGCAGGCGGGTGGAGACGCACCCCATCGCCGGGACGCGGCCTCGCGGCCGCGACGCCGAAGAGGACCGCCGCCTGGCCGAGGAACTGCTGGCGGACGAGAAGGAGCGGGCCGAGCACCTGATGCTGGTCGATCTGGGCCGCAACGACCTGGGGCGGGTCTGCCAGATCGGATCGGTCCGGGTGGAACAGTTTATGGAAGTGGAACATTACTCCCATGTGATGCACATCGTCAGCCGCGTCGCCGGGGAGTTGAAACCGGATGTGACGGCGCTTGACGCCCTCAGTTGCGTCATGCCGGCGGGCACCTTGAGCGGCGCCCCGAAGATCCGGGCCATGGAGATCATCGACGAGTTGGAACCGGTGCGCCGGGGACCCTACGGCGGCGCTGTCGGTTACCTCAGTTTCGACGGCAACCTGAACACCTGCATCACCATCCGCACCGTGCTGATGCGCGACGGGAAGGCCCAGATCCAGGTGGGCGCCGGTATCGTGGCCGACTCAGTTCCGGAGACGGAGTATGAAGAGACGATGAATAAGGCGAGGGCGCTCTTTGAGGCCCTGGCTGCGGCGGAAGGGGGATTGCGGTGATCGTCGTCATCGATAACTACGATTCCTTCACTTATAACCTGGTCCAGTACCTGGGGGAGATGGTCGACGCCATCGAGGTTTACCGCAACGACGCCATCGCGCCCGAGGCCATCGCCGGCCTCAACCCCTCCCACATCGTCATCTCGCCGGGACCCTGCACCCCCAACGAGGCGGGCATCTCGATGGATGTGATCCGCCGCTACGCCGGGCAGATCCCCATCCTGGGCGTCTGCCTCGGTCACCAGTCCATCGGTCAGGTCTTCGGCGGGCGCGTCATCCGGGCGCCCCGATTGATGCACGGCAAGACATCGCCCATCCATCATGACGGGCGGACGATCTTTGCCGGATTGCCCAACCCCTTCACGGCCACGCGCTACCACTCGCTGATCGTGGAGGAGGAGAGCCTGCCTGACTGCCTGGAGATTACGGCGCGGAGCGATCAGGGTGAAATCATGGGTCTTCGCCACCGGGAGTATGCCGTCGAGGGCGTGCAGTTTCATCCGGAGTCGATCCTGACGGAGGCGGGGAAAGGGCTGTTGCGCAATTTCCTCAGTTTAAGATAAATCAGAGGTGAGACGAGATGAGCCAGTCCCTGGAGATAGCCAAGCACAGCCTGCAATGCCTGCTGAGCGGCGAGCGCCTCGGCGAAGGGCGGGCGGAGGAACTGATGAACGCCGTCATGGAGGGGAAGGTCCCCTCGGTGCAACTGGCGGCGCTGCTGGTGGCCCTGCGCCTGACCGGCGAGGGCGAAGAGGAGATTGCCGGCTTCGCCCGGGCGATGCGCAGCCGGGTGGGCCGCGAACTGGCCGAATACGTGCCTGCCGAGTTTGAAACGACACGGCTGCAGATGGTCGATACCTGCGGAACCGGCGGCGATGGCGCCGGAACCTTCAATATCTCTACGACGGCCGCCCTGGTCGTGGCCGCCGCCGGTGTGCCCGTCGCCAAGCACGGCAACCGGGCCATGTCAGGCCGGGCCGGTTCGGCCGATGTGCTCGAAGCCCTCGGCGTCACCGTCGATCTGTCGCCGAACTACTCCTACCAGTGTCTGATGCAAACGGGATTCGGCTTCTTTTTCGCCCCCCAGTGCCACCGGGCCATGGCCCATGCGGCGCCGACGCGGCGGGAACTGGGCGTGCCGACGGTATTCAACCTGCTCGGTCCCTTGAGCAACCCTGCTGGGGCGGTGCGCCAACTGCTCGGCGTCAACAGCGCCGAACGGGTGAAGGTGATCGCCCAGGTGCTTCGCCGCCTCGGGGTCACATCGGCCTGGGTGGTCCACGGTCAGGACGGCCTCGATGAGATCAGCCTGACGACGCCGACGACGGTGGCCCGGCTGGAAGCGGGCGAGGTCCATGTGGAGACCCTCGATCCCCGCGCCTACGGCTTCGACTGCTGCGCCCCCGAGGACCTCAAAGGGGGCGACCGCGACCAGAACGCCGCCATCACCGAGGCGATCTTGAAGGGTGAGCGGGGGCCGCGCCGGGACATCGTCCTCTTAAACGCCGCCGCCGCCCTCTGCGTCTCCGGAAAGGTCAACGGACTGGAACAGGGGATCGCCCTGGCCCGGACGGTCATCGACAGCGGCGAAGCCCTGGGCCTGCTGGAGCAGGTGAAAGCCTTCACGGCGGAAGCGGCAGCACTGCGGGAACAAGGGGTGAGCGCATGACCGATCTGATTCCCCAGATCCCCTTGACGGGTTTTTTGGCGACCATGTGGGAGATCCAGGCTGATCGCGTCCGCAAAGCGCGCCGGGAAGCCGGTTTTTCCGAACTGGCGCGCGGCGTCGCCTGCATGGGGCCGGTTCTGGATTTCGCCGGGGCGCTCCGTCGGCAGCGTCCCTCGGGGCCTGTCCGGGTCATCGCCGAGGTGAAACGGGCCTCGCCCTCCAAAGGCCCCCTCTTCCCGGAAGCGAAGGCGGGGGACTTGGCTGCACGGTATGAACAGGCCGGCGCGTCGGCCCTTTCCATATTGACAGAGGAAAAATATTTTCTGGGTCATCTCGACGATCTACAGGAAGCGAAAGGGCAGGTCAGCCTGCCGGTGATGCGCAAGGACTTTCTGATCGACCCTTATCAAATTGCGGAGGCCCGCCTCTGCGGCGCTGACGCCTGTCTGCTCATCGCCGCCATGCTCGGGCCGTCCCGCCTCGACGAGATGTGCGTTGCCGCCTTGGAGTTCGGGATCACCACGCTCATCGAGGTCCATGGCGAGGAAGACCTGGCCTGGGCGGCGGAGGCGGTAGAGAAAAACCGCACGCGGCGGCCCGGCTGGCTGCCTGTCGTCGGCATCAATGCCCGCAACCTGGCCACATTGCAGGTGGACAAGGAGCAGGTTCTGCGCCTCGGCGCGGCGCTGCCGGAAGGCGTCGTCAAGGTGGCTGAAAGCGGCATCCGCGACGAGAGCGACGCTCGGCGCGCCCTGGCGGCCGGGTTTGACGCCATCCTCGTCGGCGAAGCCCTGGTGACGGCAGCCGATCCGGGGAAGGCGCTACGGGATTTGATCGGCCTTTAGAATCTGATCGGCCTTTAGAATCATAGATAGGGAATCCTTCACAGGTTACGTTTCAAGGCGCCCCCTTTTTTCCAAAGCACCGCAAACGGGAGGTCCCGCCATGCTCGTCAACCCGCGCGTGAAAATCTGCGGCATTCGTTCTTTTCAAGACGCGGAAGCGGCCGTGGGCGCCGGCGCCCATGCCATCGCTTTCAATTTTGTTCGCGGCTCCCGCCGCTATATCAACCCGGAGGCGGCCCGGGAGATCATCCTCGAACTGCCGCCCTTCGTCTCTGTCGTCGGCGTCTTCGCCGATGAGCCCCGCTACAGTGTCGAGGAGATCGCCTCCTTCTGCCGGCTCCAGGCGCTCCAGTTTCACGGCGAAGAGACGCCCGAATACTGCCGCCGCTGGTCCTACCCGGTGATCAAGGCCTTCCGGCTCGGTGACGACGCGCCGGAAGCAAAAAAAGGCGCCACCGCCTTTACGGACTGGGAACCCCTGGCCCAAGCGGCCCACGAGTACGATGTCAACGCCTTTCTAATCGACGCATACTGCCCGAACGCACTCGGCGGGATGGGGCGGACCTTCGACTGGTCCAAAATCGGCGGCAGGCTGCGCCGTCCGCTGATCCTGGCCGGGGGGCTCAACCCGAAAAATGTCCGGGAGGCCATCGTTCGCGTCCGTCCCTTCGGTGTCGACGTGGCCTCCGGCGTGGAGACGGACGGGAAAAAGGACCCGGCGAAGGCGGCAGCCTTTGTGGAAGCGGCTCGTTTCCGCCCCGGCGATGACGATGGCAGCGAAGCACTTTTATAACAAGAGGAAAGAGGTGTCCGCCTTGACTGGACAACTAACTCCAAATGGTCGTTTTGGCGCTTTCGGCGGCGCCTTTGTCCCCGAGACGCTGAAACCGGCCCTGGAGGAACTGGAGGCCGCATTCCGGCAGATGGCCGACGACCCTGCGTTCCAGGAGGAGTTTCAGACCCTCCTCGCCGAATACGCCGGCCGGCCCAGCCGCCTCTACTTTGCGCGGCGGCTCACAGAGCACCTGGGCGGCGCCCGCGTTTACCTGAAGCGGGAAGATTTGAACCACACCGGTTCCCATAAGATCAACAACACCCTCGGCCAGGTGCTGATGGCCAAGCGGATGGGCAAAAAACGGGTTATCGCCGAGACCGGCGCCGGTCAGCACGGCGTGGCCACAGCGACGGCCTGCGCCCTCTTCGGCATCCCCTGCGAGGTCTACATGGGCGCAGAAGACGTGGAGCGCCAGGCCCTGAACGTGCTGCGCATGCAACTGCTGGGAACGAAGGTGATCGCCGTCACCTCGGGAACGCGGACCCTCAAAGACGCCATCAACGAGGCCATGCGCGACTGGGTGGCCAATGTGCAGGACACCTTTTACTGCTTCGGCACCGCCGCCGGCCCTCATCCCTACCCTTCGATCGTGCGCTACTTCCAGTCGGTCATCGGTGTGGAGGCGCGCGCCCAGATCATCGAGAAGGAAGGCCGCCTTCCCGACGCCGTGCTGGCCTGTGTCGGCGGCGGCAGCAACGCCATGGGCATGTTTTCCGGCTTCCTGGACGATGCGTCGGTCCGCCTGATCGGCGTCGAGGCCGGCGGTGACGGGGTCGAGACGGGGCGGCACTCGGCGTCGCTCACGGCGGGCATTCCCGGCGTGCTGCATGGCGCCGTCTCCTACCTGTTGCAAGACGACGACGGGCAGATCATGGGGACCCATTCCATCGCCGCCGGTCTCGACTACCCTGGCGTGGGACCCCAACTCTCTTATTTAAAAGACAGCGGCAGAGCCGAGTTTGTGGCGATCACCGATAGGGAAGCCCTGGAGGGCGTCCGCATCCTGGCCCTGACGGAGGGCATCCTGCCGGCTTTGGAAAGCGCCCACGCCATCGCCCAGGCGGCGAAAATGGCGCCCCAGATGAGCCCGGACAGCCTGTTGATCGTCAACCTGTCGGGCCGCGGCGACAAAGACGTGCACACACTGGCCGGGGAGGTGGGCTGAGATGGAAGAACTGCGCGGAACAGAACGGTTGGCGGCGACCTTCGCTACCCTGAAAGCGGAAGGCAAGCGGGCCTTCATCGCCTATGTGACAGCCGGCGATCCTGACATGGAGACAACAAAGGAACTGGTGCTGACGCTGGAGAAAAACGGCGCCTCGATCATCGAACTGGGCGTGCCCTTCAGCGACCCTGTCGCCGACGGGCCGGTCATCCAGGAGGCGGCCGGCCGGGCGCTGGCCGGCGGGACGACGCTGCCCAAGGTGCTGGAGACGGTGCGGGCACTGCGCCAGGAGACGTCGATCCCCATCGTCCTCCTGACCTATTACAACCCGGTCTTGCGCTTCGGCCTGGCGCGCTTCGCCTGCGAAGCGGCGGCCTCCGGCGTCGACGGCGTCATCGTGGCCGACCTGCCGGCCGAAGAGGGCGGTGTGCTGAGAGAACCCCTGGATGAGATGGGGCTGGCGCTGATCCCCCTGGCCGCGCCCACATCGACGCCGGAGCGCATCCAACTGATCGCTGAAAAGGCGCGCGGCTTCATCTACTGTGTCTCCTTGCTTGGGGTGACGGGGATGCGGGCCGACCTGCCGCCTGACGCGGCAGCCTTGCTGGAGCGGGTGCGGGCGATGACCGACGTTCCCTTGGCCCTCGGTTTCGGCATCTCCACGGCGGAGCATGCGGCCATCGTGGCGCCCAACTGTGACGGCGTCATCGTCGGCAGCGCCATCGTCAAGCTCATCGCCAAAAACCTCGATGACCGGGCGCAGATGCTCGCCGAGGTGGGCGCTTTTGCCCGGGAGATGGCAGCGGCTGTCGGCTGAAATTCTGACAATTGGAAAAGGTTGCAGCCTGGTGGGGGCTGTGCTATATTGGATATTGTAGGGATCATCTCTAGAGATGATCGAGGTAGCGGAGGCGATGTGGTCGCCCTCCGGTGCAGGTGAAAGGGCCGAAGCGCCCGCCGGTGATGTTTCAATTTTTTGTAGCATGGAAGTACGGTAGGAGTCTGTCTGTTGATTTTGAAGGTACTCCACCTGCTGGGGTGCCTTTTTGTCTTCTCGGGCCGACGATTGCCTGACCTTCCGACCGGACACATTAACAGAAGGACGAGGGAGGATTTGTCACATGATCATTGTGATGAGCGAAGGGGCAACGGAGCAACAAATCGAAGCGATCAAGCAGCGCCTGACCAAAGAAGGGCTGCAGCTTCACCTATCTCAAGGCGTCGAAAAAACGATCATCGGCGTCATTGGCGACAAGTCCCGGATCTCCGCATCCACGTTGGAGGCGCAACCGGGAGTGGAGAAAGTTATGCCTGTGCTTCAACCGTATAAATTGGCCGGCCGTTCCTTCCGTCATGAGAACACGGTCATCCGCATCGGCGACGTAGAGATCGGCGGCGACGAGTTGCAGGTCTTTGCCGGCCCCTGCGCCGTGGAAAGCTGGGATCAACTCCTCGAATCGGCCCAGGCCGTCAAGGCGGCCGGCGCCAAGATCCTCCGGGGCGGCGCCTTCAAACCCCGCACCTCCCCTTACGCCTTCCAGGGCCTGGAGGAACAGGGACTCAAACTCCTGGCCCAGGCGCGGGAGGAGACGGGCCTGCTGATCTGCACGGAGGTCATGGATACCCGCAGCATCGAAGTGATCGCCGAATACAGCGACATCCTGCAGGTGGGGACCCGCAATATGCAGAACTTCCACCTGCTTCGCGAACTGTCCAGGGTGAACCGGCCCATCCTGCTCAAGCGCGGCCTGTCGGCCACGATCGAGGAATGGCTGATGGCGGCTGAATACATCATGGCCGGCGGCAACTACAATGTCATCCTCTGCGAACGGGGCATCCGCACCTTTGAGACACAGACGCGCAACACCCTCGACCTGAGCGCCATTCCGATCATCAAGAGCCTGAGCCACCTGCCGATCATCGTCGACCCCAGCCATGGCACCGGCAAGCGCCACCTTGTCCGGCCCATGTCGATGGCATCTGTCGCCGCCGGCGCCGACGGGATCATGGTCGAGGTCCATCCCAACCCGGCGGAAGCGCTCTGCGACGGTCCCCAATCCCTGCGGCCGGAGGAGTTTGTCAGCCTCATGGACGACTTGCGCCGCGTAGCCGGCGTGATGGGACGGACGGCCTAAAAAGAAAAATTTGTCGACTTGCCATCGCTGCCGGGAGGATTGGGAAGGGAATTCGAGAAATCCTGTAAAAGGATCGGAGGGGTTCCCTCGATTCCTCGAATCCCATCGGTCGCACTTTCCCCCCGATGGGTTAAACACAGCGAGTACCGGCAAGGAGACGGATGAGTGATATGATGACTGAGCGACAACCGAAAGGGCTCGCCGGCGCCGTCAAGGGGCCGGTGGGCTATCTTGGGCCTGAAGGCACCTTCAGCGAAGAAGCGGCCCAGGCCTTTTTTTTACCGGAAACAACCCTGCGACCTTTTTCCAGCATCTCGGCTGTCTATGAGGCCTTGAGCCTCTGGGAGATTGAGGCCGCCATCCTGCCCCTGGAGAACTCGATCGAGGGCACGATCAACCAGACCCTGGACGAACTGGTGGAAAACCCAGGGCTGTTCATCTTCGGCGAACTGATCCTCTCTGTCCACAACCACCTGCTTGTCCCACCGGATGTTGACTGGACCCGCGTTGTCGAGGTCTACTCACACCCGCAGCCGCTGGCTCAGTGCCGCAAGTTTCTCGATGCCAAGCTGCCGAACGCGCGGCCCATCGCCACCTCTTCGACGGTGGAAGGCGCGAAGAAAGCCCTGGAGTTGAGTGTTCCCGAGGCGCCGCGGGCTGCCGTCGGTTCGGCCTTCGCCGCCCGACGACTCGGCCTCCGGATTGCTCAGTCCGATATCCAGAGCCGGCCCAACAACAAGACCCGTTTCGTCGTCGTCGGACGGCAGTTAACAGGACCGACGGGCAACGACAAGACATCCTTGGTCTGTTCACTGCCCCAAGATCGACCCGGCGGCCTCTATGCCATTTTGAAGGAGTTTGCCGAGCGGGAGATCAACCTGACCCGCATCGAATCGCGGCCCACCAAGCACGAACTGGGCCAGTATCTCTTTTTCATTGACTTTGTCGGACACCAGCGCGATCGCAAGGTGGCCGAAGCGCTCAACGCCATCGGGCAGTTCACTACCCTGATCCGTGTGCTGGGCAGCTATCTCCGGGGGTGAAGGCATGGAACAGGCGGAAGGAACCGTTCGCCACACAGTACAGGAAAAGATAGAAGGCGCTGATGTCCTTCGCCGCGTGGCCATTATCGGTCTCGGTGTCATCGGCGGATCCCTGGCAATGGCCTTGACCCAAGGTCAGTTGGTCGATGAGGTGATCGGCGTCGACCGCGATGAGGAGACACGCAAGTTGGCCTTGGCCACTCGCGCGGCGCACCGGGTTGAGGCATACGCCGCGGAAGCGGTTGCGGAGGCGGATCTCGTCGTGCTGGCCACGCCGGTCCGCACCTATCCGGCCATCATCGAGTCTATCGTTCATCGCTTGAAGCCGGGGACCATCGTCACTGACGTGGGCTCGACAAAGCAGTGGGTGCTCGAACAGATGGGCCGGTTGCTCCCGCCCGGTGTCCGCTTCGTCGGCGGCCATCCCATGGCCGGCTCGGAAAAGCAGGGGATCCGGGGCGCTGACCGCTACCTGTTGGAAAACGCCGTCTACGTGCTGACGCCCGATGCGGATACCGACGCCGGGGCGTTGCAAGCAGTCGAAAACCTGTTCAAAGCCGCCGGCGCCCGGGTGCTGCAGATCGGCGCCGAGGAGCATGACCGCATGGTGGCCCTGGTCAGCCACCTGCCCCACATGATGGCGGTCGCTCTGGTTGAGACCTTGAGCGAAGCGGCGAAGGAGTACCCGAAAGCGCCCATGCTGGCGGCCGGTGGTTTCCGGGACACGACGCGTGTAGCAGCCGGCGACCCGCAGATGTGGGTCGACATCGCCTGCACCAACCGGGAGCCGCTGCTACATATGATCGGCTGCTTCCGCAACGCCTTGGACCGGCTGGAAGCACAGATCGACGCCTGCGGGGGCTGCGGTTCATCACAGGAACGCTCACGAGCAAGCGATAACGACACTTCCGTCGAAGCGCTCCGTGAAACGCTCGCCCATGCCCGTGAAGTCCGCCTCTCCATTCCCCGCAAGGCCAAAGGGATTCTGCCGGGCATTCATGAGATCGTCGTCACCGTGCCCGATGAGCCTGGTGTGATCGGCACGATGGCCCGCCTCCTGGGCGACAACGGCGTCAACATCGCCGACATCGAAATCCTGCGGGTCCGCGAAGGCCACGGCGGAACCATCCGCATCGGCTTTTACGAAGCGCCTGACGCCGACCGGGCCGTGGAAGTCCTCGCCGGCGCAGGCATCATCGTCAAGCGGTGGTAGCGTACATTCTCGGTTTTTCAGGCGGTTGTTTCGACGCCCTGGCGCGAAAAACAACCGCTTTTTCTAAAATACGATAAAAAAGGAGATCCTGGATCCTATGAACGATATGCAAACAGCATCGCTCAAACGCCTTGCCGTACAACCGGGTCCCCCTTTGCGCGGCGAAACGGAGGTCCCCGGCGACAAGTCCATCTCCCACCGCGCCGTCATGTTCGGGGCGCTGGCCAAGGGCGTGACACGGGTTCACCGGTTCCTGCCCGGTCAGGATTGCCTTTCCACCATCGATTGTTTCCGTAAACTCGGTGTCCGGATCGAACAGCCCTCTCCGTCCGAGGTGGTCGTCTACGGCCAAGGACCGGGGGGCTTGAAAGAACCCTCGGAGGTGCTCGATGTGGGCAACTCGGGCACCACGATCCGGTTGATGACCGGCATCCTCAGCGGCCTGCCCTTTTTGTCCGTGGTGACCGGCGACGGCTCCATCCGGCGGCGGCCCATGGGGCGCGTCACCCGGCCGCTGCTGGAGATGGGCGCGTCCATCTGGGGTCGCGAGAATGCGACCAAGGCGCCCCTGGCCATCAACGGCGCATCGATGGCCTTGGAAGCCATCCACTACAACAGCCCGGTAGCCAGCGCCCAGGTCAAGTCGGCCGTGCTCCTGGCGGGGCTGTTCGCCGAAGGGCGAACCAGCGTCCGGGAGCCCCTGGTTTCGCGGGATCATACGGAGCGGATGCTGGCCGCTTTTGGCGCCAAGATCGGGCGGTCTGAGGACGGCTTGACGGCATCTGTAGAGGGCTTCCCCGAACTGCGCGCCCAGGAGGTGGAGGTCCCCGGCGACATCTCATCAGCGGCCTTTTTACTTGTCGCCGCTTCCATCGTGCCCGGTTCCGAATTGGTCCTCTACAACATCGGCGTCAACCCGACGCGGGATGGCATCATCGAGGTGCTGCGGGCCATGGGCGGTGATGTGCAGGTGGAAAATGCCCGTGAGGTCGCCGGTGAGCTCGTGGCCGACCTCATCGTCCGGAGCGCCCCTTTAAAAGGGACGACCATCGGTGGGGCCATCATCCCCCGTCTTATCGACGAACTGCCGATCATCGCCGTGGCCGCCCTCTTTGCGGAGGGGACGACGGAGATCCGCGACGCCGCCGAGATGCGGGTGAAGGAGACGGATCGCATCGCTGTCATGGCCGGCGAACTGCGCAAACTCGGCGCCGATATTGAGGAGAGACCCGACGGGATGATCATCCGGGGCGGCGCTTCCCTGCGGGGGGCGGAGACGGAGAGCCACGGCGATCACCGCGTCGCCATGGCGCTGGCTGTGGCCGGACTGCTGGCGGAAGGGGAGACGGTGATCAACGACGCCGCCAGCATCGATGTGTCCTTCCCCGGTTTTGCCGAGTTGCTGGAAACGTTGCGGCGGGGCGCGTAGCCAAAAGGAATCCCGTTGTCCTTTAGTTCCTTGCGGACAGCTACGGTAGCGGACGTGGCGTTCCTCGCCCATTAGACGAAGTGAGTTCGGTTGCAAGGGGCTTTGACGGTGAGGTTTTTCCGCAGATTCTGGCGTTCGGAGACGGATGATGTGCGTCGTCACCGAGATATGTGGTAAAATATCGGCAGAAAATGAGTATGGTGAGTCGCTTCGATATCATCGCTCCGGCTCCCGGCGCACGCTGCTGCGCCTGAGAGACCGCCATACTGCGAAGGGGATAGAATTGTGACCTACGCCGGAATCCAAGTGGCGATTGACGGACCGGCCGGCGCCGGAAAGAGCACCGTCGCCCGGGAGTTGGCGAAACGCCTGGGCTATCTCTATATCGATACGGGCGCCATGTACCGCGCCCTGACCTGGCTGGCCCTGCAAAAGGGGATCGAGTTGTCTGACGACGAGGCCTTGGCCCGGCTGGCGGAGCAGGCCGACATCGCGCTGCTGCCTGTTCCCGGCGGTTTGACCGTCCTCGCCGACGGGCAGGATGTGACCGACGCCATCCGCACGCCTGAGGTGTCCCGTCATGTCTCCCGCGTCTCTGCTGTGGCCGGTGTCCGTGTGCCCATGGTGCGCCTGCAACAGAAGATGGCGGTGCGGGGCGGCGTCGTCATGGACGGCCGCGACATCGGCACCCATGTGCTGCCCCAGGCCGAAGTCAAGGTTTTCCTGACCGCCTCCGTGGAAGAGCGGGCGCGCCGCCGCTTCAAGGAGATGACTCTCAAAGGCATGGGTGTCGACTTCGATCAACTCCGTAGCGATATGGAACGGCGCGACCGGGAGGATTCCACCCGTGAGACGGCGCCCTTGGTGCAGGCCGGCGACGCCCTGTACCTCGATACGACCGGCCTTGCCTTTGAGGACGTGGTGGGACGCCTGTTGGATATGGTACATAGCCGGACGGGGGATGGCGATGACTGACGAGATCCGCTCTGCCTTTGTAAATCCAGAAGAAATGGAACGGAAAGGGCTCGCCTCGGCCTACTGGCTCTACCGCCTGTTGCGGGCGCTTTTCCGCTTTCCTTTCAAACACTTTTGTCATTGGCGGATCAGCGGGCTGGAGAATGTCCCCCTCGATGGCCCGCTGATCGTTGTCAGCAACCATGTCTCCAACTGGGATCCCGTCATCCTGGCCTGCGCCCTTCCACGGCAACTGCATTTCATGGCAAAGGCGGAGTTGTTCAAAATCCCTGTCCTGTCCTATGTGATGACCGTCTGCGGCGCCTATGCGGTGGACAGGGGGAAGTCCGGCCGCCAGGCCTTGAAAAAATCGCTTGATATCCTCGAACAGGACAAGGTGATCTGCATCTTCCCGGAAGGAACACGGAGCAAGACCGGTGAGACGGGCGAGGCCAAGGCAGGCACCGCCATGATCGCCGCCAAGTCGAGAGCGTACATTCTTCCGGTAGGCTTGCACAACAGCGGGAACGTCTTTTCCGGGGGATGGTTTCGGCCTTTTTCCGTTTCTATCGGCCGGCCTTTCCGGATCGAAACGGCGGAAGGGGAGCGGCTGTCATCGCAACGGTTGCATGATTTGTCAGATGGGATGATGGAGGAAATCGCGGGCTTAGTGAATCGGGCGAAGGAAATTTAAGAACAAAGTCAAGAAATAAGCAATAAAATAAGGTCGTTTATCATTTTCATATCGACCAGATAGGTCATCCCCTGATGCGATGGGGATGATTTATTTTTAAAAGCAGTTCATATCACACATAAGCAGTTGCCTATAAGATGAATTGATCCGTTTCCCATATCAAAGTGAAGAAACCTTTAGATCCGTAATCGGAACAATGCCATTGAATCCCTGACAAGTATTAAAACAAATTGCTAAAACTAATGGATAACCTGCCAATCGCGAAATATCCTATTTTAACCCGATTCCCCTTTTCTTCTAAAATTCAGAGAGTTTTTGAGAGTACAAGCAGGATTTATCCGTTTTATCACGAAAATAAAACCAGACGAATAGGGGAGTGATGGGTTTGCAAGTCCTCCTGGCGGATCACGCTGGGTTTTGTTTTGGCGTCCAACGGGCGCTCGATCAAGTGGATAAGGAAGTCAACCAAGGCAATCGGGTGGTCACCTACGGGCCGCTCATCCACAACCCTCAGGTCGTCGAACGGCTGGCCCGGCAAGGCGTAGGGGAAGTGGAGAACCTTGCAGGGGCCTCTCCCGGGCGGCTCGTCATCCGCTCCCACGGCGTCGGCCCCAAGGTCTATGAACAGGCGAAGCAGTGCGGCTTTGACATCGTCGACGCCACCTGTCCCTTCGTCCACAAGGTGCAGAAGCTTGCCAAGGACTTTACCGATCAGGGTTACCAGGTGATCGTCGCCGGCGACCGGAATCATCCGGAAGTGCAGGGCATCGTCGCCTGGACCGGTGGCAAAGCCCTTGTTGTCGCCGACGGGCAGGAGGCGGAAGCCCTTGATCTTCAGGGTAAGGCGGCGCTAATCGCACAAACTACCCTAAAAGAGGCCACTTTGCGCCAAATTGAGTCGGCCTTGCGTAGCAACTCGATTGAACTGGTGGTGCGCAACACCATCTGCGCAGCGACGAGCAAGCGCCAGGACGCCGCCGGGCGGTTGGCCGCAGAGGTCGACGTCATGGTCGTCGTCGGCGGGCGCAACAGTTCAAACACAGCCAAGTTGGCGCAGATCTGCCAGGGCGCCGGCGTCCCGACCTACCATGTCGAGACGGCTGACGAGTTGGACCCTGAATGGTTTCAAGGCAAGGAAAAAGCGGGGGTAACTGCGGGGGCATCCACCCCCCGTTGGATAATCGAGGAGGTAGTACAAAGAATGACCGATGTGAACCAAGAACAGGCCACGACCGAACTGAACGATCAAAACCAAGAAGTTCTCGAAGTCCAAGAGCCGGAGAATGAAATCGAGGATATGGACAAAATGTTCGCCGAGTCCCTCAAGAAGATGGAAGAGGGTCAACTGATCACCGGCATTGTCGTCAAAGTCAGCCATGACGAGGTGCTCGTCGACGTGGCCGGCAAGTCGGAAGGCGTCATCCCCATGCGGGAACTGGCGACCCGGATTCCTAACTCGGCTAGCGATATCGTCAAAGTCGGCGACGAAGTGAAAGTGGTCATCCTCAAGGCCGAATCGGAAGACGGCACCCTGGTGCTGTCCCGCCGTCGCGCCATCGAACGGGAGAAAATCGTCACCCTGCAAGAAGCTAAGGAGCGTGGCGACATCGTCACCGGCGAAGTCATCGCCGTCGTTAAAGGCGGCCTGCGCGTCGATGTGGGCGTCGTCGGCTTCGTCCCCGCCTCTCAGGTGGAACGGGGCTATGTGGAAAACCTGGAAAAATACATCGGCCAGACCCTGCGGATGCGGATCATGGAGATCGACACCCGCCGGAACAATGCCGTGCTGTCCCAGAAAGTCGTCCTCGAAGAGGAGTACAAAGAAGCCCGCACCAAGACCTGGGAAGAGATCGAAGAAGGTCAGACCCGCCGCGGCACTGTCCGCCGCCTGACCGATTTCGGCGCTTTTGTCGACCTGGGCGGCGTTGACGGCCTGCTCCACGTCTCTGAAATGTCCTGGGGCCGCATCAAGCATCCCAGCGAAGTGGTCAAAGAAGGCGACGTCATCGACGTCTATGTCCTCAAGGTTGACCGCGAGAAGGAGAAAGTCTCCCTGGGTCTGAAGCAGGTGCTGCCCAACCCCTGGAGCACCGTCTCCGAGAAATACCCCATCGACGCCACCATCACCGTCACTGTCGTCCGGCTCACCCCCTTCGGCGCCTTTGCCGAACTGGAACCGGGCGTCGACGGCCTGATCCACATCTCCCAACTGGCCGACCGCCGCGTCAACAAGCCGGAAGACGTCGTCTCCGTTGGCGATCAGGTCAAGGTGAAGGTCCTCGACATCAAGGAAGCCGAGCGCCGCATCTCCCTGAGCATGCGCGCCGTCAAAGAAGACGAGGACAACGCCGGGGTGCAGGAATACCTGGACAACCAGGACCAGCAATAGGACTTGGAAATCTGGCTGGAAAAAAGAATTCCATAGCCTCTCTATTCCCAATCATTCTTACATGAAAACCATCGCCATTGAACTCAAATACCGTGGGTAGCTAAGCGGGGCAGAGGATGCCCCGCTTTTCTCATCCTCGGGGGAGGAAACGTTGAAAACCTTGATCATCGCCGAGAAGCCGAGCGCCGCTGAAGCCATCGCCGAGGCTATCGCCGGTTCCTATCAAAAAAAGCGCGGTTACCTGGAGGGCCCCGACTATTACATCACCTGGGCCGTCGGGCACCTCGTCCAACTGGCCGAACCGGAGGACTACCGCTCCAGCCTCAAGCGCTGGCGCTTCGGCGACCTGCCGATCATCCCCGATTTTCAGCTGCGGCCGGTGAAGAAGGCGGAAGGCCAGTTGAAGACCATCGCCGGACTGGCGAAAAAGAGTCGGGGCCTGATCAACGCCTGTGACGCCGCTCGGGAAGGGGAACTGATCTTCCGCTACATCGTCGCCTATCTGCGCATGGAGGGGATGCCGGCCTGGCGGCTCTGGACGGCCTCCCTTACCGGCGAGGCCATCCGGGCGGCCATGGCCGACCTGAAGCCGCTGGAACGGTATGACAACCTGTTCAAGTCGGCACGCTGCCGGAGCGAGGGCGACTGGCTGATCGGCATCAACGCCACCCGGGCTTTCACGACCCGTTTCGGTGAATTGCTCTCCCTGGGCAGGGTGCAGACGCCTGTCCTGGCCATGATCTGCGAGAACCGTCGTCGACGGGACGCCTTTGTCCCCGAGACCTACTGGGAGGTCTGGGCGCGCTTTCGCGGTGAAGGCTGCGACTACCGGGGCGTTTGGTTGCAGGAAAAGGGTGAGACGCGCCGCCTCAATGAAAAGGTCAAGGCGGAGGCGATCGCCGCCGCAGTGGACGGTCGGAACGG
Organism: Heliomicrobium undosum; assembly: GCF_009877425.1. Lineage (NCBI taxonomy): Bacteria > Bacillati > Bacillota > Clostridia > Eubacteriales > Heliobacteriaceae > Heliomicrobium > Heliomicrobium undosum. Next base: position 36,819 of record NZ_WXEY01000001.1, on the reverse strand, counting down.
CGAGGTCCGCCAGGTGGAAGAGAAGGAGTCCCGCGAGCTTCCGCCCCGGCTCTATGACCTGACGACACTGCAGCGCGAGTGCAACCGCCTTTTTGGCTTTTCCGCCAGCAAGACCCTCAAGATCGCCCAGGAACTCTACGACAGCAAGTTCATTACATACCCCCGCACGAACAGCCGATTTGTCGACAAGCATGGCCTGGCCCTGCTCCGGCGCGTCGTCTCCAGCCTCGCCGGGCACCCTGTGTACGGCCCCTTCGTTGCCAAGGGCAACCCGCAACTGGTCCATGAGCGCAACCGGAACATCTGCCGGCCTGAAGCGGTCGAGGACCACCACGCACTGTTGCCCACGACTCTGGTCCCTTCCGGGCTGGTGGGGGACAAGCTGAAGGTCTATGACCGGATCGTCCGGCGTGTGCTCGCCCACTACTATCTGCCGGCTCGCTATCGCGAACGGGTTGTCCTCACCGGTGTGCCTTTCGAGAGTACTACCGGCAAAGCAACAGTTCTCCCCGCCGACGCCTCCGCCAAGGCGACCGCAGTTCCGGACAGCGCGCACATCAAGGAAGCCGGCGTTCCCGGCGGCGCAGGCGTGTATCTCTTCCGAAGCGCCGAAAAGGCGATCATCGATCCCGGTTGGAAGGTCGTTGACGGCGGCTGGACACCGCCGAAAGAACAGGAACGCTTGCCGGAGCGGACCGGTTTGGCGGTTTTTTGCGCCGGCGCCGAGGTGATGGAAAAGCAGACGGAACCGCCCAAAGCGTACACGGAAGGGAGCCTGCTCGCCGCCATGGAGACGGCGGGCAAGCAGTTGGATGATGAGGAACTGCGGGAGATCATGAAGGACGCCGGTCTGGGAACGCCGGCCACCCGTGCGGCCACCATCGAGCGGTTGAAAGAGGTCGGCTACATCGAACTGCAGGGCAAGCAGATCGAACCGACCCCGAAAGGGATGGCCCTGGTCAGCCTGGTGGAAAAGTCCGAGATTCCCATTCTGCTGTCAGCAGAGATGACAGGCCGCTGGGAGAAGTTCCTGAACGAGATCGCCCGCGGCAACGCCCAGCCCTTGGAGTTCAACCGACGCGTGTCCGACCTGGCCGTCCATCTGGTCAAGCAGTTGGAGGCCGCCGAAAAAAGCTGGTATGACAAGAGCGCCTGCGCCCGGCGTTTTGGGATATGCCCCCGCTGCGGCGGCGCTATCGTGGAAAACCGCAAGGCTTACGGCTGCGCCAATTGGAAAGACGAGAACTGCCCCGTCACGATTTGGAAGACCTTCAAGGGCAAGCGGATCACAGAAAAGACAGCCCTCGCCCTGTTGGAAAAAGGCCGTTCGCCTCGCCTGCGTTTTTACACGAAAGAAAAAAAGCCCTATCCGGCCGTCATTGTTTTTGACGCCCAGACAGGGATGATGAACCTGGAGTTTTCTTCGGCAACCACGAAGTCAACAAAGTCAACAAGGTCGACAAGGTCGAAAAAGTCAACCGCATCTGTTGAATCTATAGGGGCAGCTGAAACAAACGGATCCACAAAAACTGTAAAAACCCCAAAGCCTTCGAAAAAAGCGAAAGCAGCGGAAGCCGCGGAAGCCGCAGAAGCTGCCAATAATGCAGTCACAGTCGAGAAGCGTCGACGTCGTTCCGCGAAGAAGGACGGCGCGAGCGGAGACGACTTGAAAAGCGCCCTCTAACCCAAATCGAGTGTTCAGTGCAACCGGCGGGCCGACGCTGCCGTCGTCGCCGGCGCCAATGACACCGCTGACGCCTCGACCCACTCCAAGAGCTTTTTGGCCCGGTTCTCCCATGTCATCGTCGCAATGGCGTCGCGACATTTCTGGGACCGTTCGCGCGGCCAGTCGTCGAGCGCCTTTTGCAGCAAGGCAAGGATTTCCTCATGGCCTTGTCCGACGTAAATGGCATCTTGAAACCGCAACGCGCTCGGCAGGGCTGTCGAGACCACCGGTTTTCCCGTCGCCATGTATTCATAGAGCTTCAGTGGGTCCGAAGCCAGCGAGTGAGGCGCGTAATTCCTGGGCAGCAGGAGAACATCGAACTGGTGCAGAAAATGCGGCACCCGTTGCGTAGAAACAGGTCCTGTGAAGGTTACCCTGGGGTGTGAAGTCAATCGTTCGAACAGATCACGGGGCACCGCTTCCTGAATGACGGGCCCGACCATCACCAAAGTGCCCCTTGACAGTCCATCGGCGATCTTCAGGAGCAGTTCCAGGTCGATCCAACTGGTGATGGCGCCGACGAAACCGATCAGGGGTCTCTCCAGATGGCGGAGTTCTCCAATTTCCTCGGTGAAATCGTCGCGATGGACATACCTGTCCACATCCACCCCATTGGGCAGCAGTTTGATTTTTTCCGGATGGGATTTGCTGATTTTTTCAAACAGATGATCCGAAACGGCGGTAACAACAGTCGACCGCGAAATCAGTTCGGTAAAAAAAGCATCCAACATCGCTTTCTCCCTTGAGGAGATGCCGGGAAAGGCGAGGTTGTCGTCGAGGATGTCGAAAGCCATCAGCAGCGGCGTCAGCGCCTTCATCGTTTCATAGGACTGAGCAATCCCTCCTGATGATAGATAGAGCAGGCTGTTTTTTCTCCAGCCTTCGCCGAGGACGGATTGGATGAAGGCGTTCAACTGTTGAAGGGTCCGGCGGCTCTTCACGTTTCCCAGTCCGAAAGATGAGGGGACTTTTTCAAAAGGCCGGGTGCATACGAGGACGGCGCCGTCTTCGACGAATGACCAGGCAAAGCGAAGGGCGTATTTTTCCGTCAGGGCTCTTTTGAAACCGACGCTGGGATTGATGAAAACCGGCCTGACGCCAGAGAAGGCCCTCGTCATGGAACGCATCGTGTCGCTCATTTTATCGTCATGCCAAGGGTAGGGGTGCATCCCCAGCACGATCACATTTTTGATTACCGACACAGCATCTCACTCCAATACTGCCATATATATCCATTTTAGTGCAAATGCCCGGAAAGTATACGGGTTGTCCATTGCTTTGTCACTTCGGAAGCAAGATCGTTCATCATCGAATAGCATCAATGAAAAGGCGTAAGCCCCCCGACTGGTCAGCCGGAGGGCTTACGCCTTTTCATTGTGAATCTTCCTTGTCTTCTTGACTCCCTTTTGCGCCATCGTCGCTGCTTTCTTCGTCGATTTCCAATGTGCTCACTTCGGTGCTTTCTTCGGCGTTCTCTTCCGTAACCTCCATAACTTCCGTAATCTCCTCGGTGTCGCTCATGGTCATCACCGCTTCTTCTGCTGGAGCGTCAATGTCGTCATTCGTGACGGCGGCCGAAAGGACATCCTCCTGTTCCTCCGCAGGCGCTATCGTCTGCGCAGAATCAGGGCCAAAGGTCACCTTGATCGAAGAGGTGGGCGCGGGCTTCTCTTCCGAATTCATCGGGATAATCAGCGTCGGACGCCGGCTGGGACGCGGGAGCGGCCGGCTGCAGGGGGGGCGAGTGGGGGCCGGAGCTGGAACGGGAGCCGGAGCCGGAGCGGGAGCCGGCAACAGTTCGGGAGCCGGCAACGGCGCCGGAGTCGGCATCATCCCGGGAGCCGGAAAGGGCGTCGGCAACGGTTCAGTTCCGGGCATCCACTCCGCCGGTTGTTCCCCAGGGGAGGGATAGTCCGGCAAAGGGTAGGCGCCCGGAAGGGTTGGTCTTTCTGGCGCGCGTGGCGTGACCGGCATGGGAAACCACGGCTGCGGAACAGGGGATGCCGGCCCGCTCCAAGGAGCGGACCCAGGGGAGGGGACCATGCCTGGATATCCGGGGAGGGATGAGCCAACCAAGCTTGAGCAATAGCCCCGTTGATCGATTGTCCCCATCATGTCCGAGACCGTACCCCGCATATCGTGGTATAGGCGGGAATACATTTCGGCGTAGCGATCCTGCACCATCCGGCAGACTTGACGATGCATGGCCTGAAGCAAATAGGGCTCCTGCGGGCAGGCGTATCGGCAATCAGGTTGCCGTTGCGCCGGCGCAACGCCCCTTGTTTCTTCGGGACCACGAGAATATGTGCGATCTGACATGTAAACGAATCCCCCTCCAAGTCGGCGGCAAATCAGAAGTCTCGATTTCGCTACCATACTATGAAGGGGGATAGGGAAAGGTTAGGAAAAAGTCACCGTCTTCGATCATCGATCCGGTAATTGGTTTTATCGGCGTTGTGCCAGGCGACACCGATGGCGCCGAAGCCTGTCCTATCCGATCGGTGGCGCCTGACAAGCGCAGGTTCAAGTGGCGTTCCGTTCAGGGAAATTACCGCGAGAAAAGGGTCGCTGCAGGAAAAGGTGATGCCGCGGATGTCGTCTACGGTGGGTATGTAACTTCCCCGGTGGGGGTCGTCGATGGCCGATATGTCGATGGTTACGTTGCCGGCAGCGTCTCTGGCGGCCGACCAGCGTACGAAAAGGTCGGCCAAGTTGTAGCGCAAGAGCCGTGACGTGCGGGCCACCAGGATCTCCCCCTGCTCCTGTTCGCGGGCGAGCAACTGGAGGGGTTCGTATTCAAGAGGGCGAAAGGGCGGGTTCAGGTTGGAGGGTCCCCCTAGGTGTTGCGCGAAGGCCGCGTAGCCGCCGCTTTCTTTCAACTGGCGAAAGTTTTCCGGGTTCAACTGCTCCTTGAGCAGGTGGGGGCTCCAGATCCAGCGGGGGCTGTTTTTTCCGTCCAATCCCTCATTTGTGTAGCGGTAAAAGCCCCACAGGCGCTTGCCGTCACGAAGCGTGCGCCGGTACAGCAGACTAGGGCGGCAGAGCCGCGATTCGAAAGAACCCCGGGTGGATCCCCAGACAAAGCGGATGTTCGGCAACAGGTCCGTGTGGTAATAGGGGGAGGCCGGGTCATCGCCTGCCTGGTAGTGAAGACCGTCGCGGTCGGCGCCGCCGAAGTTCTGCACGTTGGCGCTATTGCCGTGATCGATCCAGATCTCGAAGCGCTTGTCCATCCCCGTTCGCCGCCATTCCTTTGCAGCCGCTTCGGCCAAAGAGCGGGCGAAGCGCACATCAGCCGGGTCGGTGCGGGTGAAGTCGCCGTAGGAGTGGATGGAATCGATCCAGCCGCAGCGCAGGTAATGGCTAATGGCTTCGGCGCAGTAAGGCGTCGCGCTCGTTCCTTTCCAATAGGTCATCTGAGCGGTCAGGTCGCGTCCGTCGGGATGGACCTTGGCTGCCACATCGGTGGCGTTGTACATCCAGAAAGAATCGGCGATATCCAACCCCAACCCTTGGCCCATGGCGGTCATGGCCCGGCTGTTCAGGTATTCGTGGATGGCGCCGAACTCGTCCAAGGTGGAGCCATCGATGTCCGAGGTGATGGTGACGGCGGCTTTGTAGGGATAGGGAAACTTCCGCCGGCTCAGCCGGAACCCCGAGAGATCGACCCAATAGCCCGGTTGGTTGATCGGCAGCGGTTCAGCCATCGGATCTTCCGGGATCTCATTTTTGGCCAGCGCCGGCTCTATCGACAACCGCCGGCGCAACCCGTAGGCGGCCAGGCCGGCGCCGCAAGCGACAGCCAGGCCCAAAAAGGTCCTGCGGTTGAAAGAACGGTCCAACATACACGGTTCCCCTTGATGATGGTATTTGTTCGTCACTGCGATTTTTGTATTTAGACGTTTTGTATTTAAATGTAACAAATAAAGTATAGCAAACATTGCCGAGCGCGAGGCACAAAAAAATTGCTTATCCGACGAAAAATCGATCAGAATCGCCGGGGGAGGAGGGGGAAGATGCAAAAAACGCCGCTTCTCAAAGTGGGGTTGTATGTCTGGTTGGCGGTTCTATCACTGACACTGCCCTTCCTCTTCGTCACGCCGTCGCAGGCCTTCGAGACCTTCTTTCCTGCCCACCGGTTCACATCCATCCGGTCTGACGCGCCGGTGCTGCCTTTAGACCGGAGCACGCGCATTTATGGAAGGCTCTTTCACGCCGGGCAGACGGACTACTTCACTGTTCACGGGCAAAGCGGCGACGAATTGCGCCTGGAGATGGCCGTTCCGCAACTGGATGGATTGGAGAAGTTTCGTCCTTCCATTGCTGTCATCGGCCCGGGCTTGCCAATGGATGCTCGCGACGGCGCCTACTTCACCGTCCCTAACGGCCTTGGCGCCCATGTGATTGAGCCGGCGGCGCGGGAACGCGACTTCGATGACGCCGTGTCCGGCGCCCGGTTCTGGCTGACCCAAGCCTTTCAGTTCCGTCTTCCTGCCGAAGCCGACTACTACATCGCTGTCTTTGACAAGTCGGGGGAGCGGGGAAAATATGTCCTCCACCTCGGTCTGCCGGAGGAAACAGGCATCTTGACCGCCTTCCAGCGCCCGATCCAGTTTTTCGAGATCCGGGCATGGTATCATCCGACGCAACTGTTGGCGGTCACCGCCCTGGCGGTGATGGCTGTCGCTGTTTTTTTCGCCGGTTGGCTGGGGCGAAAGAGAAAAGCCGGGTGAACATAAATAGGACGATCGTCCTATTTCCAGGCATTGCATATGTCTGATGAATTTGCTATTTTATAAATAATGATAACGATTATTAAGTTTGATTTTGGGGTGAAAGATATGGGAAATGGTTTTAGGGAAAACCCCGCCAAAGATTCCCTGAAGGAATCGGCAAAAGACGTTAATGGAAAAAAAGCGCTCGTCATCGGCGCCGGCGCCGGCGGGTTGAGCGCAGCCGTCCGTTTGGCCTATCAGGGCTGGGACGTGACCGTTCTTGAGAAGGAAGCCGCCCCCTGCGGTCGACTCGGCGCCATCGAAGAGGCAGGATACACCATCGACATCGGCCCCACCATCATGATGATGGATGATGTCTTCCGCGAGTTTTTTGCCGAGGTGGGCCGGAACATTGAAGATTATGTAGAATTGGTCCGCCTGAACCCCTTGTACCGGCTCAACTACCAGGACGGCACTGTTCTTGCCCTGCCGAGCGACATGAAGGCGTTGCTCGATGAGATCCGCCGCATCAACCCCGACGATGTGGACGGGTACCTGCGATTCCTTTCCCAAATCCACAGCCGTTACATGGCGGCGCGCAAGAAGTTTATCGAAAAGCCTTTGAACAAGTTGGAAGAGTTTTTGACCGTCGACACGCTCACCGGCATGGTGCAGTTGAAGACGCTGAACAACATGTATGCCGATATCAGCCGCTTCATCAAAGATGAGCGACTGCGTATCGCCCTCACCTTCCAGTCCATCTACCTGGGGATTTCACCCTTTGACGCCCCCTCGATCTACACGATCATCGCCTACGTGGAGCATGGCGTCAGCGGCGTCTGGTACCCGAAAGGGGGCATGAACGCCATCGGCAAGGCCCTCGTCCGCTTGCTCGACGAGTTCGGAGGCAATCTGCGGCTGAACGCGGCGGTCCAATCCATCCTTATCGAAGGCGGTCGGGCGTGCGGCGTGCGCCTGGCCGGCGGTGAAGAACTCTATGCTGATGTGGTCATCTCCAACGTCGACTTCCCCACATCCATGGAGACGCTGATCGCGCCGGAGCACAGGGGCAAGTACACCCCCAAAAAGCTGGAGAGCATGACCAACTCCTGCGGCGCCCTGATGTTTTACCTCGGCGTCAACCGCCGCTACGAGAATCTGGACGTACATAACATCTACTTTACCCGCGACTACAAAGAGACCTTGGACCAGATCTTTGAAGAGGGCATCCTGCCTGACGATCCTGCCATCTACCTGTACGCGCCGACGCGGATCGATCCGTCGGTGGCGCCGGAGAACAAGGAAGTCATCTATGTGCTTGTCCCCGTGCCTAACCTGACCAGTGGCGTAGAGTGGGAGAAAGAACTGCCGCGCTACCGGGAAAAGGTGATGACCAAACTGGAACAGGCAGACCTTCCCGGCCTGCGGGGGCACATCGAATTTGAAAAAGTCTACACGCCCCACACCTTCCAACAGCGCTTTAACCTCTACCAGGGCGCTGCCTTTGGTCTAGCGCCGACGCTGCTCCAGTCGGGGTATTTCCGTCCCCATATCTCCTCCGATGAGGTGGAGAACCTCTACTTTGTCGGCGCCAGCGTCCACCCCGGCGGCGGCGTGCCCGTCGTCATGACCTGTGGCAAATTAGCTGCCGATCTCATCCTGAAGGATAGCGGCGATCAGGCCGTACGGTGGCCGAAAACGGCAGTGTAATCCGCGCTGCGCCCTCCGTAAGAAGCCTGTAACATAAGTTGTGGTAACAAATGGGGCTCCCCATCTCCGGGAGAGCCTCATTTTTATTCAAGTGATTCTGGAAAGTAGGCCTCACAAGCCGGCGCAAGAGGAAATTGTATGAATCTTCATATTGGGGTTGCCGAACAGCCGATAAAACCGATATAATGTCTACCATACAGAGAAACATTCCTCCCCAGATGGACAGAGGTGAAATCATGAACGATGGGGGAAAGCGTTTCTACCTGGTCGACGGAGACATCCTCCCAGAAGCGATCCTGAAGACGGCCTTGGTCAACGAGATGCTGGCCAAGGGCGAGGTGACCAAGGTGAGCGAAGCTGTCGAAAAGGTGGGTCTCAGCCGGAGCGCCTACTATAAATACAAGGATGGCGTTCTGCCTTTTCGGGAACCTGGACGGTCCAACATCGTATCGGTCAGCCTGCTGCTCGAACACCACCCCGGCATCCTCTCGCGGGTGCTGAACACGGTGGCGGCGATGGAGGGCAACATCCTAACGATCAACCAGTCGGTTCCGGAAAAAGGCCTTGCGCCTGTGGCTTTTGTGTTGGACAGGAGCCGGATGTCCGTCGACCTGCCGCGGCTATTGGCCGAACTGAGGCAGTTGACAGGCGTCCGCAGCGCCCAACTGGTGGGCAGCGAAGAGGAATAGACAGCGGAACAAGTGAGAGGAATAAGTGAGGTGCATCCGATGAAACAACCCATCATGGTCGGTCTGCTCGGTCTGGGAACGGTCGGGGGCGGAACGCTGCGCATCCTGCAAAACCGGGTGGAGGATATCGCCCAGCGGCTCGGCCGGCCGGTGCAGGTCAAAAAGGTGCTCGTCCGCAACCTGCAAAAACCGCGCCCTGTTGTCGTCGATCCCGCCCTGTTGACAGACAATCCCGCCGACATCCTGGAAGACCCCGAGATCTCCATCGTCGTCGAACTCATGGGAGGCATTCATCCCGCCCTTGATTATATCAAATCGGCCCTGAAAGCGGGCAAGAACGTCGTCACCGCCAACAAGGACCTGATGGCCGTCCATGGCCGGGAACTTTTCGAACTGGCCGACGCCAAGGAACTGGACCTGGAATTCGAAGCCTCTGTCGCCGGCGGCATCCCCATCATCCGCCCCCTCAAGGTCTGCCTGACCGCCAACCGGATTGAAGAGTTAAAGGGCATCATCAACGGCACGACCAACTTCATCCTGACGAAGATGACCCAGGAAGGCAGCGACTTCGGCGAGGTGCTGAAGGAAGCCCAAGCCCTGGGCTACGCCGAAGCAGACCCGACGGCCGACGTGGAAGGTCTCGACGCCGCCCGCAAGCTGGCCATCCTCGCCTCCATCGCTTTCAACTCGCGGATCACACTGAACGACGTGTATGTCGAGGGGATCACCAAGGTGACGGCCCGCGATATCCAATACGCCCGACAGATGGGCTATACGATCAAACTGCTCGGCATCGCCAAGGAGATCGAAGGCAAGGTGGAGGCCCGCGTCCACCCGGCCATGATCCCGGACTGCCATCCCCTGGCCGCCGTCAACGACGCCTTTAACGCCATCTTCGTCAAGGGCGACGCTGTCGGCGAGACGATGTTCTACGGCCGCGGCGCCGGCGACATGCCGACGGGCAGCGCCGTCGTCGGCGATATCATCGATGTGGCCCGCAACATCATCAACGGCCATACGGGCCGCATCTCCTGCACCTGCTACCACCAGAAGCCGGTCCGCCCCATCGGCGAGATCGTGTGCAAATACTTCCTGCGCCTAGTGGTGACGGAGAAGCCCGGCGTCCTCGCCTCCATCGCCGGCGTCTTCGGCGACCAGGGCGTCAGCATCCAGACCCTGATCCAGCAGGAGACGATCGGCGACAGCGCCGAGATCGTGCTGGTCACCCACCCCGTCCAGGAAGACAATCTGCAGAAGGCGCTAAACATCCTGTCTGATATGCCGATCGTCGAGCGCGTCGGCAGCGTAATCCGCGTCGAACGCGGCTGAATCAGCGAGAGGAGAACATAGTATGAATAGGCAAGGCATCATTCCGACATTCAAAGACTTTCTGCCGGTGACCGAAAAGACGCCCATGGTGTCGCTCTGCGAGGGCAACACGCCCCTTATCGCGGCGCCGCGGCTTTCCCAACAAATCGGCGCTGAACTCTACTTCAAATACGAAGGCCTCAATCCGACCGGTTCCTTCAAGGACCGGGGCATGGTCATGGCTGTCGCCAAGGCGGTTGAAGAGGGCGCCCAGGCGATCATGTGCGCCTCGACGGGCAACACCTCCGCTGCCGCCGCCGCTTATGCCGCCCGCTGCGGCATCAAGTGCATTGTGATCATCCCGGAAGGCAAGATCGCCCTCGGCAAACTGGCCCAGGCGCTGATCTACGGCGCCAAGGTCATCGCCATCGAAGGCAACTTCGACGAAGCCCTGAAGATCGTCCGCGATATCTGCGCCAAACACCCCATCACCCTGGTCAACTCGGTCAACCCCTACCGGATCGAAGGGCAGAAGACGGCCGCCTTCGAGGTCTGCCAGCAACTGGGCGACGCGCCCGACTACCTGGCCATCCCTGTCGGCAACGCCGGCAACATTACCGCCTACTGGAAGGGCTTTGTCGAGTGGAAAGCAGCCGGCAAGGTGGACAAGACCCCCAAGATGATCGGATTTGAGGCGGAAGGCGCCGCTGCCATCGTCTTTGACCGGGTCATTGAAAAACCGGAAACGGTGGCTACGGCCATCCGCATCGGCAACCCCGCCTCCTGGCAGGGCGCCGTGGCGGCAGCCCGCGACTCCGGCGGCTTTATCGATTATGTGACTGACGAAGAGATCCTCGAGGCTTACCGCCTGCTCGCTTCTCAGGAAGGCATCTTCTGCGAACCGGCGTCGGCCGCTTCCCTGGCCGGCGTGATTAAAAAGCGCAAGGCCGGTGTGCTGCCCGAAGGGGCGAAGATCGTCTGCGTCCTCACCGGCCACGGCTTGAAAGACCCTGACAATGCGATCAAAACGGTGTCCGGCGGCCCGATCATGGTGCCGGCCACAGAAGAGGCTGTTCTGCGGGAGGTTTTTTAACCATGCGAGAAGCCGCCTCTCCCACGGTGCGGGTGATCGTCCCGGCGACGACGGCCAACCTGGGGCCCGGTTTTGACACCCTGGGCATGGCCCTGGATCTATACAACTATGTGGAACTGACGGAAACGGGCGAGGGCTTTGTCGTCGACGTGGAGGGGGAGGGCGCGGCCAGCATCCCCAGAAACGAGACGAACATCGTCTTGCGCGTTGTCCGCCAGGTGTACGACCTGGCCGGGCGGACGCCGGCCGGGCTGCGGCTCAAACTGATCAATGAGATTCCGGTGGCGCGGGGCCTTGGCTCCTCGGCGGCGGCGCTGGTCGGCGGCGCCGTGGCGGCCAACGAGCTCTGCGGCAACCGGCTCAGCGACCAGGAGATCCTGGAGATCGTCACCGGCTTTGAAGGCCACCCCGACAACGTGGCGCCGGCGCTCTTCGGCGGCGTCGTCGTCTCGGCCATGATCGCCGAAGGCGACCGGACCGAGGTGGTCAGCCGCAAGATCCCGCCGCCCTACGGGATGCGCGCCATCGTCGCCATCCCCGACTTTCCCCTGGCCACCAAGAAAGCGCGCAACGCCTTGCCGCCGCAGGTGCCCTTCAAGGACGCCGTCTTCAACGTGTCGCGCACGAGCATGGTCATCATGGCCTTCATCCATAACGACTGGGACTTGCTGGCAAAGGTGATGGAAGACCGCCTGCACCAGCCTTACCGGGAACCGCTGATTCCCGGCATGGGCGATGTCTTCGCCGCCGCCCGGGAGGCGGGCGCGCTGGCGGCCGTGCTCAGCGGCGCCGGTCCGACGCTGATCGCCTTCGCTCGGGAGAACACGGCGGAAGTGGCCAAGGCGATGGAAGAAACCTTCGCCCGCCACGGTGTTTCCTGTGTGACGAAAGAATTAAAACCCTGCGCCGTCGGCGCAAAGGTGATATAATCGACCACATGGATCGACAAAAAGAGAGAACCGTTCCAGGCAACGGCTGGATATAATGTACTACATCGCGAAGCAAATCTTTTTTCTTTTTCTTTCACCCATTTCAACCTTTTTTGTTCGTCAATTTTTCATGATCTTTTGGATTGAGTAAGGAAGTGAACCGAGTTGGCCATCGTTGTACAAAAGTTCGGGGGTTCCTCTGTCGCCAACCCTGAACGGATCAAGCGGGTTGCCCGCCGGGTCGTGGAGACGAAAGAGGCAGGCAACCAGGTCGTCGTGATCGTGTCGGCCATGGGGGACAGCACCGATGACCTGATTGATCTCGCCAGGCAGATCACGGACAAGCCGAAGGCCCGCGAAATGGACATGCTCCTGGCTACAGGAGAACAGGTGTCCATCGCCTTGCTGGCCATGGCCATCGATAAGCTGGGTCATTCCGTCCTTTCCCTGACCGGCCCGCAGGTGGGCATTTTGACGGAACACGTCCATGGCAAGGCGAAGATCCTGGACGTCAACCCCGAGCGGCTCCGTCTGGAACTCGACGCCGACAACATCGTCATCGTCGCCGGTTTCCAGGGCGCCACGGAGACAGGCGAGATCACCACGCTCGGTCGCGGCGGCTCCGATACGACGGCGGTGGCTGTAGCGGCAGCGCTGAAGGCCGATGTATGCGAGATTTTCACCGACGTGGACGGCGTCTATACGACCGACCCCCGCGTCGTGTCCAATGCGCGCAAGCTTAAACAGATCACCTACGACGAGATGCTCGAACTGGCCAGCCTGGGCGCTCAGGTGCTCCATCCCCGGTCGGTCGAGGTGGGCAAGGAATACAACGTGCCCATTCATGTGCGGTCCAGCTTCAATCACAACCCCGGAACCATCGTGCAGGAGGTCGTTGACGAAATGGAAAAAGATATGATGGTCAGAGGCGTCGCTTATGACCTGAATGTGGCGAAAATCGGACTCTTTGACGTGCCCGACAAGCCGGGTGTGGCCCGCGCGCTCTTTAAGGCTCTGGCCGAACGGCGTGTGAACGTGGACATGATCATCCAGAGCGCCATGCGCGATGACAAGAACGACATCGCCTTCACCGTCGGCAAGGACGAACTGGAACTGGCCGTCGAGGTCGTCAAGGAAGTCAACGAGGCCATCGGCGCCGGCGGGCTCACCTATGACGCCGATCTGGCCAAAGTGTCCATCGTCGGCGCCGGCATGGTCAGCCGTCCCGGCGTGGCCGCCATGATGTTCGAGGCGCTCGCCGACGAGGGCATCAACATCGACATGATCGCCACCTCGGAGATCAAGGTCTCCTGTGTCGTCAGCGCTTCCGACGCGAAGCGCGCCGTCCAGGCCATCCACAAGGCCTTTGAACTGGAAGGCGACGTGGCCGCCAATGACGAGGGATTCAAGGCGGGTTGATCACTGGACTAAGCACTCGCGAAACTGTTTCGAATACATGAAGAAGACCAAAAGCCTTTCCCGGTTGCAAAAACTGGGAAAGGCTTTTTTTCGTTTTTCTTGAAGGGTAATTGGCGGTGGTTTTCGTCAAAACCTACAGAAGCGAAAAAACTGCGCTTCACCGGCCGGTTCTCGGTTTTCAAATGCTTCAGGAATGGGATAAGTTATCAAACGCTTCAGGGGCTGGGGAAGGGGGGATGCCTGCGCAGATGGAAGAAAAATGGAATGACGCCCTGATCGACCGTTGCCGCAACGGAGACAGGGAGGCGCTGGGCATCCTCCTGGAAGGGCTGCAGAAGCCGATCTACAACCTGTGCTATCGTCTGCTGAATCACCGGGAGGACGCCAGGGATGCGGCCCAGGAGGTGCTCATCCGGATATGCAGGAGCCTGTCCCAGTTCCGGGGCCAGTCCCGTTTTTCCACCTGGGCCTACCGGCTGGCCACGAACCACTGCATCGACCGGATGCGCCGGAATAAGCCGACTGCCCTTTCGCTGGAACAGGACCCCGCAGGCATACGAGCCGCCGAATCGACGGGTCCGCCTGATCCGGCGGCGTCAGCGGTGATCGTCAGGGAAAGGGCGGAACGGGTGCGGGAAGCGGTGGCGTCCCTGCCGGAACACTACCGGGTCGTTATCGCCCTGTATCATCTCGATGAATTGAGTTACTCCGAGATTGCCGATGTGTTGAATGTGCCGAAAAAAACGGTGGAGACAAGGCTCTACCGGGCGAAGTCCCTGCTGCGGGAATCCTTGCGCGATCTGGCGGAGAAAGGAGGCGACTTGCTGTGAATGGCTGTGAAAAAATACGACCGCTGCTGTCGGCTTACGCCGATGGTCAATTGAGCCGAACAGAGGAGGAGCGGGTGCGATTACACCTGCAGCACTGCCCGGACTGTGCGCAGGAGGTCCGTGAATGGACGGATTTTGATCTGCTGTTGCAGGATGCATTGGCCTTGGAGGCGCCTCCGCCGGGGATGCTCAACAGCGTATGGGCTGTGCTGGAAGAGGATCGACGGTTGGAAAACCAACAGAATGCAAGACGTGAGAATATCTCTCTGATTCCGTCAGAGCCCGATTATTCTTTCTTCGACTTTCTGTCGCGGCAGGCGCTGATCGCCGCCGGTTGGGCGGGGGGCGTGGCGTTAGTCGCCCTGGTGCTCTTTGGTGTTTGGCCCGAAGGATTCAAAAATCTACTTGCTCAATACCCGCAAATTACCCTGCTGGCGCAGGAACCGGGAGCGCTCGTCGAGCGCTGGCTTCAGTCGGGGGAAGCGACTTTCCTATACCGGATGGGGAGATCGATAGAGAGCGTCCGCCATGTCTATGGGATGATCGTCGATTTTTATGGCGCCGCCTTCTTGACGAAACTCCCCATCTGGGGCCTTTTAGCCCTTGCAACCCCGCTTATCGCGTGGTTCTGGCGGCGTCAGATCTCGCAAAACGGCGGGGAAGGCGATATGACGTAAAACAAACACGCTGAAAAAAAACCGATTTTATTAGGAGGATGTGGCGGTGATGCGACGACTTTGGTCCATATTGAAATGGTTGCTGCTGGTCATTTTTCTTATCGGGGCCGGCGCTCTTGCCGGGATCGCGGCGAGCCAGACCTGGCAGCATGGTGTCCCCTGGAACTCGCGGTATGAGACGGCTTCCCCTCCCTGGAATGCAGGCCCTGGATTGGATCGAGACAGCGCCCGTGTTGATGCGATGAATCTCCCCACCTTGCACGTTCGCCGCGGCGAGCAGCGCGACAGCATCCAGGAACCGGCATCCCGTGTGGTTGTTGAAGGGGGGCAGGTGATCGGCCCTGTCTCCGCTCGGGAGGTTCGACTGGAAGACCGTGCTGTCGTCAATGGCGCCGTGTCAGCCGAGTATGGCGTCACCATTGTGGGCGCTCAGGCGCGCGCCGATGTGACGGCCCGGGAGGTTCGCATTTTCCGAGACTCCGTGCAGGAGGAGAACCGCCGTTTCGGTCAGGTCCGCAGACATTTCGACGGGCCGGAAGCCGAAGTGGCCGGCAATGTGAAGGCGCAGCACGTGACAAACGCTCCCGGCACGATCATCTCCGGTTCGGTTATCACCGACGGGCAGGCCGAACTGGCCGGCGTCGTCAACGGTGATGTGACGGCCCGCAACGTCATCCTGAAGGCGACGGCGCAGATCAAAGGAAACATTCGCAGCGGCGCCGATACGATCGTGATGGAACCGGGGGCGCAGGTCTTCGGGCGGATCACCGGCCCGGAAGGGCAGGGTGTGCGAATCGTTGCCGGCGCCGTGACGCCGGAGGACGCTGCAGCCCTTGACCGCTCTTATGGTCCGCCGTTAACCCCACGTTCTGATAACTCCCCGCAAGTGGTCGTCCGTGAGCAGGGAGGCTTTGCCTACGGGATCTTCTTTTGGATCCCGGTCCTGATCGGTCTGCTGGCGCTTTCCTTTATCGCGTACAGCTTCCTGCGGGAAGATGCGGAAGAGGCGGCTGACGCTATCCTTTTGCAGCCCCTTCGCAACATCTGGATCGGCTTTTTGACGATTCTCGCTTTGGGACCGCTGGTGGCGCTCAGCGCCGTAACCATCATCGGCATCCCTGTGGCAGTGGGGCTGGCCGTGACCGCCCTCGCGGCGGCGATCGTCGGTTGGACGGCGGGCTCGCTCGTCGTGGGACGCCGCGTGGCCATGAATCTCGGGCGCTGGCAGGTTCCCGGCGTGATCGGCGAGGTGTTGATCGGCGCCTTTTTGCTGGCCCACCTCGGTTGGGTGCCTCTTATCGGCTGGCTGATCCTCCTGGCGATAACCCTGATGGGCTTCGGCGCAGTCGTGCGCTCCTGGTACCCGCGATTCCGCGACCAGTGGCGGCGATGGCGGAAGGAACGGAAGCAACAAAGGGAACAACAGGATCGCAAAGAATCGGGATCCGCCAAAGAAGATTCGACTGCCGGTGACGAGGCCGCGCGCGAAGCCTCCGGTGACGTGGATGAAGTCGAAGTGAACGCTTCAGCGCAAAAGGAGTAGAGGCGAGCACGGAAGGCGCAGTTTCCACATGGATTCCCCGAAACAGGCCCGCCAATTCCATTGGATACCAAACATCCCTCTGCATGAGTTCCGGCGCTGTGGGAAAGTCTAAAGCCGGACATTCATCAAGGAGGGACTTGCGGTATGCAACATCAGGGACAACATGTGTACGGCTCTTCAGTGAACGCCTTCGGGACAAACATGGGTGCCGGCATTGGCGGTGCGATGGCAACCGGCGGCGCGACAGGCGTGGGCATGCGGATGAATATGGGCGGCGGCGGGCAGCAGCAGTTTGGCGCCCATGAGGTATTGATGGTCCATGAGGTCCTTCAGGACTCCATCGACGGGATCAACCAGTTCGAACTCTATCGCCCCCATGTGAAGGATTCGCAACTGGCCCGGATCTTGGATAACCAGATTCAGTTCATGCGCACCTGTTATCAGAATACAGTCAACTATCTACACCACAAAGGGGCGCCCAGCGCCGTTCCCTACCGGATGCCCCGCACGTCGAGCCCCAACTACGGGCTGCGCAACCCCCAACCGCAAACACCGAACAACTCGGTGAACGAGATGGATGACCGGGATGTGGCTTCGGGGATGATGGGTTGCGCGAAGGCTTCTGCGATTCTTCATACCCAAGCGGCGCTCGAATGTGCTGATCCGACGTTGCGGGCCATGATGACCAGTTCGGCCCAGTCCAGCATCAATCAGGCCTACGAGATCTTCCAGTTTATGAACCAGCGCGGCATGTACCAGGTGCCGACGATGCCGGACAAGACGACGAACAACTTCCTCAACTCCTACCAGTCGCCTCAGGGCATGGGCATGCAGATGCAAATGCAGTAGGCCATTTTGCCGAATCCGTCCCAAAAAAATTTCCCTGAAAAGCGTCCCGGAAAAGCCGTTCTGCGGCTTCGCCGGGACCTTTTCTTTTTTGGGCCAAAGGAATTGCATATCATCTCATGGCTTGTTCACGACGGAATATATATTCACATAGGAAAAAGTTGCCCGATCGGAGGGGGTTGTTTGATGGCAAGCGTCATGGAGGCCTATGAACGCCATATCAACCCGGCGGCGGCGCGCCTGTTCCGCTTGATGGGGATGGGTTCCACGGCTGTGCGGGCGGAAGGCTGCTATGTCTATGATGAACAGGGGCGGGAATACATCGACTTTCTGGGCAATTTCGGCGTTCTCAGCCTGGGGCACCGCCATCCCCGGATCATCGCTTCTGTGTTGGAACAGTTAAACGGTTTGGCCCAAACGGCGCGGTTCCTTCTGGATAAGCCGGCGGCGAGCCTTGCTGAAGCCTTGGCCGGCATTACTCCGGGTGATCTGCAGTACTGTTTCTTTTGCAATTCCGGCGCCGAGGCGGTCGAGGCGGCCATCAAAATCGCCCGCCTGGCCACGGGGAAAAGCGGTTTTATCGCAACGATCAACGGCTTTCACGGCAAGACCTTCGGCGCCTTGAGCGTTTCCGGGCGTGAGCCATTCCGGGCGCCCTTTCTCCCCCTTTTGCCCCGGGTCATCCATGTTCCCTTCGGCGACGCGGCGGCATTCGAGAAGGCGCTGGGGGAAGACCCGGATATCGCCGCTTTTATCGTAGAGCCCGTTCAAGGGGAAGGCGGTGTGAACGTGCCCCCGCGAGGGTACCTGAAGGAGGTGGAGGCCCTTTGCCGGCAGGCGGGGGTTCTCCTGATCGCTGATGAGGTGCAGACAGGTCTTGGACGTACGGGGAGGCTCTTCGCCTGTGATGAAGAGGGGGTCGTCCCCGACCTGCTCTGCCTGGCCAAGGCGCTCGGCGGCGGCGTCATGCCCATCGGCGCCGTGGTGGGTCGGCCCGCTGTCTGGGAGGCGCTCTCCGACCATCCCTGGCTGCATACGAGCACCTTCGGCGGAAACCCCTTGGCTTGCGCCGCCGCTCTGGCCGCCATCGAGGTCACCATCGAAGAGGATCTCATGGGACATGCGCGCCAGAAAGGCGACTGGCTCTTGAGCCGGTTGAAGGAACTGGCGAGCCGGCATGAGCGGGTGATCGCCGACGTCCGCGGCCGGGGGCTTTTGATCGGGATGGAGTTGACGAAGGAAGGCGCCGGTGGTTGGATTATCAGCCGGATGGTGGAGGAGCGGATCATCGTCGGATATACGCTGAACAATCCCCGGGTGATCCGGTTGGAACCGCCCTTGAACGTGCCCCGGGAGGCGCTGGAGCGGGTTTTTGCCGTGCTGGAGCGGGCGGTCAGAGAAGCGGAGGAGTTCGTTGAAGACCTGTAGTGGTACATACGATCGTTCCTCGCGGAGGTGAGCCGGGAAGAACGAAGCGGGAAAGCAAAGATGAAGGGAAGGAAGGAGCGGTCCTGATGCCTTTCGTGGAGGAAAGCCTGTGGATCAGAGGAACCGTGCGCGACGTTTACGCTTTGGCCAGCCGGATGGAGGATTATCCCTTGTTTATGCAAGATGTTCGCTCCGTCCGGATCGTCGAGCGCGGTGACGGTTTTACCTTGACCGATTGGGAGACCGACGCCGACGGGCGGATCTTTCGTTGGCGTGAACGAGACGAGTTCTACCCTGATGAGGGGAAGATCGTCTACCGGCAGGTGAGCGGCGATGTGAAACGCTTTGAAGGGGAGTGGCGATTTCAAGCAACTGAAGGCGGCTGCCATGTGACGCTGACCGTCGATTTCGATCTGGGCATCCCCATGCTGGGGCCCTTACTACATCCCCTATTGGTGAAAAAGGTGAGAGAGAACTCCCGGTCTATGCTCCTGGCCATCAAGGAAAAAATCGAAGGGTAGACAACAAGAGCGGTAGCAACGCGGAGGGCAACACATGGAGGGCAGACATAAAAACGGGGAGCTCTAACAGGAAATCAAAAAAAGGTCAGGAAATAAATCCCGACGCGAAGGCGGGGCGGGTTGGAGATTTAAACGAAGGGCGAAGAAAGGCGTCTCATTCCAGAAAAAAGCTTCAACGAAAGCCTTACAAACCTTAGTGGATTGTCGGGCTTTGTTTTTTTTTATTATCCAGACATCTACTAGGGCAGGATTTTGACAGGTGTGCTAGAATTATATTATCGCTGCCGGCCGGAAAGGGGTGTTTTTCGTATGTCAATCAGAATGTGGGAGTCCATTTTACCTGAGTTGTCGAAGGTTCGGGCCCGTCTCGATGACCGGATGCCCGTGATCTCAAAACAGCACCTTCGCTTCATGGGATTGGGTTCCTATGATGTGCACAAGATGTTTCCGGCCATTCTGGTGTTGCTCACGGCGCGTATGTTCGGCGCCCCGAGCCAGCAGGCCAACTGCCTGGCAAGCGCTGTCCAGTTTATTCAGACAGGAACGGATATTCACCGCACGATTCCCGACGAAGGAAGAGGCCTTCGGCACCTGGAAAAGGCGACGATTCCTTTTTCCGTTCTTGTCGGCGATCTTTATTACTGCCAGTTCCTCTCCCTTCTCTGCGAAGGGGAGCTTCTGGAGTATTTGACGCCCATCTCCCGGACGGTGTGCCGCGTCCATGAGGGCGGCGTCCTCCGGAAAGAGTTGGTTGAACCGGGATTCGCTACCGATGAGCATATCACCTCGATGCGCGAGATGGAATT
The DNA here is from genome assembly GCF_009877425.1 of Heliomicrobium undosum. NCBI lineage: Bacteria > Bacillati > Bacillota > Clostridia > Eubacteriales > Heliobacteriaceae > Heliomicrobium > Heliomicrobium undosum. The sequence continues at coordinate 16,579 of NZ_WXEY01000001.1, read as the reverse complement.
CGCCAGCCTGCCGGTATTGGCTTGCCGGGTCGCTGGTGAAATCTGCGGCGCTTCGCCGAGACAACTGGCCGCATTGGAGCAGTTGGGACGAGCAGTCGGCCTGTTGGCCGGATGCCGGATCCTGGCGGCCACGTCCGACGAGGTTGTTGAATGGCTGGATGAAGCGATGGAGGCGCTGCGGGCGCTCCCCCAAGGGGCGATGGCTGAGGCCTTCCGGGTACTGTTGTCCCAGTTGCATGGCGGCGTCCGGACGGACGGCTTGAAGTTGCCCTTGGAAAAGCCGATTCTCGAAGGCATCGTGAAACCCAGAGTGGTTGTCGTGTGAAGAAACGAACGACTCGATGAAGCCGCCGGATTGTCCGGCGGCTTTTCGACGTGCGCACCGAAGCCGCAAGCGATTATTTCGTTGAAGATGCGTCTCCGGTAATATAAAATAGCGGAGGAAGCGCAAGCTAAAGAACACAGCAAAAGGAAGGCGTGTGTTGACATAATGGCGGAGGAGTTCCGGTCTGCGGAAGAGAAGGAGCGGTTTATCCAATCCACCTTTTCCGCTATCGCCGCCCGTTACGATCTGATGAACCAGGTGATGACCTTCAATTCGGATACCCGCTGGCGGCGTAAAGCGGCATCGCTTTCCCAGCTTCCCGTCGGCGGCGCCGGCCTCGATGTCTGCTGCGGCACCGGGGAGTTGGCCCAGGCGCTCGCGGAGCGGGTCGGCGCGCGGGGGTCTGTTGTTGGCCTCGATTTCAACGCCGACATGCTGGCCGTGGCCCAGGAGAAGCAGCGGGAAGGGAAGCTCGCCAGGCAGATTGAGTTTATCCAGGGAAACGCCATGGAACTGCCTTTTCCGGACAACCGCTTCGACACGGCCACAATTGGCTTCGGTCTACGCAATGTGCCCGACTTTCGCCAGGTCTTGCGGGAGATGACGCGGGTAGTCAAACCAGGGGGCACCGTCGTTTCGTTGGAAACGTCGAAGCCGCAATCGTGGCCGATGAAACCGCTTCACGGCTTTTATGTGGACAGGCTGGTCCCAGTCATCGACCGCTTGTCAGTGGGGCAGCAGGGTCCCTATGCCTGGCTGGCCCGGTCGGCCCAGGCTTTCCTGCCTCAGGAGGAATTGAGCGCCGTTTTCCGGGAGGCCGGCCTGACAAAGGTCCGCTATCATAACCTCTTTGGCGGTGTCGCCGCCATTCATGTCGGTTTCAAACCGGATACCGCAACCCATTGACCCCCACCTGCGCCGGAGAGTCGTCCTGCCGTTTCTGAGGGCGATTTCTCCGTTTTTCGTTGTCTGCCGGAAAAAACGGGGGAAGCTAACATACGGGGAAATGAACATAAGGGGCGCAGACCTGCGGGAAGACGAACGGCAGAAAAGCAAAAATTGAGGAGGAATCATGTCTTGGCTTTTCGCGACATCCGTGAGTTTATCGATGAACTGGAGAAACGGGGCTGGCTGAAGCGGATCACGGCTGAAGTCGATCCCTACCTGGAGATATCGGAGATCACCGACCGGGTGGGCAAACAGGGCGGTCCGGCCCTGCTTTTTGAAAACGTGAAGGGATCGGACATGCCCGTCCTGACGAACACCCTCGGTTCTTATGAGCGGTTGCACCTGGCCATGGGCGTCAACAACCTCGACGAGATCGGCGACGAGATCATGAGCTTTTTGCAGGTTCCAGACGTGTCGGCCTCTTCCTTCTTCGACAAGTTGAAGGCCCTGCCGAAGTTGGCCCAGATCGGCAACTTTTTGCCGAAGACGGTGCGCACCGGCCCGGTGAAAGAGGTCATCGACCACGACCCAGACCTGACGAAGATCCCCGTGTTGACGACCTGGCCTGACGATGGCGGCCCCTTTATCACGCTGCCCATGGTCTTTACGAAAGACCCCGTTACCGGCAAGCGCAACGTGGGCATGTACCGCATGCAGGTCTATGATCGCAACACGACGGGCATGCACTGGCACCTGCACAAGCAGGGCGCCCAGCACATGGCCGACGCCAAAGGCAAGTCGAAGCGGATGGAGGTGGCCGTCGCCCTCGGCGGCGACCCGGTCCTTTCCTATTCAGCGACGGCGCCGCTGCCGCCGGGGATCGATGAGATGCTGCTGGCCGGCTTTTTGCGCAAGAGCCCTGTCGAGATGGTCAAGTGTGAGACTATCGACGTCGAGGTGCCGGCTCATGCCGAGATCGTCCTGGAAGGCTATGTCGACCCGGACGAACTGCGCTGGGAAGGCCCCTTCGGCGACCATACGGGCTACTACTCGCTGGCCGATGACTACCCTGTCTTCCATGTCACCTGTGTCACCCACCGCAAAAACCCGATTTACCCGGCGACAGTGGTGGGCCGGCCGCCCATGGAGGACAGCTACCTGGGCAAGGCGACAGAGCGCATCTTCCTGCCGCTGATGAAGCTGGTCCTGCCGGAAGTGGTGGATATGAACCTTCCCTGGGAGGGCGGCTTTCACAACCTGGTCGTCGTCTCCATCAAAAAGAAATACCCCGGCCATGCCCGCAAGGTCATGTGCTCCCTCTGGGGCATGGGCCAGATGATGTTTGCCAAGACGATTGTCGTCGTCGACGAGGATGTGAACGTCCAGGACATGAGCGAGGTCTGGTGGCGGCTCTTTAACAACATCGACCCGCGCCGGGACATCATGTTCGTCGACGGACCTGTCGACGCTCTCGACCATGCCGCCCCGCTGCCCCACTACGGCTCCAAGATGGGCATCGACGGCACCCGCAAGTGGAAGTCGGAAGGGCACAACCGCGAGTGGCCTGAGGTGATGGTCATGTCGCCGGAGGTGCGTGAGCGGGTGGCGCGACGATGGAAGGAATACGGACTCGATTAATCAGGCAGTAATCATGCAGAAACAGCATCATCGCGCTCAAACCGGCGCATCGGCGTAAAACCGGCGTAGGAATGATCGCGCCGCTTCCTCTCGGGAGGGTGACAACTTGTCGAATTCAACAAGCGCACTGGGACGGGTCGGCACGTTCCTGGAAATGATCAAGTTTGAACACACCATCTTCGCGCTGCCCTTCGCCTACATGGGCGCGCTATTGGCCCAGATCCGCGTCCCTGACTGGCCGGTCCTCTTCTGGATCACCATGGCCATGGTGGGGGCGCGGACAGCGGCCATGACTTTGAACCGACTGATTGACCGCCACATCGACCGGAAAAACCCGCGCACCGCCACCCGGGCCATGGCCCGTGGGATCATCGGCGTCGGAGAAGCCTGGATCTATGCGGCACTCAGTTTCGCTCTGTTGCTGTTTTCGGCGGCCATGCTCAACTCTACGGCCTTGCTGTTGTCGCCGCTGGCCGTTTTTGTGCTCGTCCTCTACTCCTATACGAAACGGTTCACCTGGGCCTGTCACTTCGTGCTCGGCCTGGCCCTGGGGGCCGCGCCCATGGGCGCTTGGATCGGCGTCAACGCAGCCGTTGACCCGCCGGTCGTCGTGCTGTCTTTCGCTGTCCTTTTCTGGTCGGCTGGTTTTGATGTCATTTATTCCTGCCAGGACGCTGACTTTGACCGCGCCCAGGGGCTTCATTCGATTCCGGCGCGCTTCGGGATCGCCCGGGGGCTGATGATTTCTCGGCTGCTCCATGTCCTGGCGCCGGCGTTGCTAGTGGCCGTCGGCCTCATGCTTGGCTTAGGGACCTTCTACTACGTCGGTGTAGCCATATCGGCCGGGCTGCTGGTCTACGAACATACCCTGGTGTCCCCCAATGACCTGAGCCGTCTTGACGCCGCCTTTTTCGCCATGAACGGCTACATCAGCATGACCATGTTTCTCTTTACCTTATTGGACATCTTTTTTTAGACGGACAAGGTTTCTCCACTCTTGATCGATGACCGGCAATGACGAACCGTTCCCGCCAGGCCTTGCCCGCGAATACTTGAACGGGGTGATACAGTTGGAAGATTTCTTTTCCCACAGCCCGCTGGCCGATCTGATTCCCAAGGTGCAGGCGGGGGAACGCCTGTCCAAGGAAGAGGGCTTGCGCCTCTTTGAGTCGAACGACCTGCTTGCCATCGGCTACCTGGCCGACCTGGTCCGCCGACGCAAGAACGGCGACAATGTCTACTTTATCAACAACCGCCACATCAACCCGACCAATGTCTGTGTCAACCGCTGCAAGCTCTGCGCCTTCGGCGTCGACAAGGGCACCGAGCGGGCCTACCTAATGGACCTGGAGACGATCGAGGAGAAGGTCCGCGAGTCCCTGGCGGCCAAGCCCTCGGAGATCCATATCGTCGGCGGCCTCGATCCCGACATCCCCTTCCAGTTCCAGGTGGACATGCTCCGGCGGGTCAAGGCGATCATGCCTGATACGATTATTCAGGCTTTTACGGCCGTCGAGATCGATTTCTTCGCCGAGCAGATAGGCAAACCGGTGCGGGAGGTGCTGGAGATCCTCCGGGAGGCCGGCTTGGACTCCTTGCCGGGCGGCGGCGCCGAGGTCTTCAGCCCCCGCGTCCGTGAGAAGATCTGCGCGAAGAAAATCCCCGGCGACCGCTGGCTGGAGGTGCACGGCGAGGCCCACAGGTTGGGCATGAAGACGAACGCAACCATGCTCTACGGCCATATCGAAACGTTGGAGGAGCGGGTCGACCACCTGATCCGCCTGCGGGAGCAACAGGACAAGACAGGTGGCTTTCTGGCCTTCATTCCGCTCGCTTTTCATCCGAAGAATACGGAACTGGAGAACATGGGCATCTCCCGCACGACCGGCTATGACGACCTGAAGGTCCTCGCCGTAGCGCGGCTGATGCTCGACAACTTCGACCATATCAAGGCCTTCTGGATCATGGTTGGGCCGAAGCTCGCCCAGGTGTCCCTCGCCTTCGGCGTTGATGACATCGACGGCACCGTGGTGGAGGAAAAGATCACCCACGCCGCCGGCGCCGAATCGGGCATGGTCATGACCCGCCGCGAACTGGTCGCCATGATCCGCGCCGCGGGACGGGTTCCCCTCGAACGGGACACCCTCTACAACGTCGTGCGCAGGGAGTTTTAACGATGATTCGTTTGGGACGCGTTGACTACTTGAATGTGCTGCCCATCTACTACGCCTTTGAATCAGGCGCCGTCCCCTTAACGGCCGAGTTCGTCCGCGGCGTTCCGGCCCTTTTGAATGAGAAATTCTTATCAGGCGAACTGGACATCACGCCCATCTCCTCCATCGCTTACGCCGGGCAACCCCAGGCCGGCTGGGTGCTGCCCGACGTGTCGATCAGCGCCGATGGGCGGGTCGCTTCCATCCTCCTATTTACGCGCCGGCCTGTCCGGGAACTGCGCGGAGAGACGCTGGCCGTGACCACCTCGTCGGCCACCTCGGTGGCGCTCCTGAAAATCCTCCTGGAGCGCCATTACGGCATCCGTTGCGCCCTGGCGCCGCAATCGCCTGATCTGGCTGCCATGCTGGCCGAGCATCCGGCAGCCCTGCTCATCGGCGACGACGCGCTGCAGGCGGCGGAGGCGTTGCGGCAGGGCGGCCTTGGCGGGTTGGGGCTTCATGACGTAATCGACCTGGGTCTCGTCTGGAAAGAGATGACGGGCCTCCCCATGGTCTACGCCCTCTGGGCCATTCGCCACGACTACGTCAAGCGTCAGGCTGGCGAGATCGACCGGGTGGCTGAGGCTTTCCGCCAGGCTCGGACCTGGTCTGACAAAAACCCGCAGGAGGTGCTCGTCGAGGCGCGGCGGCGATACGAGTTCCCTGAGGAATTGCTGCTGGACTACTTCCGGACGATCCGCTACGATCTGGACAACCTCTACCAGCACGCGGCGGAGACCTTTTTTGCCGAAGCGGCGAAGGTCGGCGTCCTGCCGGCGCCGGTGAAGTTGAAGGTGTGGGGTCAAGATGAAGGATAAAGAAAAAGGGGATGCCTTGACGCAGGAAAACTCCGGCGCGCAAGGAGATTCCTTCATGCGGGAAAATCTCTCGACAAGCGACGTTGCAAAGGGTTTGGACTGGCGGAGTATCCTGCAAAAGGCCCGTCGCGGCGAACGGCTCAGCCTGGAGGAGGGTGTTATCCTCTTGACAGAGGCCGACCTGCTTCCGCTGGGCGCCGTCGCTCGGGAGGTGAGCGAACGGTTGCACCCCGACGGCCGGGTGACCTTCGTCATTGACCGCAACATCAACTACACCAACATCTGTGTCACCGGTTGCCGTTTCTGCGCCTTCTACCGTTCGCCGGGCCACCCGGAGGGCTATGTCCTTTCTCAAGAAGCGATATTTCAGAAGATCGAAGAGACCGTCGCTGTCGGCGGCACCCAGATCCTGATGCAGGGCGGCATCCATCCCGACTTGGGACTGGCTTGGTTTGAGGACCTCCTGCGGGCGATCAAGGCCCGCTTTCCTATCCACATCCACTCCTTTTCACCGCCGGAGATCGTCTTTCTGGCCGAAAAAGAGGGCCTTTCCCTGGAGGCGGTCATCGGCCGGCTCCGCGCCGCCGGCCTCGACTCGATACCGGGCGGCGGGGCCGAGATCCTCGATGACCGGGTGCGCCAGGCGATCAGCCCGCGTAAGATCGGCTGGCGGCGCTGGATGGACGTGATGCAGGCGGCCCATCGCCTCGGTTTGCGCACCACAGCCACCATGATGTACGGCTCCGTGGAAACCCCCGAAGAGCGGGTCAGGCACATGATCCGGGTGCGGGAGGCTCAGGACGAGACAGGCGGCTTTACCGCCTTCATTCCCTGGAGTTATCAGCCAGATTATACCGATTTGGGAGGAACAGGCACGACGGGTGTCGAATATCTAAAAACTCTTGCCCTTTCTCGCCTGATGCTCGATAATGTTCCCAACATCCAGGCCTCCTGGGTCACCCAGGGCGCCAAGATGGGCCAGGTGGCCCTGGCCTTCGGCGCCAACGACTTCGGCGGCACCATGCTGGAAGAAAATGTCGTCCGGGCCGCCGGCGTAAAGCACCGCGTCCCGATGGACGAGATCGTGCGGGCTATCGGCGACGCAGGCAAGCGTCCGGCCCAGCGCGATACCCTGTACCGGATTCTCCGGGAGTTCTGAGGAGGCGACCGGCCCCATGACGGAATCCAATCACGAAGAAAAAACCATGCCTTTGACGGATCACCTGGAAGAATTGCGGACGGTGCTGATCTGGGCATTGGTGGCCGCAGTAGCGGGCACGGCTGTCGCCTACAACTGGAACCAAGAACTGATCGCCTTGCTGACGAAACCGATGGGCGATCTGGGGATCAAGCCTGTCATCGTCCGGCCGGCGGAAGGTTTTTTTGCTTCCGTCAAAGTGTCTTTTTTTGCGGGGCTGATCCTCGCCTCGCCCGTCATCTTATGGAAGATCTGGTCTTTCGTCATGCCGGCGCTCTATCCCCATGAGCGCAAGTGGGTCTACATCATCCTGCCCATCTCGGTCCTGCTGCTGGTGTCCGGCGTCGTCTTCGCCTTTTACACGGTCTACCCGATCGGAGTGACCTTCCTGATCACCTTTGGCGACTTCACGCCCATGATCTCCATCAGTGAGTACCTCTCCTTTGCGCTCTGGTTCATTCTCCCTTTTGGCCTTGTCTTTCAGATGCCCCTGGTGATCATGTTCCTCGTCCGCCTCGGTATCGTCGATCACCATTTCCTGGCCAAATACCGCCGGTACGCTATTTTGATCATGTTCGTCGTTGCCGCCATCTTCACGCCGACGCCAGACGTGATCTCACAGACCCTCATGGCGGCGCCCATGTACCTGCTCTACGAGATCAGCATCTGGATCGCCCGCTGGATCCGGCCGAAGAAAACCGCGGAGGCCGATGCCGCAGGGGAAGGCGCCCTCAGGCGCGATGTGCCGTAACGAGAACAGGGAAAATGCTTGGAACATGAATAAAAAAGCGAGCCTTTGCGGCATCGCTTTTTTTAATGAAAAGCCTTTCTCATCAGAGCCAGTCATCAACAGATCATTCGTTTTGCAGGCTTGTCTCACCGGATCTGAAACAGGTGATACAGAACCAAATCTAAAGTATGCTATAATCACAGTACGACGAATGAGGACTACAGAATGCCCGGCGTTACAACTTCAGATCCGGTTGATCAATGGAACAGGAAAGGAGTCGACCGATGAGAGTGGAGTGGACGGACGAGTTGTCCATCGGAATTGGCATCATTGACGATCAGCACAAGAAACTGGTGGAACGGGTCAACGCCTTTGTCGACGCGGTAGAATGCCGGGACGCCCGAAAGATCGAAGAAACGGTCAATTACCTGATCGGGTATACGATTCAGCATTTTGGCGCAGAAGAACTGATCATGCTCCGCAACGGCTATGACGATTTCAAGAAGCACCGGGAAGAACATAACTGGTTTATCAATATGGTCTATGACGTCAACAAGGAGTTGCTTGACAAAGGGTTGTCTCAGGAACGCCTGGGCCAGGTCCGCGATCTGCTGGTCAGTTGGATCGTCAACCATATCAAAGTCTCTGACAAGCGGATTGGCGAGGTCATCCGGTGACGACCGAGATAGTTGAGGTGAAATCCATGCAGGACCTTATCCGTGATATGAGCGACTTTCATCTCGATGTGCTGCGGGAAGTGAGCAACATCGGCGCCGGAAATGCGGCGACAGCGCTGTCGCGGCTGCTGGGCAAGCCTGTCGACATGCGCGTCAACCGGGTGCTTCCCATGCCCTTTAACGATGTGACCGAGTATGTGGGCGGCGCCGAAAACCTGGTGTCCACCGTGTTTTCCCGCATCGAAGGCGACATCGCCGGCAACATGCTCTTTGTGATGGGCGCTGCCGACGGTGGGGCGCTGGTGCGCGACGTGACCGGTGAATCAGGCGAGAGCGAGGAGCTTTCCGAGATGGCCCAGTCCGTGCTTCAGGAGGTGGGCAACATCCTCTCGGGCTCTTACCTGACGGCACTCTCTGATTTCACCGGTTTTGATCTGCGGACGAGCGTGCCCTCCCTCTGTGTCGACATGGCTGGGGCGATCCTGAGTTTTGGGCTGATGGAAACGGGAAAGAGCAGCGACTTCGCCATCCTGATCGACGCCGAGATCCTTCCCGGCGGGGAGAAGGGAAACGGAATCGCCCAGGGAACGACGGGTCACATCTTCCTGCTGCCCGACCCGGAGGCGTTCAGCAGAATCTTTTTTGCTTTGGGAGTACACCGCCATGGCAGTTATTAAAGTCGGCATCGCCGATTCCAACATCGCCAAAGCGCCCGATTCCATCTGCACGCTGGGCCTCGGTTCCTGCGTAGGGGTCACCCTCTTCGACGACGCGCGAAAAATCGTCGGCATGGTCCATGTGATGCTGCCGTCGACGGAACTGGCCCGGTCCAGCACCTACAAAAAAGCCAAGTTTGCCGACTCGGGCGTGCCGGAACTGGTCGACATGCTGGTCCAGGCCGGTGCTTCGCGAATGCGGCTGAAGGCCAAGATGGCCGGCGGCGCACGCATGTTCAGCTTTGAAGACAGCGCCAAGGGCATCGGCCAGCGCAATACGGAGGCCTGCAAGGATATCCTGCGCAAGCTCGGTATCCCCATAGTCGCCGAGGACACGGGAGGGAGCCACGGCCGGACGATTGAGGCCTTTCCTGATACGGGCGTTCTCGAGGTGAGGACGGTGTCTAAGCCGGTGATCCGGATTTGACCCGGCTATGTCCATAGCCAATCGAAGACAAACAGGCCAAGGGATTCTCACTTTCAGGGTGGGAATCCCTTTTGCGTTCGCATGCTTTGCCTTCCAACGGGGGATACATCCCTATATATCGATCTTTCGACCGGAAAAAGTGATCCATGCGGGATGAGTATTTTCCCGCAGAACAGGGGGATGGATCTCCGTGCGCCTTTCGATTGAACAGTTACGACAGCGAGCCCAAGGAGCCCACCGCATCTGGGAGAAGTGCCTGCTTTGCGGCCGTCGCTGTCAGACAGACCGCCGGCAGATGCGAGGCGCCTGCCGCGCCGGTGGGGAGGCCGTCGTGGCCTCTTACGGACCGCACTGGGGAGAGGAGGCGCCTCTCGTCGGCAACGGCGGCTCCGGGACCATCTTTTTTTCTTACTGTAATCTCGATTGTGTCTTCTGCCAGAATTTTGACATCTCTGTCGAGGCGGAAGGGGAGACGATGACGCCGGCGCGTCTGGCCGAAGTGATGATAGGACTGCAGGAGAGGGGCTGCGAAAACATCAACCTGGTCAGCCCGACCCACTATGTGCCGACCATTCTGGATGCCCTTGTCTTGGCTGTGGAGAAGGGGTTGACCCTGCCAATCGTCTACAACACAGGCGGCTACGACAGCATGGAGGTCCTCCAACTGCTTGACGGTGTCGTCGACATCTACCTGCCGGATTTCAAATTCGCCGACGACGACCTGGGTCGCCGCTACTGCGGCGTCCCTGATTATGGGACGACGGCCCGGCAGGCGATCCGGGCGATGCACAAGCAGGTGGGAAACCCTGTGCTGGATGATCGGGGGGTGGCTCAAAGCGGCCTGCTCATCCGCCACCTCGTCTTGCCGGGTCTTCCTGAGAACAGCCTGGACGTGATCCGCTTCATCGTCGAAGAGGTGGCCCCTGATGCCTGGGTGAACCTGATGGATCAGTACCGCCCGGAACACCGGGCCTCTGACTTTCCACCTTTGAACCGGCGGTTGAGCGGTAGGGAGTTCTGGGAGGTCTGGGAAAAGGCGCAGGAGATCGGGCCGCAACTGCATTGGCTGCAATAACGTTCCTCAAAAAGCTGCGATAAAGTGGAAAACGCCCTGCCGTTGATTTGCGGCAGGGCGTTTTCAGCTTTGGGGTTTATTTTCTTGTCAGCTTTTTTAGATCGTCTCCTGGGCGGGACGGCCTGTGCTCGATTCTACGCCGCTCCGCTTGATGACGCCGCGCGGGCAGGCGCCGACGCACTCGCCGCAGCGGATGCAGGCACCATCAGCGATGGGGGCGGTGTGGGTATCCTTGTAGCTGACGATGGGAATCTGCATGGGGCATTTGCGTTCACAGATCCGGCATTCTTTGCAATCCGAGGCAATGGTCATGGCGCCGGCGCGACCGCGGAGCGCCCCGAACCAGCTGGCCATGACGCCCATGGGGCAGATGACGCACCAGGAGCGGGTTTTGTAGAGGATGCCCAAGACAAGCCCGATGGTGCCTGAGATGATGCCCATGGTCACGAAGACGGAGCCGATTTTGTAGACGTCGCCACCGGTCAGGGTGAGCCGCCAGACGAAGACGGACATGAAGACGGCAAAAAAGATGTTGCGGGCGTGTTTCCATTTCAGCCAAGCAGGGACAGGTTTTTTCCGGTTGAAGGCGAGGAACTTGTCGTAGAGGAGTCCGCGGGGGCAGAGGCCGCCGCACCACTTGCGCCCAGCGACGGTGGAGAGGCCGATGGCGATCGCCATGCAGAGGGCCATTACGTAGCCGAAGAGGGGATAGTAGAGACCGAGGGAGAGGTAGGCCAGCGGGATGAGAAAGGCGATGCTCTTATATTTCTGTAGCACAGGATATACCCCTTTCATTTGATGTCGTCGATATTATAGCACCGTCATGCTTGTACTGTATAGGGGTAGGGGGTATATTTTTTGGGAACAATCTATCCGTTGAGGCCGCGAGTTTGCGCCCGCCGATGACAAAATCAAAACGCCGGATTGCGTCTTTGCATCCGGCGTTTATTTCCGTTTCGCCAATCAAATTTGTCTATGGATTACTGTTGCATCCGTTCCGCGATCACTCGGGCCACATGGACGCCGCTGGCGCTGGCCTGGGAAAGGCCGCGGGTCACGCCGGCGCCGTCGCCGATGGCGAACATGTTGGCGATCTGCGTCTCCAACTGATTGGTCAACTTCAGGCGAGAGCTGTAGAACTTCACCTCTACGCCGTAGAGCAGGGTGTCGTTGTTGGCCATGCCCGGCGCGATCTTGTCGAGGGCGTAGATCATCTCAACGATGTTGTCCAGGTGGCGTTTCGGGAGGACGAGGCTGAGATCGCCGGGGACGGCTTTCAGGGTCGGTTTGGTGAAGCTCTGGGCGAGGCGGTGTTCGTTGGTGCGGCGGCCTTTGACGAGGTCGCCGAAGCGCTGGACAAGGACGCCGCCGCCGAGCAGGTTGGAGAAGGAGGCGATCCGTTTGCCGTACTGGTGGGGTTCGTTGAAGGGCTCCGTGAAGCGGTTGCTCACCAGCAGGGCGAAGTTGGTGTTGCGACTGTGCAGCTTCTCGTCGCGGTAGCTGTGGCCGTTGACGGTGATGATGCCATCGGTGTTTTCGGCCACCACATAACCGTAAGGGTTCATGCAGAAGGTGCGAACCAGATCGCCGTACTGCTTGGTCCGGTAGACCAGCTTGGCCTCATAGACCTCATCGGTGATGTGCTGGAATACCTCGGCGGGGATCTCAACGCGGACGCCCACATCGACCTGGTTGTTGAAAAGAGACAGGCCCAGGTTCTTGCACTGGCCGGCAAACCACTCCGAACCGGCCCGGCCGGGGGCGGCGATCAGGTAGTCGCACTCGATCTTTTCGGGCTTGCCGATGTCCAGCAGGAAGCCCTTCTCTTTCGGGGTAATGGCGGACACGGGCGTCCGGAAAAGGAGGGTCACTTTTTTGTTGAGATATTCAAAGAGGCTCTTCAAGATCTGAAGGTTGTTCTCTGTGCCCAGGTGGCGCACCTTGGCGTGGAGCAGGTGCAGGTCATGGGCCAGGGCCTTTTTACCGATAGTGCTCTTCTCGGTGCTGAACAGATCGGAGGGCGCGCCGTACTGCAGGTTGATCCGGTCCACATGATCGATGAGGTCCATCACGTCCTGGGCCGGCAGGTACTCCTGGAGCCAGCCGCCGAACTCGGTGGTAAAGTTATACTTGCCGTCGGAGAAGGCGCCGGCGCCGCCGAAACCCCGCATGATGTCACAGGGGTTGCACTTCACGCAACGGGACGATTTTTTTTCAGCGATGGGGCATTTCCTTGCATAGATATCGCTGCCCGCTTCGAGGATGATCACACGGGCGGTCGGACAAGTGACGACAAGTTCGTAGGCTGCGAAAATGGCGGAAGGTCCGCTACCGATGATTGCCACATCATACTTGTTCATCTGGACAAATCCCCTCGCGTTTTTACTTGGCTATTGGCAAACCACCGGATATTATACGAGAGGTGATAGGAAAAGTAAATGACAAATTGCACAAGTTAACGAAATATTATTTTCCAGGGGAGTTCCGGCGCAGGCCCCGCCGGCTCCACGAGGGGACGGGCGCGGTGAGAGGGCCTTCGATGGGGGAGGATACAGTATTTTTCGAAAACGGGCTTACCATTTTTGCGAAAAGACTTGAAAATATTTCAGCGCCACCCTATAATAAAAGAAAGTTAACACATTCACAAAGTGGTGGACAAGAAAACACTGAACATGGGAATAAGACAAGGAGGCGCGTGAGATGACGCAAGCAGTAGTTAAAATGTTTCCCGCCCCGGAGATCGACCCGTTGCTGATGTGTGTGCACCAACCCCATGAATGTGTCCAGTGCGGCGGCTGCGGGTTCTCGATGCTGGAAACGGAAGTCCCGGCGGAATTGCATTGACAAAAAGCCTCGACGAAACATAGGTTCGAAAAATAGGCGCAACAAGCTTAACGCAGGGGGGAACACCTCCTGCGTTTTATTATTAAATAGCTAGAAAAAGGAAAAAAGAACCTGTTTAGGTGCGTTGTGACCAAATTAGTTATGGTATAATTTAAGAAGGGATTTATTCGGAACAACATACCATATTTTACTAAATGGCCGTTTCTCTTTCATGACATGAGGTAATTAGAACCGAATAAAAGAATTGGCGGTGAGGTTAATATGGAAAAAAAACTAAATTGGGATGCAGGGAACGTAATGAAAGTTAACCGAGAGGTCTGTTCCTTCGAATCGGGAGAATCCATTGAAGGCAATGATTATAGAAGGCATATCGAACCGTGGTTGTCAGCAATTTTTCAGAGCGAACATTTATCTTTATTGGTGGGTGCGGGTCTCACTACTGCCGTTACAGCGATGGCAAATTGTGCCGCGACAGGAATGGGGAGACTTCAGTTTGAATGTAAATATAAGGAGAACATTTCAAATTGGGCGGATCAGGCTGCTGGATTGATGGGACGCGGTGAAGCTAATTTTGAGGATGATCTCAGGACGGCGATTGAGCTGCTTAAGGGACTGAAAATAGCGGGAAGTGATGATGCACCGGAGCTGGAGGAAAGAATTAATTCAATTCTTAAAAATTTCATTACAAGTATACTAGGGACCGAACGTACATTTATAGAAAAAAACGATGACCTAGCACTTAGTTATTTAAAATCATTTCTAATTAGTTTCTCAAGCCGAACTGCATCACGAGACAGACTCAATATCTTCACAACCAATTATGATCGTTTTATTGAGTATGGTTGTGATATGGCTGGCATTATCACCATTGATAGATTTATTGGAAGAATCAAACCTATTTTCAGAACAACTAAATTAGAGTTAGATTATCATTATAACCCTCCGGGAATACGTGGGGAACCTCGGTATGTTGAGGGTGTAGCGAGAATTACAAAGCTGCATGGTTCAATCGATTGGAGATTCGAAAACGGTCAAATCATTAAGGTCCCGATCGGTTTTGGACAAACAGCGGACGATACCTTTAATGGTCCAGAGCAGTTGGTGATTTACCCCAATTCGGCAAAGGATATTGAAACAGCTTTTTATCCGTACGCAGAATTGTTTAGGGATCTTTCGTACGCCGTATGCAGGCCTAACTCAGTTTTGGTAACTTACGGATACAGCTTCGGTGATTCGCATATAAATCGGATTATTCAGGACATGCTTACAATTCCATCGACACACATTGTAATCATCGCTTTTGACGATCGAACTAAGCGAATAAAGCAATTTTACCAAAAAAATAATCCTGCACAGATCACCCTTCTGATCGGGAATCATTTTGGTAATTTAAAGACCTTAGTCGAATATTATCTTCCTAAAGCAGCCATAGATCGAATTTCTATAAAAAGTCAACAGCTTAAGGAGAAACGCGGAGATATCCCACCTCGCACAAAGTCAGACGAAGAGGAAGCCGGGGTGAGTGAAGCATGAGCAACATTTTAGATTACGACCAACTGCGAAATTTAACCATCGGTACTGTGGACTTTGTTTCTCCCATAGAAATAAAGGTTTCACTAGATACTACAGCGCCAATCAATACAGCGATTAATACGGGAACCCCGACTCTGTTTCCCAGGATTAACGGGTTTGCGCTCGTTCCTAATGAAGCGGGCGCACTTGTTGGAATGATTTCCTGGGTGGGAATAGAACATTCCCAGTTTCCCAAAAGGCAAGGCCTAAAAGACTTTGATATAATAGATTTACCTTTTCCTCAACGAAAAATGAGTTTAAACCCTCTCGGTATCCTTAAATATCATGAGAAAAAGGGCTATATTTTAGACAGGGGTGTATATTCCTATCCCTGCGTAGGCGATGTTGTAGTATTGCCTACACAAGAACAACTAGAAGCGATCGTTGAAAATCGAGATAAAAATGCTGAAGTGGTAATAGGCTACGCGCCGATAGCAGCGAATGCGCCCGTCAAAGTGGATCCCGACAAGTTGTTTGGTCGTCATTTAGCCGTCCTGGGTAATACAGGCAGCGGGAAATCCTGTTCGGTTGCAGGACTGATTCGGTGGTCCTTAGAGGCGGCAAAAGAAGTAAAAGGTGACGAGTCGGCTCTTAACGCTAGGTTTATTATTTTGGATCCTAATGGTGAGTATTCAAAGACATTTGATGACATTTGCACGAATGTTAGGAAGTATACGGTAAAGATTAGTGAAGATGAGGAAGGATTTAAACAATTACGTGTCCCTGCCTGGATGTGGAATAGTTTTGAGTGGAGTTCAATATCTCAAGCAAGTGGAAAAACTCAAGGACCGCTATTAAGACGAGCTCTGCGTGAAATCAGAAATGGTTCCAACCAATTAGTAGAAGATTGTTCTCTTGAATTAAGGCGTCACTTTTCCAGCTGTTTAGTTTCTTTAATAAATGACTTAAATATGGGTGCCTTATCCTATGTAGATAAAAAGGGGGATTTCGGTAAAAAGGTTCAAGAATTTGCAAATGATGCAGATTATTTTTCATCAAAAGCCTATTATGACCAAACTGTCAAAAGCAACCTCCAATTATTAAAAACAAATTTGGAGGCTGTTGCTAATTCTAAGTTTAGGTCATTTCAGAGGAATGGAGAAATCATAAAATTCTACGATGCCTTTAATAGAAGAGATGTTGAATTATGTATAAGTGCAGTGAAAAGTTTTCTTGGAACAGTGGGCGGGACTCTGAGATATGAAGGCCCTGATGAAGATTCGCCAGTTTATTTTAATGGGGAAGACCTTCCTAATCATATTGAGCGGCTTGCTCAAGAGCAAAATGTTTCGCAGTTTTTAGATTTTTTGATTATGCGGATACGAACCATGCTAGCCGACGTTAGAATGGGATCGATAATCGGTACACAACCACCCATCTCCTTAGAGGGGTGGTTAAATGACTATATTGGAGAAAGCGAATCGACCAACGGAGAGATTGCCGTCATTGATTTATCAA